>JAEZIU010000108.1 GCA_023436485.1 Bacillota bacterium | reverse complement strand
AATGACTTTGAAATATACATAGCTTTTATCATCTTATTGAAGCGAGTATGATGAGCTGTTCCATCGGCAAATTTAAGCTGTGCTTTCTCACATTTGCTGATAATTGAAGATACAGGTGTTAATGCAGTTTCCAATTCTTCTTTTGTACATCTGTCTGTAATACTTTCATTATTTATTAAAATTTTGGAAATATACATTGCTTTTATCCTGTTAGATAGCAATGTATGCTGAGAAGTACCCTCCACAAATTTTAGCTGTGCTTTTTCACATCTGTTAATAATTGAAGAAACAGTACGCAAAGCTTCTTCCAATTCATTTTTTGTATATGTTTCCATACCATCCTCCGGATTTTTTTATGGTTAGTAATAAATCTGTCTCTGACGGGTTTGTTGCTCACCGGTTACCGGGACGTCGTACATCGTGCCAACCACTTACATCGCATTGGCCATATTTATTATCACCCACAGCTATCACTGTTCCGTCAGATTTAAGTCCAAGAGTATGACGGCAGCCCAGTGCCATGGTATCTTTACAGAATTCTTTTGATATGAGCTCCATTTTTTCTCCTTGAAAAGAAGCCATTTTTCATCAAGTCTTATGCTGATACTTGCCGAAAGTATATATCTAATTAAATAAATAGTCAATTTTTTTACTTTATTAAGCTTCTTCAAAGTTTTATTGAGCACCTCAGTATTCATGGACGTGACAAAAGCAAAAGGTCTCAACAGAGATTATATCTCCATTAAGACCTAAGTTCATAATTATGATTTTAGTATTAAACCTATTTTAAATCTTTATATGCATCAGCTAATATAAGCTGATATTATTTCATTTTGATAGGATAGCAAACCTCGGTTACCAATTCATCAGGATTATTTGTTTGTGCAGGACTGACATGGTAAATACAGAACATTGCACCATTGAATTCATAGCCATTATCCTGAACCCAACCGGCAATCGCATGATTTACTGCCGTAATTTAATCATAGCTGCCTTTATAAGTGGCAGAGGCAAATTCAACATCTGGAACCGTTTTGAATACCACATTTTCAGTATCCTTATACTGTCCTTTTACCGGCATCTGTATTTCTACATCTACATCGTTTTCCTTAAATCCTTCATCGTGAAAAATTGCAAGACTTTCACCGCAGCACGCCTGCTGAAGATTTATAGTTGGTGCTGTTTCCGTCATCAGCAAATTCCATAGTATTCCTTCTTGATTATAAGACGGTATTATTTTTCTTACACTCGCAACATATCTTTCAGGTAATGTTTTTAATATTACATTATAATTCATAGCGTTATCATCCTTTCTTAACCTCGTTATGGCTGTTTCAAGGAGAAGTAAACGCTGGCTGATTTCTTCGGCTTGTGCCTGCACTTCAGCTTGTTTTATTGTCAAAAACTCCGACAACGCTTTTGGATTATTATAGTTTTTCAATATCTCTGAAATTGCCGCAAGACTGAAACCCATGTCTTTGAGTGCCGTAATTCTGGATGCAATCAGCAGCTGTTCCTCGTTGTAATAGCGATAGCTTGTATAATAATCTGTGCTATTTGGCACCAATAATCCCAATTCATCATAATGCCGGAGCATTCGTATACTAATCCTTGATAACCTTGAAAAATCACCTATTTTTAACATTACTACACCTCACATATGTGTGTTATCTTGAGCTCACTTTAAGTATAAAGTGTACCATAATGTGAGAGTCAATATTAATTTAATGAGAAATAACGGATATAAGGATTTAGAATAACTCTGAGGCAAATAAGGTGATTTCACGCCTTACATCATCCCGACAATCATAATGGACATCATGACCGGCATTATTGAAAATAACACATTTTGAATTTTTGATTACTTTTACGGGCCATAAAATATCTGTCACCGGCACCATTTTATCCATATACGCGTTAATCATTAAAACAGGTATCTGAATTTTGGATAGCTCCTGATAAACTTCCTCATCTGTCTTCAAGTATGAAAGCGGTTTTCTGGGATTAACACGGACTTCTTCAACTGTCCTTTCAAGTTCCCATTCATATCCTTTTTCAGCTTTCCTTTCAAATTCTGCCTTTAATTGGGGATTATCAGAAAATTTCTCCGCAAAGGAAAGAAAATACCTTTTAGTTGACTCAGCACGCTTTATCCTTGCTTCCGGATCATCTGCAGACATAATAGTTTTAAGTCTTCCGGGAGAAGTTTCCCCGCCTTTTCTGGAGTGAGGTCCTCCCACCAAAGCTGCAAAGCCAACCAGAACTTCCGGATGCCTCAGTGCCAGATGCCAGCCTATACCTGCACCATGTGACTGTCCGGTATAAAGGAATTTTTGTATTCCCTTGCTTTTCGCAAATTCATAGACATCATCTGACCAAGTATTATACCACTCACCGCCCAGATCCTCGGAAACATGCGTTGATTTTCCGTAACCTCTGATTTGGATGGTAAAAACATGGAAGCCTTCATCGGCCAAATCCATTGGCCATCCTATTTCATCAGAATCAAAACCCATTTGGGAGGACAAAATATATTTATCTCCCGAACCATATTCGTTGTAGTAGAGAGTTGCACCATTGACCGTTTGATACATTTTTTCACACTCCTGAATGTCTTTGTTTTTAATTTGTAAGAATACATTTACTATACACGATACACTATCTCTTGCTAAAAATGAAATCTGCGCAGCATATCACTTTTAAAGCTTTTGTCTGAAAAAATCATTATACCCACAAAAGTTAAAAATGCATATAATCCTGATGTAGATGCAGACCACAATATCTGTGAAACACCGATTGCGTATAAAAGTAATGGCAAAAATCCAAGCAATATAAGTGCTATGATGAAACCAACGAATTCTTTCCAGAGCATCTTTTTTATAAGAACGATCACGGTTATCAGAAAGGTTGCACCAATAATCATAAACGGGAAGACATAATTTACCGACCAGCATTCACCGCCTTCCAATATATTCAAAACAAACAGCATACCTGTTAACCCGAGAACTTGGACTAAAATTTTTGCACCTAAATGTACCTTTGATAAAAATGTATGTCTTATCAGCAGCCACCCGTACAGTACGCAAGGAATAACATATAAGCACCACAAAGTATCTTGCACCACAAAGAGGTTTGTGAAAGCACAAATACTTATAATTGCTATAGTCAAAAAAGCAATCAATCTTTGAAAAAAGCGTTTTGGCTGCATGATTTCGGCTTCATTATAAGACGGGTACCAGGAATTTTCCGGAGTTGTACCCGAGCTGGGCAGAGTCCTTTGACATAGCGGACATTTTGTATGTGTTGAATAAACTGAAACACCACAGCTTGAACATTTTTTCATAAACGCATCCCCCAGTTATTGCTCATAATTTGCACTTCAAGACCACTCTTGGATGCAAGTAAATGAAAGAATTCTCGGATAATTTCACTTTCCATTATATTTCGTGCAAAAGTAATTACAAGCCGATCATTTACTGAACAGACAGCACAATTTATAGAACTTTTATTCGTCGGGTAGATAGTAGCCTCCATAGCCTCAATATGGTGTGTCATACTTTGTGGAAGTTTTATGTTTCCAATATTCGTGAGAGTAATGGTCTTAAGGTTCTCTCCAAGATGATAAAACCCATAACGAATGGCTAGCTCTTTCAGTGCCACGGGCACAAACCTTGAAGCCAGATTCTTTTCATATTTCATACTTTCGGTTATAGCTTTTTTAAGATAGGTTTTTGTTGTTCTTTCTTTCAACTGCTTTGATACCTCAGCAAGAATATCTGTAAATGCCATATCATCCGTTACTTCCAATCCAATATTGACAACAGTAAAAAAATTACGAAGACTATTTGAGACGAATATCTTTCTAAGATTCACTGGTATGGCGATAACAATAGGTTTGTGATATTCATCGGAAAGCCTGCTACTATGGATAGCCGAGATAAGGAGAGCAGCAAAATATGCCGTTAGTGTGACTCCATTCTGTTTTGCGATACTGCAAAATTCCGATGCACTTACCAATCCATGTATAACATTGTGTCCATAAGGAACAAATCTTAAGCCTTGAATATGATATGCCTTCCGTTTTTGTTCTCCTACTTTGTCAGCCGATGCATAGTATGTATCAAAGCTGTCCTTAGCTTCGGATCTACTGGAAAATGATTCGGGGGACAAAATAAGTCCTTCATCGTCGTCAATTTTCTCACCGATGAGATTTAGATATTGAAACATCAGTGTTTTTAAAAATTCCACTGCTCCTGTGCCATCGGTTATCGCATGGAATATTTCAACAGAAATTTTTTGACCATAATAAAGTACTCGTAATAGATAACCATTATTTTCTTTTGGTGTAATAGGCGCACAAGGATACGTTGTTTCCTCCTGGATAAGTAATCGGTTTTCATTACCGCTTAAAAAACGCCAGAAAACACCATCGTTCAGCTTCACCGCCATCATAGGGAATCTTTCCATAACCGTATCAAGTGCCTGCTGCAATATAGTCGGAACAACTGTACTGTTTAGTATCATGGACACTCTGAATGTGAATGTATTTACATTATTTGTAACTGCAGGAAACAATTTCCCTGCATGGTCAAGCTTATACCATTTATCCATCGTTTAATCCTTCATTTTTTGTGGTATTCTCAAACTCAATTAACGAGTTGTCACCATTAGTTTATTTTAATAAAAAAGCCATAATATCTTCTACATCAGGGGCGATATATTTATCTCCCATAAATAACTTCACATTTGCCATTCCTTGGATTACAGAAAAAAACATAAATGATAATTTAAATGAATTACCCTGTTTAAATTCACCTAGTTTTTGGCCTTTTTCAATTAGCTTTGCAGTTTTGTCGAATAATAATAAATCAGCTTTTTTAAATTCTTCCATCTGAGGTAATGCTTCTTTCTCTAAAATGCAACGGGTTATCAGAAGAAAATAGTCGGATAACTCTTCGCTTGATTGGATATCTTCTAATAAGCCAGATGCCAGCTTAGTAAAAGTTTGGGCAGGAGAAATATCAGAATCAAAGAATTGAATTGACTTTGACATTTCTATTATAGTGTTCTTTAGTAATTCACCAAACAGTTCTTCCTTTGTTGAAAAATGGCGATAAATAAGACCGGTACTGATGCCTGCTGTTTGTGCTATTTCTTTTATGCTGGTCATAGAAAAACCTTTTCGTGAAAACAATCTAAGTCCGGCTTCCATAATCTTATCTTTTGTTGCCAATGACATTTTTTCATTTTGTTCATGTGTACGGGCCATACGGTTTCCCTTTCTATTGCATAATGAACTGAACCCAAATTCATTGTATATTTTTTCTCGTTCTTTGTCAATAATGGAGTGCCCTAAAAAGCATATCTTTGCTATGCTTTTGCTTTTAGTTATATTAAAAGTCTGATATATAAATCAAAAATTATCTCAATTAATAGCATTATTGATAAAAAATAAAATATATGATATTATTTGTATATATATGACAACTAATGTAATATTATGGTGTCGAAGAATATTAGTTTCTTTACAAAACTTTAATGAAATTTATAGAAGTGAGGTAACTTCAATGGAATTAGAACTTCAACAGCCGCCAATAAATTGTTATTTACATCATGCCTATCCGCTAACTGTAGCAATGTCCCACAAAGATTTCAATGCATGGTTTTTAAGTAATTATATACAACTGGAATATTACTCCAATATTAATATATTAAACTTTCTTATATACCCAATAAGCGGTTTCTGTAATTTATGCCCATTGCTAGATTATGTAGGTTTGGATTTAGAATTTATATATAAAGCAAATATAGATATAATTGATCTCATAAAAAAAAGCATCAATCTCGGATATTATGTAATGACATATACTGATGAATTTTATATACCGGAAAGAATTTCATACGAGAGAAAAATACATTTCAAACATGAAATTTTGATTTATGGATATGATTCAGATAAAAGTATGCTTAATGTAATAGGTTATAATCAAAATCTTAAATATACTCCTACGTGTGTAAGTTTTTCTCAATTTGAAACCAGTTTCTTACATTCTATTGACAAAACTCATAGTTTTATATTATTTAAAATCAAAGATAGTAAATCATATGGTCCATCGTATGAATTCGATGTGGAAAATGTTAAAAATCTATTGTCTGATTATTTATTTTCTAAAAATACATCAGCCAACTACCGTTCATTAGGTAAACCAAATGATTGTGTAAGCGGTATTTCAGTATATGGTGAGTTAATGAAACATTATGAAAGTATCCTACAAAATGATAATAATGTAACATGTGATATTAAACATTTCCATTTGCTTTATGAACATAAAAAAGTTATGGTGTCTCGCCTGGAATACCTTATGGAGAATAAATATATTGATACAAGAAATGATTTAATTACTGTATTCCGTAATTTACAGAATGAATCTTTAAATAAGCGAAATGTAATAATGAAATATAATACTACTAAAAACAAAGTGCAGTTAAACACGGTAATTGATTCTTTACATAATATGTACGAAATTGAAAAGAAGGCAATAGAAGATTTATTAGACGCTTTAAATTAATCCTGAGTACATATGCAAAAAAGCCGCTAATGAAGTGCACCCCAAATGTTGGATAAAAAATCTAATGTTTGAGGTGCATTTTTATGTATTAGATGCTAAAGTGAATATAATTTGAATTAAATAGCATTATTGTAAAATAATTATACATATGATACCATTTGTATATATTTGACAGATAGTGTAATATTATGGTGATGAAGAATATTAAGATAGTTCTTTACAAAACTTAAGTAAAATTTATGGAAGTGAGGTAATTTATATGGAATTAGAACTTCAACAGCCGCCAATAAATTGTTATTTACATCACGCCTATCCGCTAACTGTAGCAATGTCCCACAAAGATTTTAATGCATGGTTTTTAAGTAACTATATACAACTGGAATATTACGCCAATAATAATATATTAAACTTTCTTATATACCCAATAAGTGGTTTCTGTAATTTATGCCCATTGCTAGATTATGTAGGTTTGGATTTAGAATTTATATATAAGTCAAATATAAATATAATTGATTTTATAAAAAACAGTATCAGTCTCGGATATTATGTAATGACATATACTGATGAATTTTATATACCTGACAGAATATCCTACGAAAGAAAAATACATTTCAGACACGAAATTATGATTTATGGCTATGATTCAGAAAAAAGTATATTTAATGTAATGGGCTTTAATAAAAATCGAAAATATTGTCCCTCCTGTGTGAGTTTCTCACAATTTGAAACCAGCTTCTTACATTCAATTGACAAAACCAATGATTTTATTTTATTCAAAGCCAAAGATAGTAAATCATATAACCCATCATATGAATTTGATGTGGAGAATGTCAAAAATCTATTATCTGATTATTTACTTTCTAAAAATACATCAGCAAACTTCCGTTCAATAGGTAAACCAAATAACAGTATATGCGGAATTTCAGTATATGAACAGTTAATAAAATATTATCAGGATATCCTACAAAATGATAGTAATGTAACATGTGATATTAAACATTTCCATTTACTTTATGAACATAAAAAAGTTATGGTATCTCGCCTAGAATATCTTATGGAGAATAACTATATTGATACAAAAAATGGTTTAATTAATGAATTCCGCAATTTAGAGAATGAAGCTCTAAATAAGAGAAATATAATAATGAAGTATAATGCTACTAAAAACAAAGCACTAATAAACACTGTCATTGATTCTTTACATAAAATACGTGATAGTGAAAAGAAGGCAATAGAAGATTTGTTAGAGGTTTTACATTAATCCTGAGTATATATGAAAAAAGCCGCCAATTGGCAGCTTTTTTCATGATTTTATAACATATTTATTCTAATGTAAAGGAAGCCAAACTTGCACTGCCAGACCCTGTATAAGTGAAATATAATGCATGTACACCGTCCGGTATCACGATATCCGCAGAATATTCCTTCCATATGTTAGAAAATACTACAGGTATCTTTCCAAGAACTGTTCCGTTCCAGGCTGTTTTTATTTCGAATTCACCGATGCAATATCCGCGAACCTTAATTTTGACTTTCTTTATACCCTTGCAGTCAAAATACTTAAATCCGGCTGTGGCAGACTCCTTCATATTGGCGATATAGCCGATTTCTTCATCCCCGTCTCTTCCATCCTGAGTAATCTTAGGGAATTGATGATCCATCCATGCTCCGGTCCAATCCGTATAGACGGATTCCTCCTTGTAGAAGAGGTTACATGCCAGATAAGTCGGGTATTCTCCACATCCTACAAGAGGGCCTCCATTTGGTCCGCAAGAAGTCATTTCCACCTGAGGAATTGAGCCATCTTCAAGGAATGTGATAGGCTCAATGCAACCTTGACGGCTGAAGTTCGTTCCATTGGTATGTCTATGATAAAAAATGTACCACTTGCCATTAATTTCACACATACCGCCATGGTTGTTAGCACCATAAAACATGGGCTTTTCCGCCGGCTTGTAAGTATCAATATGAAGATCGCTGTTACTTACAATGACTCCACGGTAAACAAAGCCATTAGTTGGGTTTTTACTGGTAGCATAACACAATTCATGGTAAACGATAGAGGAATAAACGAAGTAATAGGTATCTCCCCTCTTGCGAATGGAAGGAGCCTCAAAGAACTCATGTCCTTCATATCCGCTTCCTGCACTGTAAGGTTCACTTGGTGCTATAAACACCGGATTTTCCACTATGGTAAGCATATCTGCTCCAAGTACCGTTGCCATAGGACCTTTTCTTGATTTATCACCTTTTCCGCAAAAGCCGGTATACAGGTAGGTTCTATCTCCTTCTGTCAACACACCGGGATCAAATTGAGGCTGATCCCCTTCTTTTTCACCAAGGCGTGTTCCATCAGAGTAATGTACGTATCCATAAAATTCATATTTTCCTGCCGGAGTATCACAAACTGCTGCCGAAACAACAGAAACCTTATCGAGTACATAGTAAATATAATACCGTCCATCAGGACCTTGAGTAACGTCAGGTGCATAGAGACACGCACTACTGTCAGGATTCTGCGGATCATCTGTCTTTTTATAAATTACACCTTCGTACCGCCAATCAGACAAATCCTCTACAGGTGCCGACCAGCATACATAGTCATTCAAACAGTATGCATGACCGTTAAAACGATCATGAGAACCGTAAGCATAGACTCTGCCATTAAAAACATGAGGTTCGGCGTCAGGAATATATTCCCATGACGGGAGATATGGGTTGAAACCTTGCTTTTTTACCATCATTATATTTACCTTCCTTTGCTATGATTTTTAATACTTATTATCTTTACATTTGTTATAACCTTATATAGCCTTTGCTACTCTAGTTGATAATTTTAAATAATTGTAAAAATACTTAGAAGCTAATATTAATATGCCGTATACTTTAACTACACAGCTAGTATCAACAAAATTGTAAAATATTGAACCGGTTAAAGCAATGATATATACTAAGATAAAATTGATTTATTCTAAGATTGGAGAAATAGATGGCTCATATATACTACGTGGAGTACGATGCCACTCACTCTGAAAGTTTCGTTTTTGATATGCCGGGAGGGCATGATTGTTGGCTGCTGGTGCTTACACAGACTCCGGCACAATTCTGGGTAAATGGACAAATGATAGAATATCCTGCCAACAGTGCTGTTCTATACCCTCCACATCACAAAATACTTTACCGGGCCTGCTCGGACAGATACGCTAACGATTGGGTTCGCTTTGATTCCGCTGAGCCATACCTTATTGAAGCATCAATCCCCCTGGGCATTCCATTCCCTTTGTCTGATCCGGGGTATTGCCACAAGCTGTTTCAATTACTTGTAGCAGAGAATATTTTAAGCAACAGTTATAGGGAACTTACCATTGATTATCTGCTTAAATTATTATTTATCAAATTACACGAAGCCTCCAAGCACACGAATAACTTCAGTCAATTTCAGTCAATATTGGAACTACGCAGAAATATTCATAATAATCCGGGCTATAGTTGGAGTGTTCCTGCTATGGCAGATAGCCTTCATTTGAGTCCGGGCTATCTGCAAGCATTATACAAGGCAACTTTTGGAGTATCCTGCATGAATGATGTAATAAATTGCCGTATTCGTTTTGCGAAAGACCAGCTTATCCACAGCCCGCATACCATCGCAGAAATATCGGTTCTTTGCGGATATAATAATGTGGAACATTTTGTCAGGCAATTTCATAAAATCACGGGTCAGTCACCCCGCACCTTCCGCAACTCAATAAAAAGCTGACGTTAAAATGGACTAAAAAACGCCGCCAAGTTCTATAAAATGAACCATAACAGCGTTTTAAGTCTCTTTGTGAAGAGGCATTCAATATTACTTTATGCTTTCATAGAATGTAATTGTAACACCACCTGTTCCACCGCCCGGGTCTGAACTTAAGTACAACTTTTGATTCAAATATGAGTATTTACTGTCTGCCCGAACTTCGAATGTAGGTACAAGCGATCCAAATTGTCCTCCATTTCGAACAATTATGACTTCTCCATCATCGGTTTGCCAAAGATATCTGGCATCAATGGTCATAGGATTGGATAGGTTCTGATAATCTGCACCTGCCGGTAATATCTTAGCCGTTAAATTTCCGGTGACAGTTCCGCCTGTTATAGGAATAATGTTCCTGCTCCCTCTCTTGCTTGCTCCTACCGATTGACTTGCCCCAAGACTCACCGCTTCAGTTATAAATTTATTACCATTTCTTTCAGAATATGCCTTTCTGAAGTCCCATGGCTGGTTTGGTACATCGTTCGGTTCAGTTACTATGATTGAATTCGTTGTATCCGGTGTGAAATTTATATTGGAAACATCGTATACACTAATCTTCATTGTTCCATTTACTGAGTCTATAATACGCCTGCCTACGTATTTACCGGAGTTAAGCCAATTGTATGAGCTTGAGTTTGGAGCCTCGAAATCCCATACCATTCTCACATCATTCTGGTTTACGGCTGTTCCGGCACTTCGTAGATAAATATAACTCCCGTCATTGGCTTTAAACATTAGTAATTGTTCTATTTCCATTGCACCATTTGAAAGAGTCAACTGAAAGTCAAGTCCTCCAGACATTACAGAACCTTGTATTTTAGTACCCGTTATACTGCCACTTTGAACTACATAAACTTTTCTCTGTCCATATTGAGTTTTTCCTAAATCATAACTGTTTTGTAGCTTCATGGTAGTTTCAAAAACAAGTACTCCTTTTTCAGGCTGAGGTATTCCGGCAGCCATTCCGCACGTCCATGATTCATGAGGAACAAGGATCTTACCGCTGTCATCAACAGCATCGGCAGGCAATGTAGTAATTAAGCCCAAAAGATACTTTTTAAGTATAGCGTAATCAAGTGCATCAAGTGTACCGTCACCGGTAACGTCCGCAGCCACGGCATTTGGCAGAGTACTTGTTTTACCTAAGAGATAAGCCTTCAGTACTGCCAGGTCCACTGAATCAACTGAATCGTCCATATTAATATCACCATATTTAACATAACTGGTAGTCGTTGCTGCCACTGAAGCCGTTTCCCCATCCATGGGTTTCACCGTTTGAGCGGCAGCCACTGTTCCCGTGGCCATTACCCCAACAACTATATTGCTAATCACAAGAGTCAGCAATAATACCTTTTTAAACATTTAAATCCCCCTTTACTTATTAAATTTTATATAGTTATTTCAATTTGATTTCCTTCAAATCCAACAATACAACTTTCGTAATAACCATCGCCTGTTATTCTTGGTTCACTTACAACCTCAAAACCATCCTTTTTTAATCTGTCAGTCAAGCTATCAATCGTTTCCTTACTCCCAACACTAATGGCAATATGGATATAACCTGTCCGGTTTAAGTACTTATCTTTATCAGACATATTGGGCTTATTCATTATTTCCAGCCGTGCCCCATCATCAAAGGTCAAAAAGTATGATCTAAAATGCGTTGTCTTGTTATGGTATCCTTGATTTGATTTTGCATTGAAATATTTGAGGAAAAAATCCTTTGCATTTTCTAAATCATTTACATACAACGCAACATGTTCAATCTTCATATCAATTCTCCAAAAATTCAGATTTATGGGCTAAATATTTCTTCTACGATACTTTTATTAAAATATTATCCTATTATTGGTAAATAGTAAATACTTCTGGAAATTGAATCTATTGGATAAAAAATAAGCACCTATCATTCGATAGATGCTTATTTGGGTTTTAACTCATTGATATTTACTAAATACCACTTAGCAGAGCTTTCTTTAGCAAAGCCAAATCAATTGCATCAATCACACCATCGTTATTCAGGTCACCTGCTTCAAGGTTATCTTCTACAGGGAAATCATTGATTAAACCAAGAAGATACATTTTCATCATAGCGTAGTCTGTTGCATCAACACTATCATCTCCATTAACATCTCCTGTAAGTACAGGAGGTGTGCCTCCGCCTGTAAACTGGAACCAGTTAAGGTTGAATATGTATCCACTTCCTCCGGTGTATTTAAGATACAAATTGTGTATTCCGCTGGCACCGCTAACATTGCATGTAGCGTCAGCCCAGGTCTGCCAGCCTCCTGTAGACGTCACCGTACACGTTCCTACTAAAGGCCCTGTAATACTGTCCAGCCTGATTTCAATATTTCCTCCGCTGGCACCACTGGCTACTCTGGCCTTGAAACCCGTAACCCCACTTTTGAAATCATAATTGTTGTAAACCGTATAATCTCCATTTTCAATATATCCAACATCCTGCCCGCCTTCGCTGCAGTTTTCGGTTTGAATTCCCGATTGTGAGGAGAAACTTTCAGCTTCAATTTGTGAAGCTGAACCACTCACTCTAAGCAGTGCATCTGATTCACCTATCTTAGCACCTGACGAATCCACTACAAACAATTTGTATGTCCCTGCTGTTTCAGGTGTTACAATTGATGTAGCCGTTCCTGATGCCTTAGTCATAGTTGGCCCAACAACAAACTTTGTTGTCCCGGTGGGGGCAAACCATACTGTATTTGCTGCATTACCGCTGCTTCTTATGTTCAAGTCAGCTCCACATTTTGCGGCACAGCTTGCAGGGAATACATAATCCTGAACAGGGAACAGATTACTTGGCAGAATGCTTCTGTATGCTTCCTGAACTCCCGCATTCAAAGCTATATTGTATTGTGCCAAAGGCCATACATTATCCGAAACTGCAATCGGTGCATCAATTGTACTGCTTGGAGGATTTTTACCCATTTTATTAACTGTCGCATAGGTCCTAAATATTGTTAAGTCGTGTTTTTGTCCGTAATCCTCACAGTTAATTGTATACGTTACCCCCGGACTAATATCAAGCACATTATCATTTTCAGTTATGTATGCACTTCCCTCGTCATTATGTAAACCATAAGTAGGTCCTGTTGAATTGTCGGGAATGCCCTTGACATAATTCTCATTAATAGTAGTATAAGGCATTTGCCCTATTGTATATATTGCTCCGCTGTCATGGAGTCTGTTTAATGCATTATATATACGGTTATTGTTTATTACATTGTCCTTACAGGTATTTGAGTCAAGGAAATTACACCATCCCCACCCTAGCGTAATACCATTATAGCCTGTGGTATGGACTGTGTTATTTGTAACTTTGAGCTTGTTTACAAAGAATGCCGTTACACCGGCACATCCCCCGAAGCCGGGAGCAGTGCTGCAATCCCACAACATATTATTGTTGATTACAACATTTGTACAAATACCTTCTACACCCGGTACGTACTTCTGGTGTTCTCCACCGTCTCCCAAATACACATGTTGTGGATGGCCTACCGTGATCCCACTTGATGTTATGTCATAAATATAGTTACCGACGAGATTTGAATTTATAACATCGTTTACCATGGTAATCCCGTCAGCAGCACTGTGCTTTATTACATTGCCTGTAAAGTTGATTGAATCACTGCTACTTACGTTTATCATGCCCGGGTATGTATCCAGAAGAGTGTACTTGGTGTCATGCCAATTACCGTTATAATACGCTATAAATCCGTCTGCACTCTGGCATGTTGTTCTTCCGTATGAGTCTCCTACTTTAATAAGGTTCCAGTCTGTATTTGCAAAGGTAATGCCCTGGAAAGTTATATTCTTTACTCTGTTTGTGTTTGACTTTCCTGAGATGTCAATAAGCTTCTCTAAAACAGGGGCCTCAACATCGGCAGTTGCCATGTCCTCACCTTGGCGAGCATAATAATATAAAGTTTTTGTAGTCTTATTAAAATAAAATTGCCCCGGAGAATTTAAAAATTCAAATGCATTGTAAATTGTATGTGTACTGGTAGTGGTGAAAGCTGCACCCCAACCGGGCAGTTGGGCTATTGCTCCATAGGGCTGCTGTAAAAGAAGTACTCTGGAAGTACCTGAGGTAATAACATCCCTTGTACAAACAACATTTTCGTTCCAAGTTGAGCCGTTTACTATTTCAAGGTCGTCCTTATTGCTTGTGATTTCGGGTACATCAGAAGTGTTGTACTTAACTCCGTCACTATTGCTGCCACTTGTCCAAGCCCAACTGGCCTGTCCTTTTGTAACTGTGTAAGTTCCATACCCGCCCTGAGCTTTGACGGTTTTTTTGGTCATTTGAGCTCTCTTGTCATTTACAAAAAGGTATCTCAATTTGGTACTGCGGTTCAAGGTAGCCTTATATATATTGCCGTTATACTGAGTCCACCCTGTAACCTTTGTTGCACCGTTTAAAACAGGTTTTTCACCCTGATATGCCTGATAATATATCCTGAATCCGTTTGTCCCGGAATCCTCAGGCCCAAAAGTAACGGTACTGGTTAAGCGATAGTCTCCCCCTCTTAAATAAATATAAATGTCACCCGTCATATTTTGGTTTATAGTACGTACTACATCTCTGGCCTTTGTAATTGTCTGAAAGGGTGCATCAATAGTACCGGGGTTACTGTCACTTCCCGTAGGTGATACGTAATACACTGCCTGAGTCGCAGCAGAAACAACCATTGGTGATACTGTAATAGTGAAAATACTGCATAACACAATTACAAAAGAAAGAATTAATGAGAAAAACCTTTTTGGTACCTTGTTTTTTTGCATACTTGTCCTCCTCTTTTTAAATTAATTAAAATAATTTTGAAATAGTGAACCCAAAAATATATAGACATTAATTATCTATTGGAAGATGTGAAGAATAGAATTAAAAATTAAAAAATGTTAGCATAACTATATTCATTATAGATTGTAAGCTGCTTCCCGTTCAATATAAATCTTTTTGACATTAGTATATTAATTTTGTAATTAATTATAATTGGTCAAAAAATGATGTCTGGCATTGTATTTTTTTAATTTATTTGTTTGAATTTTTGAACTCTTTATAAATACTAGTTAGTATCTTACATTCTTCAACTTGAACCAAAGAAATTGTATCTATTATCTTAAGTAATAATTTATTATCATATGACTTATTGACGCTCACAGTAACATATGTTACTATTAACCTATGTTATTAAAATAAACGAGGTGCAATTATGTCAATACAATTAGCAATTTTAGGAATACTAAGTTGGAAGCCTTCAACAGGCTATGAACTAAAAAAGATTTTTGAGGACTCCTCGTTCATGTATTGGTCAGGCAACAATAATCAAATTTACAAAGCTCTAACCAATCTGGAAGACGAAGGTTTTGTTACCAATGAAGTAATCCATCAGGATAACTCTCCTTCAAAGAAAATATATACCATAACAGAAGAAGGACTTAAAGAACTGAAAAATTGGCTTATGTCCTCGCCAGAGGCTCCTGAGATAAAGAAAACATTTTTAGTACAGTTCGCATGGTCAGATATGTTGAGTAATGAAGAATTGAGTCAGTTGCTCTCAAAATATGAAAATGAAATCAAGCTGCAATTAATTATGCAGAAAGAGAAGTACAGACGTTCACTTCATTCCCCTGATAGAAGCACTAGGGAAAGCTTAATATGGGAGATGATTTCGGAGAACATTATTTCAACCTATAAAAATGAACTTAACTGGATTCATGAAACCCGTCAAAAGTTGTTTGAAAATGAAGTAGAGGAGGAGAAAGAAAAAATGAACTATCAAATTAGAGAAATAGAAAGCAAAAAATATATTGAAGTGATTTCTACTACTGAACCTTTAAGTACAGAGAATGATGCACTTGATCTGATAGCTTTATGCTGGGAACATGAGTCAAATGCACTAATGATACACTATGAAACCTTGTCAGAAGAATTCTTTAAACTTAAAACCAAAGTAGCCGGTAACATTATTCAAAAATTTGTAAACTATGGTATAAAAGCTGCTGCTATTGTTCCTCTGGAAACAATTCAAAAAGGCAGATTTAAGGAAATGGCCCTGGAAACAAATAAGGGTAACCATTTTAGGTTGTATGAAAGTAAAGAAGAAGCAGAAATATGGCTTTTAAAGTAAAATACACGTCGATTAAGGTTAACTTATTCCTTAATCGGCGTGTTTAATTTGCTTTAATAGTGGGTTTTTAATCTGTTATATATTCTGGTAACTGTAACTATAACTCCTACTAAGAAAACTGTAAATAAAAATATCATTGCAGCCGGCCAAAGTCCAAAAGCATCTTTGATTGTAGAGCTATTATTTTGGAGGTTTGGAACTATAAAAAACAACCATCCTATAAATAAGACCGGGATTACTTGTGGTAACAGACGAAGATAATATCTCCAAGCAAGATGCTGTTTACGTTTATTCGCCCATTTCTTACTTCCCAAAATACCTTTGATGCCTAATATCAAGTATATTATTGTAATGAAACCAAGGGATAAATCCATTATTTTAGGTATGGGAGCTTTAGTAACGGGTATGTGTCCTTCAGTCAATTGTATAATCCCCGAACTTATCTCATATGAGTGTTCAAAAGTAGTTGTAAAGCTATTGAGCATTACAGCCACAGCATATCCACTGGAAGGTACAATATCCTGTTGTGCTTGGACAGTAGATAATGCCCCACTATGAGAAATACGCGCCGGTTTAACATTTGGAGAACTTATAGACCAGCCAAGACCATATTTGGGGCTTCCGGGTTGAGGCGAATACGATTCTTCCAACAATGGCTTTGACAGTAACCTTTGTCCGTTTACAATTGCTCCCATATTAGTATGCATGGAAAGCCATTTTCCCATATCAGACGCTGTTGAAACTACTCCTCCTGAACCTGCGAACATTTGTTCAAGCTCTGACCATGGTAGTGCAGTACCGTACGCTGTCACATATCCTTGTGATAACCCTTTTACAGGGTCACCGGAGTTTATAGCTGATAGAGTATCCTTCATACCCAATGGAGAAAATATCTTTTGTTTAAGATATTGAGGAAATTCCATACCACTTGTTACTTCTATCAATCTGGCAAGTATCCAATAATTTGCGTTGCTATACGAGTATTTTGTTCCCGGTTGCCACATGAGTTTCCACTCTTGTAGGCGACTAACACCTGCTTTTACGGTATTTGCGGGGGGCACAATTGTCGGACTGGGAACCCCTGAGGTATGACTTAACAAATGTCTGATGGTGACGCTTTGCAATCTGGTATCATCCATTGTAAGTTCCGGCAGATACTTTACGACCGGGTCGTCCAGCTTAATTTTCCCCTCATCAACCAATTGCAAAACTGCAAAAGCAGTAAAGGATTTGGAAACTGAGCCTATTCTCATTAATGACTTTTCTGTTAAAGGTCTGCCTTCCGAATCATGTCCATATCCTTTTTCATATACTAATTGTCCATCTTTTACGATTACAATGGACACACCCGGCAATCCGTTACGTTCCATATATTTAGTCACAAATTCATCAATACTTTCTTTTGTTATAACGGTATTAGCGTTAGCTGATAAAGGGTAAATAACTAATGTAATCAAAAATATTGTTAACATAAAAACAATGTATAATCTTTTTCTCATTTTAATCTCCCGTTCCATAAATTTTGAAAGTTATATATATAACTAGAAATGAATCTTCAATATATGTTCTAATCTCACCCTTCATTTTTGTAACCAAGTTTTTAACAATAGCCAAACCCAGTCCCGTAGTTTTCTTAGTTCTGGATTTATCCGCAGTATAAAAGCGCTTAAACAAATTATCAGCATCCAAACTATCAATGTTTGTTACATAATTTCTAAAGCTGATTCTGACTTGAGTACCTTCCTCTTTTACTGCAACAGATATACCACCCGTTCCATGATTTAAATAGTTCTTTATCAAATTCTGAAAAACCCTTTGTAAGGCATCCTTATCCGCAGGGATGTATACAGGTTTTGAAGGAATTTGGATACTTGGCTTTTCATCTTTTGAAAGGAAATCATAATAAAACAGAGCAATCACATCTGTCAGCACATTGCTTACATTCGTTTTTTTTAGCTGTATTTTATATTCGTCCGATTCAGTTCTGGCAAATTCAAAAAAATCATCCAGCATTTTAACTAATGTATCAATACGCCCTCTTATTATGCCGTAATATTCGAATTTCTTTTCTGCCGGGGTTTTCTCCGATTCCAACATCTGCACATACCCGGAAATAGATGTCAGTGGTGTTCTTAAATCATGGGATATGTTGGTTATCTCCTCTTTAAATTCGTGCTGAGCCTTTGAAATGGCAGCTTTTTCAGTCTTATAATAATCAATTATATGATTTAATTGAGTTGCCAGTTCATCAGTTTCCTTGGTTTTAAGTTGGAGGTTTATTTTCATATTTGTTTCATTATCTCTAATAAACTTAAGTCTTAATGCAATATCTCTAAGCTGTCTTTTGTAAAGAAAAATATATGCGGATAATACGACTATGAATAATATAAGTATTATAATAATTAACCAAAGCATAAAATCCGCCTCCAATCTATTTAATATCCTGCTTTTTAAAAGTAAATCCCCCTACTCCCGAACACAAAATCAGATAGGCTAAAGCTGCTGCGATTGCTATCCATATATCTTTTACTTGTGGGTGAGGCATTGCGACAGGCGAAAAATTCATAAGCAGCAGAATTCTTCCCACATAACTATTCCCAATTATTGAACTCAAGGAGCCTAAAATTAAGCTGGAAAATATTGTAAATGCCATTGTGCCTCCAATATTTTTAATTAAAACTGCTATCATGAGAAATATTGAGCCATAGGCCGTATATAACAGGGCCTGTATAGATATCATGCGGCAAGCCAAAAGTAAATCAGACATAGAGAAAGAACCATATATGCCAAAAACAAAAGTTGATGTAATAACCGTAAATAATATAGCAATAAACATCATAAAAATTGAACCTACGGATATTGTTATTAACTTTGACATATAAATTTTTGTACGGCTGAAACCTAGCGAAACAGAGTCTTTTATTATTCCCATGTTGTACTCACTTGTTATAAGCATCGTAATAAATATGGCTTGCAGCACAGGCATAAAGTATGGTAGAAAAGCTTTTTCTTTAAAAATCATATATATCCAGTGGAAGGTATTTGGACTAAGCTGCTCTTTCATATGTGAAGAGGAGCCAAAGTCTATTATAATATAGGCTACAACTGCTGCAAGTATC
>JAEZIU010000088.1 GCA_023436485.1 Bacillota bacterium | reverse complement strand
GCCTGCTGATATTGAGCTGTTCGGCAATCTCAGTCAGAGTAAAATCATTGTTATAATGCAGATCAAGTATTTCATACTGCCGATCTGTCAGAAGCTGTCCGTAAAAATCAAGCAGCAGTGAAGTTTCGTATATTTTATCCATATTAACCTCCATTAATTGAATGTGGGGTTAATCAAATTCATTGTCAAGTATTTTTACTTTACAGCTTATTTTAAAACAATCATTGTATATTTGTCAAGTATTTTTACTTTACAAAGTTCCTTAAATCCATAAAACAAATTTAGTCTGTACGTTTGTTTCTGTTTCTGACATAAATATGTTTTATTTTAGAATTGTTTGTGTCGCGTTCTTCTATTTCAAATTCTTTCAGCTTTCTTATTAAATGCGTCAACTTGTAAAAACCAAAGTTTCTTGGATCAAAATCAGGCTGCTTCTTGATTATAAGATTTCCAACATCCCCAAGAAATGCCCAGCCGTTTTCGTCCTCTACATCATTAATTGAAACAGATATTAAGTTTATTATGTCCTTACCAATAGATATTGTACCGCTTCTTTGTTCCTTCTCAGCTATTTCCTCTTTTTTAACACCATTTTCAAATGTCCTGCTATTTTGAAGGGAAGCACTTATAATTTCTATATATGTAAATTTGTCACAAGCTGCGATAAAAGGACTGGGAGTTTTTCTCTCACCTATTCCATAAACTTTTTTACCTGCTTCACGCAGCCTGGTAACCAGTCTGGTAAAGTCACTGTCACTGGATATTATACAAAAGCCTTCTACCTGGTCTGAATATAAAATATCCATTGCATCAATAATCATAGCCGAGTCAGAAGAATTCTTACCTGATGTATAGCTGTACTGTTGTATCGGCGTTATCGCATTCTCCAGTAGCACATTTTTCCAACCTGACATGGTTGGTTTTGTCCAGTCAGCATAAATCCTTTTTATTGTAGGTGTGCCGTGTTTGGCAATTTCCTCCATAATCCCCTTAACATTGCTATAAGGCACATTTTCTGCATCTATCAATACTGCAAGCCTCATTTCATCAGGACTCATTTTTCACTCTACTCCTTTCGTTTATAAAATCATTTAACCTAATACTAGCACATTAAGCCATTGTTTTGTATATAAAATTGACTATTGCCTCTATTTTTCCCAAAAAATATTAATTACTCTTTTAAAGATTGCACTGGCATTTTTTATATGATATCATATCTTATCAGCTGGTATTCATTTATGAAACCAGACATGTTTTTTTATTAGTTTTATTTATTTCGACTTATATCCCATACGGGAATGAGAACGGGGGTTGATTCTATGATGTATTTCATATCTGTTTTTCAAACTTAAATCTTTCTTTTCAAATTAAGCAAACAAAAAATATTTATTATTTAAGGAAGTAAAGCTTTTGTTACTTCTGTTTTTTAATGCTATTCAGACTATGAATAAATGGTATAAAACTTGTGTAACATGTTTACTGAATGAGGAGGAGTTTAATTTTGAATAATCGTGAAAGAAAATTTATGGGAGTCGAACAGTTGTCACTTAGAAGTTTGATTATCGGCTCTCTGGGTTCTTGTGTTATAACCGCAAGTTCCATGTACGTTGCTTTGAGAATGAGTGCGCTTCCATGGCCCACAATTTTTGTAGCAGTATTGTCAATGG
The DNA here is from genome assembly GCA_023436485.1 of Bacillota bacterium. Taxonomy (GTDB): domain Bacteria; phylum Bacillota; class Clostridia; order Acetivibrionales; family DSM-1351; genus Ruminiclostridium. The sequence continues at coordinate 3,686 of JAEZIU010000088.1, read as the reverse complement.
GACTTCTGAAACTTTTTGGAAAGACTACAAACAATGAAATTAATATAACACAGACAGCAATGTCTGCAGGTGCAATGGTAGCGGGCGGCCTTGCTTTTACTCTGCCGGGCTTATGGATTATGGGTATATGGAAAGGGTCTGAGGGTTTTTCATCCAACTATGTAAAAGTATTAGCTATAGCTATTGCCGGTATGCTTTTGGGAAGCGTTACTTCTTACATTCTCCGGTACAAATATATTGTAAAAAATGCTCTGCCTTTTCCAATCGGACAAGCTGCGGCAGAAACTATAAAAGCAGGTGACGAAGGCGGTAAAAAATCCGTGGTTCTTTTTGGAACAATGCTTGTTTCAACGGTTTATACATTTCTAAGGGATCAGGTAAGACTTGTTCCGGACGCATTTATGTTTAATAAAAGCTCAACTCTCGGTGTATGGAATTCCCCTATGGCAGTCGGTATGGGATATATTCTCGGAACATTGTATACCGGAGTTTGGTTTCTTGGAGCTTTAATTTCAAACGCATTGTTAATTCCATTTGGCCCAAAACTAGGGTTGTTTACTGATAAAACAGCCGCATCCTCATTTACAACCAGTGCAGGTATTGGACTTCTGGTAGGTACTGGCCTCGGTGTTTTATTGGGTATCATATATTCCTATATAAAAAAACTTAAAAATAAACAAAATGATGTTTACTCAGAAAAAGCTGATAACTTAAAAAATAAAAAGAACATTTTTAATCCAGAAAGGATTCTTATTGTAGCAGGCACTTTAATTGCATTCATTTTTACCGTAGTTAGCGGAATCCCGGTGTTGCCATCTGTTTTACTGATTATGGGTATTTACGTCGTTTCCTTAATGGCTGCAACTATTACAGGCCAGACAGGTATTAACCCAATGGAGATATTCGGTATAATTGTTCTTCTGGCTGTAAGGATTTTTGTTAAAATTGATGCTATGGATGCACTCATGATTGCTGCTTGTACCGCAATTGCCAGCGGCTTCTCCGGGGACTTGTTCAATGATTATAAGGCAGGAGAAATTCTTGGAACCAACCCGAAAGCACAGCTGATTTCACAGATAGTCGGAGGCGTTGTGGGTACTGTTGTAGCTTCTCTTGCTTTGTTTGCCATTATCAATCAATTTGGCGAAGTGGGTTATAAAACAGCTTTGCCCGCCGCTCAAGCTGTAGGAGTTTCTGCAATGATTAACGGAATAGGAAATCCTGTTGTTTTTGGTATTGCTGTGGGAATCGGGGCTGTTTTATATCTTCTTGGCCTCCCAACTGCTACTCTGGGTATAGGAATTTTTCTGCCGTTTACAATATCGTCTGCCGTATTTATAGGCGGTGTTATAAGATTTATAGCAGACCGTGTAAAAATTAAATCATCGGATGATGACGCCGGGACTGTTGCAGCTTCCGGTCTTCTTGGCGGTGAAGGCATCACAGGTGTTGGTATTGCTTTGGTTAAAATGTTTACTAGAGGATAATTTATTAATGAGGAGTGGTTTTGTGGGTAAGGTAATCGGCATAGACCTTGGGGGTAGCACTACCAAGATTGTTGGCTTTGATGGTAAAACAATGATTAGTCCTTTTCTCGTTCGTGCTAATGATCCTGTTGCATCGGTTTACGGGGCTTTTGGCAAATTCCTTAGCATTAATTCATTTAGAATTGAGGACATTGAGAGGATTATGGTAACCGGTGTCGGGTCTTCATTTGTTGACAGCAGACTTTTTGGTATCCCAACTGCTAAAGTCGACGAATTTATGGCAATCGGATTGGGCGGCCTGTTTTTGAGTAATTTGACAAAGGCCATCATCGTAAGTATGGGAACAGGTACCGCACTTGTTAAGGCTGAAAATAATACTGCTGTACATCTGGGCGGAACCGGTATTGGCGGAGGAACACTTCTGGGTCTTTCAAACAGGATGCTGAATGTCCGTCATTTCGATGAACTTATTGAGACAGCCGCCGGAGGTGATTTATCCAATGTTGACCTAACTATCGGGGACATATCAAAGGAAGCTCTGGAAACTCTGCCCAGTGAAACCACTGCATCTAATTTTGGAAAAATAAGTGATCTGGTAACCAAGGCTGATCTGGCCCTGGGGATTATTAACCTTGTTTTTCAGACAATAGGTATGGTAGCTGTATTTAATACAAGAATTGATAATATCAGGGATGTCGTTCTTACGGGAAATCTTACAAACGTACCTCAAGCCAAAAAAATATTTGACCAACTTAGTTCACTGTATAATGTCAATTTTCAAATACCTCAATTTGCAGAGTATGCAACCGCCGTCGGTGCTGCACTCTGCTTTACAACAAAAGGTGTTTTAATGCGTGAAGTATTATAGATTTACTTATATTAAAAGAAGCAAAATGAACCATTGTGTTCATTTTGCTTCTTTTGCTTTTAATAAGATTAGTTTTCCTTATCACTGGTCATTCTGTAATACTGCCATGTTCTAAGGTCATTAACCATAGCCTTCTGTTTGTCTGTGAGCTTATCAGTATAACCGTTCTTTGTTTTGAAATTGTATCTGGTTATAATCGGAAGTTCCTTTCTCAATTCATTCAGAAAATCAAAATAAGGATCATATCCGTCATAGCCCATTAATTGCAGAACAATTGCTCCAAGATAATTTGCACTAATGGTTTTATCCTCGGGCAAGCCAAGGTTTAGTGCAGAAGTTTCAAAGTCCAGACTATTACCCGCACTGTTGTTTGCCCAAATAATATATGGCACTTCACGGCTCTTCATGGCCTGTTCAATTGTTCCGTTTTCGTTTATTTCGATACCTGCTTCCCTGTAGGCAAGGTAACTGTCGCCCAAAGAAGGCTTGTGATCCCCAAAAAACACAAGGATTACAGGTTCCTGTCTTTCTCTGAAGTAATCGGTGAGGGTTTTAAGCAGCTTGTCCGTATCCCTTACTCCCTCAAAATAATTTGATAATAAGGTCTTTGCCTGAGGTGACAGCTGTTTGTCTGTGGGTACATCTTTGACCTTTAAACCGCCATACTTACTGGATGTATACGGCATGTGATTCTGAATTGTTACATTGTAATTAAATACCGGTTTTTTTCCAGAATCCGTATTTTTTTCATATAGATCGATCATCTTCTTACCTGCTGCTTTATCTGATATTAAAAATCCTTTCAAGTCTTCCGGCTTTTTGAATTGAGCTATATATGTCTGGTCTTCTACGCCGAGGAATCTATACACGTTTGCCCTGTTATAGAACCAGCTGTCGCCAGGATGCATAAAATACTTTTTATATGAATCATTACCAAATACTCCGGCAATGGATTTTATATTTCTGTGAATAAGCCTGAAAGACGAAGTAGGTACTGTATTCAAATTTAATGTCTGCATTCCCGTCATTACATCAAATTCTGTATTTGCTGTTCCACCTCCGAAATTGGGTACTACCATATGCCCCGATATCGAATTCTTTTCTTTTTCAATGACCTTGAAATTTTTGAGAGGATCATCCTCGTTGCTAAATTTGAACGCTTTATCAAGGCTTATGTCTGAAAAAGCTTCGTTCATAACAATTATTACATTTGCCCTGACTTTTGGGGCGGCTTTACTTTTTGTATATTTCTTAACTAGCTTTTCTGCAGCTGACTTGCTGTAGTTATCAGGCACTTCCAAATTGTATGCACTCATATTATACAAAAAGCA
>JAEZIU010000003.1 GCA_023436485.1 Bacillota bacterium | reverse complement strand
ACTCAGCCGAAACCACAATAGCAGGTGAATCATCAAGCCAATGACTCCTGACAGATGATAAAGCCACCATAAAAACACCTCCCCAATACTACTCATAAGCCTATGAAGAAATATACCCCTGCATAAGTCGGGGCAAATGCTACCGCTATACCAGGCCTATGTCAATGGGACTTTGATAAAAAAATAAAAGAAAAAATGCTTTCTTCAGAGGGACTTTAGAGAAGCTTTTAAGAGACTCCGCAGACTTCATCCGATATGACAGAAAAGACTGTTATCAGTCCTTTCTGTCATATCTTAGGTGTAGATTTCAAATAAATATATTTGAAATCTACACCTGATGAGTCTTAAAAGCCACTGCAAGAGGCCTTGAAGAGTTCTTGCAGTTCTGCTGATCTCATGAGCTTCTACAAAGACCACCTGTAAGTACCAATAATGTCACATACGGATTGGCAAAAAAGACAACCTAAATGTCTTTTTGCCAATCCTAAAGCGATAAAAAATATAATTTGTAAATATTTTTTATCGCTTGTTGTCGCTTACAAGAGTCTCTGAACGCCGCTATAAGTGACTTACGGGTTATGCTTACACTACGAAGAGGCGTTGCAGTTGCTATAAAGAATCTTTTTAGTCCCATACGGCTGCTGGAAAAACTTTTTATTAGTTTTTCCAGCAGCCTAACGAAAAGCAGCAAATCTATGATTTGATACTTTTCGTGTATGTGTCTCTGCAAGCTGCTTACAAAGAGTCTTTGAAGGTGCTTATAAGACCAGCTTGAACCCGTGAGCTTCCCTGAAACTTCTCCGGTAGAGGCTTTTAAGCATCATTCAACTATAGGTATGGCAAATATAAATGCCATACCTATAGTTTCAAGAGAAAGGGGTGACAAACAAAAAGTCACCCCTTTCTCTTGATGCTTGCCACAAAGGCTCTTATGAGTGACTTGTGAGAGACTACGGAGAATTGCAGGGTAAGGATTTTTTCTTTTATTTTTTTCAAAGCCCATTGACATAGGCCTGATATAGCGGTAGCATTTGCCCCGACTTATGCAAGGGTATATTCCTACATAGGCTTACGAGTAGTATTTGGGAGGTGTTTTTATGGTGGCTTTATCATCTGTCAGGAGTCATTGGCTGGATGATTCACCTGCTATTGTGGTTTCGGCTGAGTGGCTTGCTACATACGGTTTTGAGGTTGGGTGCAGGGTTGTTATTGATGTTTCACAGGGAATTATTACCATTCGTCCTGTGGATTGTGAGGATGAGATATGAGGGATTTTGAGAGGTTTTTACATAGGGTTGCCAGAGATTATGACAGCTCAGTTTTCCAGTTTCGATTGGTGTTTTTTATACTATATATTTTCAAGAAGCATTGATATAGCTGTGTTTACAGCCTTGGGCTTTAGTGCAAAGGCTTGTGTTTTTTATATGCTTTTTCAGTAAAACTGGATTTTAAATTAAAATTGACTTTTTACCATTAGTAGGCTGTTGATAGTGCGGGCATCCGAGAGGCATGGTTAGTCGAAGAAGAAGTCATCAAGGCTTGGGTTAATTGACTCCTTATGATTATAAGCAAAGATACTATGCTAATTCTGTTGCGTAGAAATTTTGTATGTATAGTAATAGTGCGGAAAATATTGACTCTTTGCTTATCAAACCTACACCTATAAGTTACAATAATGTCACGAACCTTAGATTTATTAGCTTTCAATAACATAATGTTAAGAAATATTTGTTGACAATAAGTAAGTGGTATGTTATTATTACAGCGTAACCTTAAGGTGACGTTGTAATGGATAAAAGAAAAAAATATTTATGAAGTGGAAAAATTTGTTTTGCCTTGTATTTGCAATTGTTATGATTTTTCCATTGAGCACAACAACATAAATTAACTTGTAATATAAACAAAATAATTATATTAATATTACATAAATCGACATATTATTTAATAATATTATATTATACTAAATATTGTCTGTGTTTTAAGCCAATATTTTCATTCAAGCAATCATGGTGTTAGCGATCTTAACTTTTGTGCACAAAGTTAGATATAAAGTACACAATAATATTGTTACAATTAATCAATTAACTAAAAACATGGAGGAAAATATGAATACAAAAAAAAGAGTCTTAGTTAGTATTGTTGCATTAGTAATGATGTTGTCAGCAATAACATCATTCGCATTAGTATATCCAACTCAGTTTTATTCTAATAGGTCATGGACGTATACATATGATGGACCATCGACAAATAATTATAATTGTTTAGCATATGCACTTGGCATAACTACAACATGGGTATGGCCATGGACAGGTAATCCAACAGATAGCCAAGTTACTTCATATCTTACTTCTCTAGGATATAAGAAATTTTCGTATGGACAACCTTATCAAGCCAAAATAATTTCATACGGTACTACTAGCAGTATAGGACATTTTAGCAAATCTTCTTCAACATTAGGAGGAAGTTGTATTACAAAATGGGGAGGCTTGGAAAGATTTAAACATGATAGTTGGAATCCATATAATACCGGTTCGGATCAGTGGAGTTCAGCAGGCAATCCGTTTTATGGTTATGCTGTAAGTTATTATTATTAATAAAACAATATTGGAGGATATAAGATGAAAAAAACATTAGCAGTGATAATATTAGCAATATCTATATTTGTTGCAGCCTTTTCCTTAAATACAAATGCTGTAGCACAAAAAGTTGACAGCAACATTAATGAATTAATGGGCAAGATTACAAAATTACAAACTGAAAACGCTCCTTTAGCTTCAAGTTCAAATCCATATGATTATATTAAAGATAGTATTGAGTTTAATAATATAGTAGATCTTGGACCCGATGCACTTCCTATCATAAAACAAAGAGTAGATGAGAGTGATGAAAATGGTTTAAGGGAATATATTCTCGCTATTGCTGCTGAGAAAATTGCCAAAGTTGATTTAAAAGGAGACAATTTGGGTTGGTCCACAGCCAAGGGATGGTCAGATAAATGGAGTAGTCATTTAAAAAATCTATCTAGCAATTTTAAAAACATATTAAGTTCAAATAAAGACTCAGAAACTAAGAATTTAGAAATTGTTAGACTTGGTACTCCTGCGTTACCTCTTATTTTTGATGAAGTTGAGCAAGGTAATTCTCAACTAATACCTTCTTTGCAAAAACTAGTCCAAGGCAACAAAAAAATCAATTTTGATATTAACTCAATTAAAGACTATAAAGAATGGGTTAAAGCTAATAAAGATAGTGTTCAGAGCTTACGAGACTTAGTTATTTCTAAACAATAAAAGCAATTCAATTTGAATTTATAATTAATTGCCAATATTATTTAAGGCTGTCAGATTTATTATATGCTGACAGCCTTAAATGTTTTTTGTTCAAACAAATTTTTTAGAATTTAGACCATTTAAATCAGTTCTATTGATTTGTAGTATTAAATATTAAAAATTAAAAATACTTTGAACTTTTTTCGTAATTATGTATCTTAGTATAATGAGATCAAAAATAAAAAAGAAACTGGTGCTTATATGATCGAGGAATATATTTTATTGTCGGCTAAAAATGGTGACTCTGAAGCTTTTAGAAAGATATATGAACTCTACAATAAGAAAGTTTATTGCAATGTTAAGATGCTTTTAAAAAATGATAAATGTGTTGAAGATATAACACAGGAAATTTTTATTAAAGTATTCTCAAATATCCGACAGCTGAAGATGTCAATTACATTTGAATCATGGCTATACAAAATTATTTTTAATACTTGTATAAAATTTATATTAAAAAATAGAAAAGAAGAAATTTTAAATTGCGATGATTATGAAATATCTCAAATAGATGATGATTTCGCTTTACCAGAAAATGAACTGCTAAAAAAAGAACTCAATAGTAAAATTATAAAAATAATTTATGAGCTTCAAGATCACTATAGATTATCAATTGTGCTTTACTATTATTATGATATAAGTATAAAAGAAATATCCAAGATTATGGGTTGCAAGGAAGGAACCGTAAAATCAAGATTGTTTAATGGAAAACAAATTTTAAAGAAAAAATTGTTAAGTGAAAGGACTGATTAATTATGAAAATGAGGACATTAGTTAAAACAGCTATTGATGAGGAATTAAACAAGATTGAAATTGCTACAGACACACGAGTATATGACCATATATGGAGTAATATTTTAAAAACTCGTGAGAAAAAGAATGTATTTCAAATGCTAAAACGCATTCCGAAACCTTTAATAGCAGCATCTTCAGTTTTAATAGTGCTAATATATTTCTTATTTATTCCTTCACCTTCTGTAAATGTAAGTGCGGCAAAAATTATAGATAATAATATGTCTATAATAATGAATAGCCTTACTAGTTTACCTAAAACATCAAGTTCAAATCCATATGACTATATCAGAGATAGTAATGAGTTTAATAATATAGTAGTTATTGGACCTGATGCACTTCCCATTATAAAACAAAGAATAGATGACAGTGATGAAAATGGTTTAAGAGAATATATTCTTGCTATTGCTGCTGAGAAAATTGCCAAAGTTGATTTAAAAGGAGACAATTTGGGGTGGTCCACAGGCAAGGAATGGTCAGATAAATGGAGTAATCATTTAAAAAATTTATCTAGTAATTTTAAAAATATAATAAGTTCAAATAAAGACGCAGAAACTAAAAATTTAGAAATTGTTAGACTTGGTACTCCTGCGTTACCTCTTATTTTTGATGAAGTTGAGCAAGGTAATCCCCAACTAATACCTTCTTTGCAAAAACTAGTAGAAGGCAACAAAAAAATCAATTTTGATATTAACTCAATTAAAGACTATAAAGAATGGGCTAAAGCTAATAAAGATAGTGTTCAGAGCTTACGAGTCCTAGTTTCTACTGAGCAATAGTTTGAATTCTAGCATTATCCATTTCAATAGATAATTAAACAAGGGCTTTAGTTTCTTGAATTCTAAAGCCTTTTGATGTGCGAACTCTTCCGCCGTTTTTATTAGGTAAGGCATACTGCCTACGGTGTAACTGTATTATGTGCAATAGACCCCTGATATTCCTTAATGG
>JAEZIU010000354.1 GCA_023436485.1 Bacillota bacterium | reverse complement strand
TTGTTTGAATTTATATTATATTTTGAAATGCGCTTTGAAAATTAATAATGTGCGCGAGTGGCTCAGTGGTGGAGTATCGCCTTGCCAAGGCGAGGGTCGCGGGTTCGAATCCCGTCTCGCGCTTAATTGAAAATGGTCGTTAATCCTTATAATTCAAGGGTTAGCGATTTTTTGTTGCTCAAAAAAACATGTGTCAGGATGTGTGCAATATCCTTTTACGTACTTATTACGTTCTCGAACCGCTATAATGCTTTGTCCATATAGGCACGATTCTTCTCGATTTCGTTGTAATTGTAGATATAGCCTTTCGTTGTATCTGTATCTTCATGACCCATATACAAACTTATTTCCTCTAACGGCATGCCCTCTGTATACAACCGATTGGCAAAGGTTCTTATTCAATGATATCGAAAAAATGACATGATTAACCGTTTACCCGAAAGTACTACGGGTAACCGTTATCATGTCTTTTGCGTAAGGTTACACTTCTGCAATGGTGTAGATATTACACTTTCAACTAAGATTGACTACCTTTATTAGGAAAAGTATAATTATATAAAAGAATCGGGAGGTTATTTTATTTGAACGAAGAATTAAGGCAAGTAGTAAATGAATATATAAACAATGTTAATAATGCTTGTAATTCTCTTATCCTTGAATTTAAAAACGAAAGAAGACCTATTTACTTATAAAAATAAAAGTCATCATCGTAAAATTATAATTGACAAACATAAAAATATGTTAGCTGAGTACATTTCCGATAATCACAGTTATATGTTAGTAAACAAGAGTTGGTTAAAAATCAAAGCAGAATTTAAGGAAGTAATTAAAAATAAAGAAATGCATAAAAATTATGACCTATATTATTTTTTAAAATAAACTCATTTTGAAGAGGTTTTAATCATGAAGAAAGTTAGGAGAATATTGCTTATAATTATTACGCTTATTATTGTATATATAATTGCTAATGCTATAAGTATTTGTAGATATGGTAATATAGACGAAAAATGCAAAGCAGATGTTGCTATTGTTCTTGGTGCAGCTACATATGATGGAAAAGTATCGCCGGTTTATCAAGAGAGAATTAACCATGCAATTGATTTGTATGTTAATGGATATGTAAAGAAAATAATAATGACAGGTGGCAAAGCGAAAGGAAACAGTGTATCTGATGCCTATACTGCAGAACAATATGCAATTAACAAAGGCGTATTAGACGAAGATATTTTACTTGAGGAAAAATCAATAATAACTCAGGAAAATCTAAGTAATGCAAAAAAATTAATGAATGAAAATGATATGAAAACAGCAATTATTGTAAGTGACCCGTTGCATATGAAACGTTCAATGTTATTGGCAAAGGATGTTGGAATCACAGCATACAGCTCACCCACACCAACAACCAAATATATCAGTATAAAAACCAAAATGCCGTTTTTGGCGAGAGAGTTATTTTTCTATATTGGATATAAAATATATCGATTGTTTTCTATATAGACAATAATAAAAAAGCACACATTTATAACGTAAAGGATCAAAATAAAGGAGCTGTTATCGGCTGCTGAAAAAAAGAGGTATTATTCAGCAGACACTAAATAATAATCATTAATAGGGGATTGCTAATATATGAATAAAGTAAGAAAAATTTCATTGATTACGATATCGGTTGCTTTAATTATTGGTTTTACTGGTTGTTATGCTAGTAGTTCTAAATTTTCTGGGAGCAAAACTGGAAATGATAATCAGTTTTTGGTTGATTTTGATGTATTGAATTCTACAGTAAATGACGACATGCCTTTATCAGATGGTGAAACGATTGAAACTACTCTAGATATAAAAAAAGGGGATGTAGATATTCTTGTGGAAAACGAAAATGGTACTATTGCATATCAAGGTAATAATGTTGAAAGTGGTAAATTCACGATTGAAATTAATGAAATAGGCGATTATACCTTTTATGTTACAGGTAGTAAAGCAAAAGGAAGTGTATATTTTATTAAGTCATCGTCTGATAGTGCTAACTAATTCAATATAAATAGAAAAAACACAATCCATGTGTGCAAGAATATGTGCAGGAATTTAACAGAAGCCGCAAACCTCCTGTTTACCAGCATTTGTGTATGCGTGGTTTTGTTTGAATTCCGTCTCGCAGTCTTTTTCTTCCTAGGGCTATTCAGTATGTAGGAACGGGTAGTGTCGGTATCATTATGTCCGAGATACCAGCGAATATCTTCCGTTTCTATGCCCCTTCTATCTATCTCAGATGCAACCGTTCTTCGAATATCATGAGCTGATTTCACTTCGATACCTGCACGGGTACATTGATCGCGGATGCAATTATCAATCTTACGGATTGTAGTTCTTCCTTCTTACTTCCAGATTTTTTCATAATTCGAACGACCAGGTCTACATTTCCAATGACTGGAGCCTTTCGATACTTACTACTATTTGCGCCTGAACGGACGGTAATATAAAACGTTCCAGCCTCTTCCTTTAGGCAATCACCCTTTAAGGCAGACAGTTCTGCTCTTCTAATTGACTTTATATATTTATAAATGTATAATTAAGTAAATTTATATTTAGAAATTAATCGTTATAGTTTATAACTGCTAATGAAAAAAGTTGAATTTATGAGGAATTAACATGAGAAAGTATTTATTAATTATTTTTTGCATTATACTTGTATTGCAATCAAGTTCTTCCAAAGAAGATAAATATGATAATACTTCAAAGCAAGATTTATTAACTGTCACGCCGAGTCAAAATCCAACAATAACTAATATTGAAACGACCAACCCCGATGACAGTTACAATATGTCAATGAATAGTAATCCTATTGATGAGTGGTATTTAAGGATAAATGACCAGTATGGGAATAGTCATACAGATGGGTGGATTTCATATCTTTACGGGGAAGCATGGAAAGCAGAGCTACAGCATCTATTAAAAGAATATAATGATACCCAAATAGCAAAAAGTTATTTTAATGCGGTGGTAAAAGAAGAAGACTCCATAAATGAACTTATGACAGAACGGGAAGAGGTTGATTGGACAACAGGCTCTAGTGGACGAATATCAGCGGCTTGTGCAATAGTATACAAAAATGCCGTTTATCAACTTGATGATAATTATTCAGACTTTATATTTGATTCTGAAAAAGCAACACAAGCGTTTTTAAATGAAACTGAATTAAACTAAATTGTTTTGAATATATAGATTCGCTCTCACTCGCATCTGCAAGCTAAGTCATGAAAACATCTTCTGATATATAAGTGTCGATTAATTCGCAACCTTTCACGATTGCGATTAAGATTTATTTAATTCACGAATTAAAAAAGCACACATCCCATGTGTGCAAAGATGTGTGCAGATAAATAACAGAAGCCGCAAACCTCCTATATATCAGTATTTATGTGTGCGTGGATTTGTTCGAATCCCGTCTCGCGCTTAACAAATTTCCTCAGAAGTCTTGAAAAATCAAGGTCTCTGGGGATTTTTTCATTTTAGTCGATTTGAGTACCTATGAGTACGTCGCTTCAATTCATCTCTGAAAGAGCATCAATAATCCGGTTGCAGTCTTTTTCTTTCCCTGGTTATTTGAAACAGAGATATATCCGGCATAGTTTTCCTGTTTTCCATCTTGAAATGGACTTGTTACTCACTCCAAGGATTTCAGCCAATTGTTCTGTGTTAATTTTTTCTCCTTACGGCACACAGAAATAAAACTTCCGATTTGATTCGTATTCATTTTCATCACCTCCTTGACAGAAATGATACAATTTTAGAACGTATTTACCAGGACAGAAACTGTGAATCACCGTTTTGGCCTCCAAAATGATCCGTAAATTGTGGTGATACAATTTTACATAAAAAAGAGAAGATTCCTTATATTTAAGGCACTTTTTTAAAGTTGTTTATTACAATACCTATGAAATGAGGGCGCTGTGGATAAAACTACGGAAGCTCAAGTGCCATATCTGATTGAATTTCTATGTTAGGAATATTGTAATTAAATAAGCTATAATTTATGTTTGTTAAATTTGTTATAGTTAACGAATGTGAATTTATTATATATTTTTGTAGTAATATGACATACTGATGTCATATTGAAATGTTAATATATAGTAAATAATACTTTTTAAGGTGACTGTATGGATATTAATATTATGGAAAGAGATACTTTTTTTATATGCGGATATTTGGTAGAAACAACACTGGAACAAAAAGATAAAGATGTTTCTGCTTTATACGGTGATTTTTTTTATAACAGCAAAGACACAATTCTAATGACGCTTAAGGGCAGTAAAAAAGGATATTACGGATTAAACTGGTATACCAAAGGTCACGAGCGATACTGCTATTTACTAGGAATAGAAGTTGAGCAAGATATTATTGCCCCAGTAAACTCTATTTTAAAGGAAATCGCAAAAACCACATATGCGGTGGCACGTTTTCCGAAAGGAGAAGATATAATTAAGGTATGGACTGAATTTTATTATAACGAAATTCCAAAGGTCGGATTAAAGGTTAATCAAGAACATAATCTTTATTTTGAATACTATCCATATAATGTTAATGACGAGTTTGAATTATGGGTTCCGGTGGTGAAAGCTGATGTTTGAACGCCTGCTTGATAAGAAACATTCTCCTTCTCCTGACTTTATAAGAGATTATATTGGAACTGAAAGTTATGCCCTTCTTTTACAGTTTGAAGACATTTTAAACAATAATTATCATCTCACTAAGGAATTAAAATTTCCATTCGGTAATAATTATGGTTGGGGATATAAATATAGTCATAAGTCGAGTCATCTCTGTTATGCGTTTTTTGAATCTGGTGCATTTACCATAACATTACAAATTGGCAATAATTGCATATCAAATATTAATCAAATAATACCCTGTTTATCGTCAAAGGGCGTAGAGTTGTGGAATAACCGTTATCCTTGTGGAATGCAAGGTGGCTGGATACATTACAGGGTTTTAGGTAAGAATGATTTGAATGATATTTTTGAATTCATAAAGATAAAAAGTAAGCCAGCTAAATTGAAATAGGATTAATTCAAAGTTAAACTGTAATGTAATCTTTTTTAAATACGATATGTGTGCAACCATATGCGCAGATAAAACAGAAGCCGCAAACCTCCTATTTATCAGTATTTGTATGTACAGAGATTTGTTCGAATGTCTCCGC
>JAEZIU010000352.1 GCA_023436485.1 Bacillota bacterium | reverse complement strand
TAATCTTTGCCTGGGCATCATCATTTAACTTTTTATCAGAGGTTTTCCAAACGTGTCCACTGGGATCTATGTATAAAATTGGATTATCACCACAATAAATATATAGATTTAACGTCAACGGATTATTTACCTGTCCTTCATAGCTGTCCTCACTCAGGAACCTTCCTATCTCCGGTTCATAATATCTTGCTCTAAGGTAATTAATCCACCTTCAATATCATGACTCTCTCCGGTGAATCCAAACGGGCTGTTGGTCAGTCTTGCATTCTTTGCTACCGGTACGATAGTTTCTCCAAATGGTGCGAAGCGATTACTGTCGATAATACCCGCGTTCATGGTGGAGCCCAAGGCATCACTTAAGTAATATAACGGATCGTTCGGTTTCCCCTCTACTTGTCCCAGATCTTCCACGCTGACATGTTTCTCCGTTAGCATAAGTATATGCCCCACGGTAATTTCCGTCAACATCCGTAATCATTAATACCTGGGTATATTCCTGGTTGATGTCGTTGATGTAGTTAGTTACTTCGAAGACATCCGGATTGATTAAGCCGTAAGGGTCGGAAGGGTTTTGCTCTGCATAAGAACATGCTGTCAGTATTACCGGGTTTAAATCAAATTCTTTTGCTGCAGATATTATGTAATCAACATTGTCTTTGATTACCTGAGCCGCCTTTTTCATTCCTTATCAGACAACAGCCTTTAGATTATATTAATGTTAGTTTGCTATATATAAATAATACTTTCCATCACATTGCCTAACAATAAATACCCATACTTCTATGGATTTTATATGCTTCCCCGAAAGAAATGTAAAATAACATACTTCAATACCATTTTTATTCATATCCCACCATGAAGCATTGTTTTCAAAATGTGGTATTTCATTTTTATTTTTAATTATATGTTCATTTTTAAAATGCTTTTTAAGATCTTCTTTTATATTATTTATATCCCTCTCGCTAATTTGTACTTTTGCCATAAAATATTCATCCCTTCTATCATAATAATAGTTTATTATCTTAGATGTAGAAGGGAGTGATAAATTCAATTCTCTTTTAATTATGCTAGATGGTCTATCTTTTTGATTAAAATATATAACAAATAACATAAGTACTAAAAGTACTAAAGCACTCAATATAATAATGTATATTTTTTTATGTTTCATAAATAATCTCCTTATGACTAATTCATCTTTCTTAATATTTGGTTTGCATATTCCGCTTTCGAGGACTTTATCCATCCACTTAGCGTCCTGCATTACGGCTCACTGGTGATTACCGTAGCCGAACTTACACCGACTGGGGTGATCCAGCTTCACTGTACGCACCAAAAAGATCCCCAGACTCCTTAAATGGAGACTGGGGACTTTGTTTAGTAAGAAAACTTATGTTAAAATGTCCTCAATCTCCATCATGGATTACTTTGTGAAGGGATTTTATATCGGAATGAAATAATTATATAATCTCTATGGATATTTTTAATGAGTATCTAAGAGAGCAATATCCTTTATATATAGAATTTCGCTCTCTGCCCCATACCCACTATCGTAAACAACTAATCCTTTGTTTAAATCCCATGTGAATTCTTCATAAAAATCAGTATCCCCGTTATTCTTAGTTATCCACATTCTTGATATTATCTGATTATCTTTAATATCAAGAAAATTATGCATACCTATTTCGTCTTCTTTTTTCACATCTGGCATTGGCTTTGGCTGAAAAATCAAATAACTATTTTTCATTATCTTTTCTTCAGTATCTAAACATTTTAAAAGTAAGTTATCATCATCGTAAAATTCAATTAATTTCTCATCATTATAAATATAGCTCCAAAGTCGATATATTTTATCTGCTGTGACATAAAAATATATGTTTAAACGACTTTTATTCAAATAACCATCATGGTCATCAATTGGTGGAATAACTAGTTTATAAATCGACCCATTTTGATAGTCAGATACTTTATAGACTTTTATATTAACTATATCTGTTTTCCTAGGAGTTTTTGTTTCTCCACTTTCATATGCTACAATGTCGTTAATAGTGATGCTTGAAGTAAGATAAAAATTATCTTCTTTAAAAATATTAGATGTATTGACTTTCGACAATTGATCTTCTGGATGAATTGTAGCTAACTCCTTAATATTCTCAGATTTTGAGCAACCAGAAAACAGTGCGAACATTAGGCAAAGAATTAAAATTATATACTTATACATAGACACCTCACCTATCCATAATTGTTTTAAGTAATATGTAAACTCCTGCTTGATTATCTACTAATTTTGGATTATATGTATGATTTGATCCATATTTCCCTTTGTTATGAAGATTTGTTCCATTGTATAAATATGGAGAAATATTATAAAAACAAAAAAAAGTTGAAGGTATAAAAAAGTCAGTTAGGTTTTTAATATTATATAATTCATTTAAACTAATTGTAGCTTTATCTCCCCATGTTGATATCTCTAGTTCTACTTTACCTGTTACTAAATTATCATTAATTCCAGTTATAGTTACCCAATGATATGCTACAACAATTTAGTATTGTTATACCTATCTTTTCTTAATTATATTGCAATCAGCGCTGCTATCAATACATTTATTTATTCTAATCTCAAAGTGTATGGAAGTTCTGCTTGTTCTTCATTTATAAGTTTTACTTTATTTATCTCGTATACAAAAATTGTATGTTCATATAATTTTTTCTTATAAATTTCTTTTCCAAGATACGTTCCTTTATAGGAGGTAAAATACTTGCTCACTCTTGTATAAGTTATTTGACTTATTTCTCTACCAAAAGAAATAAGTAAGTAGTTTTTATCAAAATCTACTGTTGAGTTTGGAATATTTCAGGATGAATTCAAATTATCGGACAATAGAACAAATCCTGCCAATGCGTTTTTGCAAAGGCGGGATTTGTTTTAGAGTTTAATTATTAACAAACCCAACGGGTTAATATGTTTTATCAGTTTCTCATATAACAATTTACTCAGACATGCCCCTGTAACAATTACCCCATCCAAACTGCTAACACTTGTCCCTCTTTCTGAATTAAAGCATTTGGAGCAGCACCGTCCACATCAGGCGGTAAAGTACCGTTAATATGCCAACACTCTTTTTTAGAATCATAGGAGACTTCAATTTTTCTTCCGTTGATAGGATTATATGGCTGTCCATTAACCTCACTATATTTATCCAACCATATTTCTTTTGATTTCTCTATCGCCGTATTCGCATCATCGACTTGGCCAACATTTTTATCAGACGGAAATGTTTCGATTTCCCATTGATAATTGGTTAAATCAAATTTTCCTGCACCAGCCGGTTTCGTTTTTGGCGGTTGTTTTAAACTAAATAACATTATTGCTACACCTCCTATAACAGCCAAAACAAAAAGAATTGTAATTGAAATAATGATTTTATTCTTCATACCGATCACCTCTTTTTTATTAAGTTATTTTTTCCAAGGTGTCTTTTTCGATTTAGGAAGATCAGAATATAAGAGTTTATCCTTTCCTGTTGCTGGATCATACTTTCTCAACTCTCCGTTTGGACCATACACATAATTCGGAACACCTCTTGTTTTTGCATTAGTCTTATCAGTATTGGAAAACCTCGTAATTCCTAATCCACTACCCATAGGGTGTGTATGAACTGTTGCAACCCTTTCTTTCCTAAATGGTGTACTAGGGTATGAAACGCCCCAAGGATCCTTATCAGTTCTAGGTTCTACATAAGAATATTTTGTAACTTTAGTCTCAACTGCATTTTTGTAATATACCCTTGTAGGTTTCCAACCAGGCCAAAATATATTTAAGCTAAAAGACCAAACAATTTTTGATTTTGTTACATGAGTAATTCCTGTTTTCGATATTTTATAAATTATTGTTCCATATTCCCAACCTTTATCAAATGAACGTGATACTCCCATATAAATCGCTGCATCTCTTGCTGCTTTATCAATAGTATTAAACAGATCCCCTGGTTTCAATCCTGATGGATCGGTCATATTGACCGGATCATTATAACAATAGATATAATAGTTAGTTCCATCTCTGATTAGGGTCTTCTTGAATGAAGCGTGTAGTCTTCGGTTCATAATATCTTGCTCTAAGGTATATTAATCCACCCTCAATGTCATGACTTTCAACAGTAAATCCAAACGGGCTATTGAAGAATGGCTGGTTCATTATCAGTAAACAGAAAAAACAACCGGCGTAAGATTTAGATAATCTGAACTATACGCCGGTAATAACTATTTTTGATAAACGGTAACTGTTAACCCACTTTCTCCCAATATTTCAAAACCTGTCTTGACTATAATATTTTTATCAGGAAATAACTCTTTAAATCTTATTGTCCAAAAATATTTAATCACTTTACCAAACTCTTCAATCAAATCATCAAGATTCATTAATTCCTCATTCCCTTGAAGAAAAAAATCTGTTAATGACCAGCTATTAACAAACATTTCTATCTTCCTTTTGTCTTTACCATATGTTTCCTCGAGACTATCAATATTGTTATTGTAAAATTCTGATATAAAAATGTAATCTTTTACTTCAATAATCTCTGGACAGAAAACACTTGCTACAGCCAATGTATTCTCTATATTACATGAATTTGCTGCATGATTCATAAGTGTTTTACCTCTTATCTCAATAAAGTATTTCATAATACCATTGTTTACTATACTTTCATACTTCTTCATATATATCCTCCATTACCTTAATAAACCTTTAGGCACTGGTTCTTCTGATTTAACGTCACGAGGATACCATTTACCATTAGGTGCTTTATTCCAAACAGTCATTTTTACTCTATCAGACGAGATATCGTAAATTTAACGATTACTTATCTGTCCTTCAAAGCTGTCCTCACTCAGGAATCTTCCTGTCTCCGGCTCATAATATCTTGCTCTACGGTATATTAATCATCCACCTTCAATATCATGACTCTCTCCGGTGAATCCGAACGGGCTGTTGGTTAGTCTTGCACTCTTTGCTACCGGTGAGATAGCTTCCCCGTAAAATGCAAAGCGATTACTGTCGATAATACCCGCGTTCATATTCGTGATGTCTATGGTGGAGCCTAAGGCGTCACTTAAGTAATATAACGGATTGTTCGATTTTCCTTCTACTTGTCCAAGGTCTTAAAGCTGATACATTCTGCGTTAGCATAAGTATATGCCCCACTTCAATTATTATTTCCGCCTTTTCGTTACATATTATTAATATATATTTCTTTATCCCCTAATCCAGTATTAATGCTTCGCCAATAGACTTGATCAGCTATAACAAGTGTACCGTAATCATCAATATTACTTATATCTAACTCTTCATAATCAGCCCAATAAAACAAATTTTGATTTTTAATGAAGCTAGAATCATAAATCACACAATCTTGATGCTCATTTCTAGGTACCATATTGAATCTTTTCACTCCATGGAACATTAATTCTATTGTTGAAAATGAGCTATATTGCCTTTGAAAACAAATATTTAAATATCTTTTTGAGTTTTGAGCATGCATACTCAAATCTTCATTTACATAACCACCACTTACGTATTTAATCTCTTTAATACAGCTATCCGACAAATTATTCATAATCTTCATAAAATTTGAAATATCAGATTCTGTCTCAATTTTATTCCACATTTTCCTCTCCTTCTAAATTCATGTTATTTCCAATAATGAATATGTGGAAATTTATGATTTCCACCATGAGAAAAATCGATGTCATATTGAACATTACCTTTGCTATTGTAGTATCTTCTTTGTATTAATTTTCCATTGCTATTATATAACTCTGTACTTGAATTAGGTTTTCCTTCCGTGTCCAAGCTACCCATTTTTCCTGTTACTTTTTTATTATTTTTACATGGCTTTGGCACTTTAGATTTATCTATAACTTTCCCATAAGTGTCTCTAAGCTTAGTCTTACTCACTCCCTTAAATTTCGCACCTTTAGCAGCCCCATATACA
>JAEZIU010000351.1 GCA_023436485.1 Bacillota bacterium | reverse complement strand
TTAATATGCTTAAACCATCTATATTTGGCAATAACCGATCAAGAATAATTAAATCGTATATCGGCTGTTGAGCAAAATCTAAACCATCTAATCCGTTTTGGCAGTTATCGCAAAGAAAACCGTTACGATCCAGATAATTTGCCATCACTTTAGCTAGCTTCATATCATCTTCTATAATTAAAATTCTCATAAAATCCATCCTTTAGTTTTTATTTTCCTAGGAATATCCGATGATAATTCGTTTTACTTATGTCGGATTAATATTCCTTATTATAGCATAATTAGTAAGAAAATAAATAAATCCATACAAATTATAGAAAAATTATAGAATAAATATAAAGAAATTATAGATTTATTTGATATGATTATTACAAATTAACTGGAAGAGTAAACCAACAGTTAAAGAATATGGGGAAAGGAGTGTATGATGTGATTGATTCAAAATATCATACAAAGTAAAAATGAAAAAGTATCATAAGATAATAATTCTGTTAACGATTATTTCACTATGCGTTAGCATTGACGGCTGCAGTAAAGGGAATGAGAAGAAAAAGACAATTAATCAGGCCATGGGAAGATATGTGGAAGATGAGATCGCTTTACCTGATTTAGATGTGGAAAATCATGAAGCAATACAGACGATGTTAATTAATCCAAATGGACAGTGTGAATTATTTACATTTAAATTAATAAGATTCACTGAATCTTATATCTCTTTCGGAATCGTGCGTTACATATTAAAGGAAGAAGGAAAATGGGTATGTCAAACAAAATGGGACATGGGAGATAGTTTGGATCAATATACCTTAAATTATGGTGATGACGGGAAGCTTTATTGTATAAGATATACTCGAGAAAAAGGAGGATATCGTTCAAGCCTTCAAGAACTTATGGCAGATGGGACACTAAGAAAAATCTCCATGCCGGACTGGACTAAAAAAGACGATGATGGTGAATTTATATATATAAATGACTTTTCAGTAATGAAGAATGGAGAGGTTCTTGCTCATCAATATAATTCAGATACAGCAGCACTATATAACACAAGTGGAGAAAAGCAGCTTGATTTTGAGTATGAAGATATAAATACATTATCATCTGCCGGTGATGATATCATAACCATCAATAAGAATAGAGATAATCTTCTTATTATTGACAAGAATTCAGGTATAAATAAAAATGCAGTAGCTTTCCCACAAGGAGAGAAAAGACAGAATTATGCAAATGTAGCAATTTGTAAGGATGGCAGTGATAATATATACGTTGCTAACAGTAAAGGTCTTTATTGCATGAAAAAGAACGGATCAATCTTTCAGACAATCATTAATGGAGATAATGTCTCACTCAGTTTACCTTCTTTATGTATTGTTAAACTTATGAAGGGAACAGGTGATAATTTCAATATTTTTTATAAAGAAGATAAAAGAGATATCTTTCATTTAATGCATTATGAGTATAGAAAAGATATCCCTACCATACCGGATAAAGCACTTACAATATATTCCTTGGAAAACATCGATTTAATTAGGGAAGCTAGTATGAAATTTATGCAAAAGAATCCTGAGGTTCGTATTGATTACCAGGTACCTAAAACGGAAAATGATTCTTTATCAACGGATGATTACGTGAAGGCACTTAATACTGATATCTTATCTGGGAATGGTGCTGATCTTATTGTCTGTGATGGCCTTCCTGCTCAGGATTATCTAAATAAAGGGATTTTTACTGATATCAGCGATACCATTGATCCTATGGCTAAGAGCGGAAAAATCTATAGTAATATAGTTGATTGCTACAGAAAGGATAAAGGGATCTATTTACTGCCAATGAAATTTGAAGCATGTATTTTTGCCGGGAAAAATGAAATTCTTAATTTTACCGATTCCTTAGAAAGCATGGTTGATTATTATCAGAGTCATGCAGATACCCCATTACTGGGGGAGGATTTGAATTATAATGACATGTTTGAGTGGTTCTATGGTCTTTATAATCAGAAGCTTTTCCATAATGGAAAGTTAGATGAGAAAAAATTAGTTGATTTTTTAAATGAGTTAAAAAAGTTAAATACATATAATGGTAAGGAAAAATATAAAAACTGGTTCGATACAGACTGCTTTCTCGAATTTAGACAGGAAAGAAGTCAATTAATGATTACCAATATTTCTAATATGGATACCATGATATTTACAAGTTATGTATTAGCGCATATAACACAATTAGGAACTACAGTATCATTGGCTCCATCCAACGGACTTGAATTCGGGTCGGCTAGGAACTCCTTTCAGCCATATTGCTTAGTAGGTGTTAATAAAAAAAGTAAGAATAAGGATCTGGCAAAAGAATTTATTAAAATTCTATTATCAGAAAAAGTACAAAACAGAAATATAGATAAGGGTATTCCACTTAATAAGAATGCACTTGATATGTGGGGGAAGCGTGATATTATGTGGCTAAATATACATGGAGATCCTATTCCTCCATGTGCGCATGCTTATGATCCAGAGACTGATTTTAGAATCGACCTACCTTATCCTGTAAATGAATTGGAATTAGGAAAATTAACTAAAATAATAGAGAAATTAAATACCCCGGTACAGTATGATACAACAATTTTTCACATTATTTCCAAGGAGATTGGACCATTCTTTGAAGGTAAAAAATCAGCGGAGGATATCGCTTCGGTTATTATGAAAAAGATTGATATTTATTATAAAGAGTAACTATTGATTGTATAGATGAGAAATGGATGTACCAGAAAATATGAGGAGGAACCCCTATAAGATAAAAAGAAAGTCGATTTATCTATATCACAAAAAAGAATAAATCTGTAACCGAATTTACTTGGCTGCAAACTTATGATGTGAGGAGTAAAGAAAAGTGAAAAGAAGAAAGAGAAAGATTGTAACTGCATATATGTTTTTATTACCTAGTTTATGCGGGGTAAGTATATTCGTTTTCATTCCTTTTATGGATGCAATTAGGCGTTCCTTTGCTTCTCCTCTTAATAATAAGTTTGTCGGGATAGACAACTACAAAACAGTGATCGAAAATGAGGCCTTTCAATTAGCTGCTATGAATACTGGTAAGTTTTTGCTGATTTGTATCCCTTTATTACTTATTCTGTCCCTTTTGATAACATTATTTTTAAACAGCTTGCATAGGCATAGGGAGCTTATGAAAATGAGCTTCCTATTCC
>JAEZIU010000350.1 GCA_023436485.1 Bacillota bacterium | reverse complement strand
CCTGACCAACTCACTAATTTGTTGTCCTTTGTGACATATCCATCATATGCAGCTATATAAATTTTATCCAAAACTTGTGAACCCTCAATAAATGCTGGCTCGACTTCAAAGCCTTCTTTTTGTGTTTTTGAGATGTAAAGGTATTCATAGTTACCATCCTGATACCTTTTGATATAATATTTGGGAATCTCAACAAACACATTTCCATTTGATCCAGTGTATGAAAAGCCCTTTTGATCTATATAGGTTATCTTCTCATTAGAATCAATATTGCATAATTTCATTTCTGACCAAGGATATACATAATCAAAATCATTTGCTACCGACAAGTCTCCTTCAACAGAATTTGCAGTCAGGCCAACTGCAGCATCCAATCGTTCACACTTTTCTGTCAATTCAGTCAAGCTCCACCTTACCCCATAAGTACCATTGTCGTTTGTTGTAACCCTTTTAGGATAAGTTATTTTTACACTTCCTGTTTTTGTACCTGATAAATAGAAAGTTGTTATTCCTTCATAACATAATATTGAATCCAATTTCTCATGTACTTTTGTGTCCTTTGATGCAGCAATAGTTAAGGTGTTTTCTTTATAACTTTCATATTTTGTAGCATTTGAACCATACTCTATTTGAACGTTACCACTGGTATTATTTGAGTAGTAGACCCTTGCATATTCCATCTGATATGGAACCTGCACAGTTGAACCCTTCTGTATGCTGTATACTGTTCCAGCAGAATTTTTAAACTGCCAAATGTTTTGGTTAACACCAGTACCACTAATTGTAAGGGTTTGTCCTTGAAAAACTGGCATCCATTTTGTTGTTCTATAGAGGCGGCTATTTGCATTGCTCAATTTTTCTTTTGTATCCAGTTTTATATTTCCTTTGTCATAGCTACCATTATATAAGTTTTTGCCCACTGCTTTTATAGTAACTGTAGAAGTATTGTTTTGTGTCTCTATTAGGCAAAAACCCTCTTTAGATATATTGGTTTGAAATATTCTATTGCTGTTATTCATTGTTACAGTAGCTGAGTTCTGGGCATTCAGACTTTTAGCAGATATTTTACTTTGCGAGGTATTTTTTGCATTAGCATTATTTTTACCGATATTTGCTTCTATAGGTAAAGTACATAATATGGTAACGATTAAACCTATACATAAAATTTTTGCTCTTCCTTGTTTCATATTTACTCCGTTTCTGGCAAGGCACAGATTATTTTTCTTGCCCATTAAATTCTAATTGATTCTGTTAATAATTTAAGTGCCGAATAAGATCTCACTAAGCTTTTTATAATGCAATTCACTATTGTAATATTGCTCAGCTTTTTGCCTGGCATTTTTACCATATTCAACTATTAAATCATCACGAGAATTCAAGAAATTTATTTTTTTTGCCAAATCCTCTACATCCTTTAGCCTAAAAAGTAATCCATTAACCTTATCATCTACTACCTCAGGTAAACTGCCAAAATCAGAAACAATTGCCGGCTTACCATAGGCAAACGCCTCCAAGAGTACATTTGGCATATTATCGTACCAAATAGATGGGACCACAATAAACTTTGCTTTGCTGTACATGTTCTCCAATTCTTTTCCTGACTTAAAACCCACCAAATCAACATTTGTTATACTTTTTTCATTAATAATATTCTGTATATTTTGTATTTCACCATCACTAGCATCACCGACAATCTTAAGTCGAAGCGATTTGTCCTCTACTTTCTCCATGGCTCTGACAAGATACTCTACACCCTTCTCTTTATTTAACCTGCCAAGATATAGTATGTAATTTTCATTTGAATAGCTTTCTCTGATTACAGAAGTATCAATAAATGTTGGAATATGTATAACTTTTCTTTCGTCAAAGCCAAATTCTATAAGCTTTTTTCTCAAAAATGCTGATGGAGAAACAAAGTAATCAACTTGATCATATATTTTAATAATTCTGTGAAACTGCATAGATAAGACTCTTATCAACGATGCCGCTTTTGAATCCTGCACACAATTATTTTTAATCCCGTTGAACAGAGACCCCTTCAAGCACTTTTCACACACATCTCCATTACAAAGGAAATCAAATCTTGGGCACATCAAGAAAAAATCAGATAGCCGCACAATAACCTTTTTACCTGATTTTTTTGCTGCACTTATTACACTTGGAGACATTTTGTTTACATGGTGCAAAATATATATTGCATCAGGCTTTTCATTATGTATTTCATACTCTAATGCCCTTTTAACTTCTGGAGAGTAGAAGCTTCTACTTAACATTTTAATAATATTTTTAGGAGTTTTTTTATACTCGTTAAAGTAAACAACATTCTCTCCACCTATGGGATTAACAAAGTATTTTTTGTATTCCGTTTCTACATTTTTATTGTTTTTGACTGAAAAAGGCACCACATTATGCCCTTTTTGTTCAAATACTTTTTTTATGTTAAACATATACTTTTCAGGTCCACCTGATACAAAATATCTGTAGTTTACAAGCAATATCTTACTCATTAACGGCCTCCAATCTTGTATTAGCAGTATTAATTATACTTTTTAGTTCTTCCACAAACCCATCGAAATACTTTTTTTCAGAAGCTACAAAACTATTCATTTTGTTGATAGAGGGTTCATTAATATTTTTCTTTATTTGGCTATAAACATCTTCCCAACTAAATGAATCATTCTTCAAATTAACATAATTCTCCAACAAATCCGCTCTTTTGAGCAAATCCTTGATCTTGCTTTCATAGAGTAAAGACGACTCTTCTAAATCTATAGATATAAATGGAGTATTATTAAGGATAGAGAAAACTGTACAATGAAAGAAATTAGTAACAGTAATGGTTAAAAAACTAAAAATTACTGCCCATTCAAAGGGATTTAAATCATATAAATATGTATCACAATATTTTGTATTAATAAATAAAGAAACAACCTGGTAACTGTCCTTATATCTATCATATATGTTCCGACAAACATTATCATCAATACACATTACCCCTATTATAGGCTTACCTAAATCTAACTTGTACTTTTTTTGCAGCTTATCCTTTAGTGAAATTTTTATATTTTGAGTTAACTTAAAGTCAAATAAAAAGGTCGGATCACAATTTCGTTTGACTATGAGTTTACTATCTATAGTTTTAAGCTGATTAACAGTATTATCATCTCTAGCGCCAATGTATGAAAATTTACTCAACGAATCTCTTATGTACTTTCTGTGATAATCATCTAACTTATCAAAGCGAGTTCGGTTTGCTGATGCAGCATAGCTTACTTTTATACAGTTAAGCTCTTCATTAAGCCAGTATATATTGGGGAATCCTCTGAGCTTATTTATTTTCCAAACCTCATCACTGCCTACAATTATTACGTCATACTTATCTTTCATGAAGCGAGCTGCATTTACAATTTTATTAGATATCAATTTTCCCTTTGATAGCGGTAAATTGGCATTTATAGTTCTTTTGAATTTAAAATATTTAATGACGTTTTTATATGTCTGCATAATGGGTCTAGAAATAATATCTAGGACATATTGTAGTTCCACCGCAGTCATATTGTAGTCTATTATCTCAACCTCATATTCAGTATGGCTTCTCAAGGCATTTGCCAAGCTATAGCTTTGAAGGAATGATCCATAATTTATGCTCCTATGAAATGTGAGTATACCTATTTTAGTCATAATATCACCTGCCTGTTTCTATTAATAATTGTAACCCCGCTGCTTTTGGTTAACTTTTGACATAACCTTTTGCTTAAACCCCTTTATATCATTTAATGAAGGAATTATGGTGCTCAGCATATTGAGATTATACTGTTTACAAAAAACGCCAATGAATAGCAATCCGCAAACATTGTAAGATATAACAGATGCGGCAGCTGACCCTAAGATACCAAATGCAGGTATAAGTATAAAATTCAAAATAACATTAACTACTGCTGATAAAGTAAGTAAGCCCAAACTAATTTTCTGCCGACCAGTCGCAATAAATAATGGATATACCATTTTAAAAAGGACCATCCCTAATATCCCAGCAAACAATATAATAGTCACGGAATACGCATCAACAAACTCTTTTCCGAACAATAAAAACAG
>JAEZIU010000290.1 GCA_023436485.1 Bacillota bacterium | reverse complement strand
CTTTTAATAATTATTATTTAAAATTACTCTTCATCATGATCATGTCCGCAGCCGCAACCACATTCATCATCACATTCACAATCCCATTCCAGTTCAATCTTCTCGTGGCAATGCGGACATTCTATGGATTCAGCATCTTCATCAATCATTTCAAGATCAACGTCGATCTTTTCTCCACAATTTGGGCATTCAATCTCTTCAAACTCAATGTCATCCTCATCATAAATAAGTTTCTCAATCTCAGCAAGATCCTCATCAATGCTGTCTACCTGCTCACCAAGTTCATCCTGGATTTCTTCAACATCTTCAATTGCAAGTGAAATGTCATCAAGTACATCAATCATAGCGTTTAACAGCTTTCCTTCATTGGTTGAATCATTAATCTTCATACCCTCTGCTAAACCTTTAATGAATGCTACACGTTCGCTTATATAGCTCATATTTACCTCCTCATTACCACTTTGGTATTTTATTATTTTACTCTTTCCATGTATTCATTTGTTCTAGTATCAATTCTTATTATATCTCCAGTGTTAACAAAAAGGGGCACTTTTATAACAAAACCAGTTTCAACTGTAGCAGGTTTTGTTGCACCGGTAGCAGTATCACCCTTAAACCCTGGGTCTGTTTCTGTTACCTCAAGCTCTACAAATGTTGGAGGCTCGATACCGAAAACATTTCCTTTATGTGAAAGAATCTTTACAATATCATTTTCCTTAACAAGATTTAGAGTATTTCCAATTGTTTCCCTGTTTATAGGAAGCTGTTCAAAGGACTCCACATCCATAAAGTAATATAAATCTCCATCATTATATAAATACTGCATATCTTTTCTTTCGATATGAGCTTTTGGCATTTTGTCTGTTGGATTGAAAGTTCTTTCAACTGTTGCACCTGTTATTATATTCTTTAACCTTGTTCTTACGAACGCAGCTCCTTTTCCCGGCTTTACATGTTGGAATTCAACTACCTGAAATATATTATTATCCAATTCAAATGTTACGCCATTTTTAAAATCACCAGCTACTATCATACCTTACCTCCATAAATATAAAAATGCATAAACCTTTATTTTAGCTTTAATACCATCCTAGTTTATATTAAATTAATTTTCTCTATTAGGCAAGAAAAATTTTCAATTTAATGATAAAAGTCAATAAATGCACCGAAAAAGTCTAATTTTGGCTTATAAAATAATCAAGTCCTTATTGGAACGGGTTAAAACAATAGGATTGTCTTCCCTGATTATAATGGTATCCTCAATTCTTACTCCTCCAAGGCCCTCAACATAGATCCCCGGTTCTACGGTGACTGCCATATTGTTTTCCAGTACTTTATCTCCTCCCGGTGAAAGTCGTGGATTTTCATGTATCTCAAGGCCTAATCCGTGACCAAGCCCATGCCCGAATTTACCTTCAAACCCCTTGCTATAAATCATATCCCTTGCTATTTTGTCAACTTCCCTTCCTGTTTTGCCTTGTACGGCACCTCTCTCTGAAGTTAACTGAGCCTCTAAAACTATATTATAGATATCTATCATTTTTTTATCCGGTTGTCCAAGAAAAACGGTTCTTGTTATATCGGAGCAATAATGGTTATATAATGCACCAAAATCCATTGTGATTGTATCACCGGCTTCCAGTTTCTTTTCAGATGCAACCCCATGAGGCATGGATGATCTAAGCCCCGATGCGACAATTGTTTCAAAGGAAGCACCTGATGCCCCTAATTTCTTCATTTTATATTCCAGCTCTGCAGCAACGTCCAACTCAGTTATACCCGGCTTTATAATGCCAAGTACATGATTGAATGCACCGTCAGCAATCTCAACAGCCTTGTTTATAGTTTCTATTTCAAAGGAGTCCTTTATACTCCTCAATCTTTCAACTACTGAACCAATTCCCTCCAACGCGGTATCCTTGAATTTGTTACTAAATGATTTATATTCCGAATAAGTCAGACTTTGGTCTTCAAACCCCAGCTTTTTAATACCTTCAGAGTTTAATATTTCAAGGATAGTATCTTTTATATCCGGCTTATGCTCAACTATTTCAAACAAAGGAGCCTGTCTGGCCGATTGTTCAACATATCTGAAGTCAGTCAACAAATATGCTTTTTTATCAGTAATTACAAGGTTCGCCGATGTACCTGAAAAACCGGAAAGATACATATAATTCTCTCTTTTTGTAATCAATGCACCATCCTGCCCGAGGTTTTTCAGTTCTTTTCTGAAAGTATCCAGCCTATTTGATAATATTTGCTTGTCAACCATTTATAATTACCTCCATAAATCCCTATTTTAAATTATATATAAATAATCTTTACATGTTTGCAGCCGCATGAAGTGCCAGTATGTAACTCATCTTTCCGAATCCGCATATCTGTCCTACACAGACAGGTGCTATCATGGATGTATGCCTGAATTCTTCCCTGCTATGTATATTTGAAAGGTGTATCTCTATTGTAGGTATTTCTATTGCCTTTATGGCATCTCTGATTGCTATGCTGTAATGTGTATATGCTCCCGCATTTATTATTACCACATCGTATACACCACGTGCTGCATGAAGTTTGTCTATTATCTCGCCTTCATGGTTTGATTGCACAAAATCTGATTCCAGTCCCAGCTCCTGTGATACCGTAGTCACTTCTTTTGCAATATCCAGCAGGGTTTCACTTCCATAAACAGCCTTTTCCCTGATGCCTAACATATTAAGATTTGGTCCGTTTAAAACAAGTATTTTTTTCATTTTAACCTCCCGCATTCTTTATATAAGCCTGTTTAGTCCATCAAACAGGCTTATATATTACTTTTAGAATAAGTTTTGACTTTCCAATATGCCATAGTAAATATCCTTCATTTCTATAGCATCCTCTGCCATCATTCCTCTTGATTCGCAAATAATCACAGGCTCCATTTTCCTGTTAACCAGTACAGGCGCAAGATGCTCAAATTCAGGACCAAACTCCTTGTCTGAAAAATTCCAGTGCTTTTTTTCTCCACCTTTGGTAAACTCTATACGGCTGAAATGGCAATGGATTCTTTTAGTTCTTTCCTTACCTATTGAGTTTTCAATGAAATCAATAACCTTTTCGAAATCTTCCTGTGAATTCAATATTCCCAGACCTCTGGCATGAATATGCCCAAAATCAATAGTAGGTATCAGCCTTTCATCAATTTTACACATTGCCATTATTTCTTCAAGTGTTCCAAGCTGGTTGTGCTTTCCCAAAACCTCAGGACAGATACTTATATCACCGAACCCTGCAGCATCAGACATTTGAAGAGTTTCCTTAAGAATCTGTATTGCCCATTCAAGGGACTTTTCCCGTCCTAGTTTACTTGTGGATCCTGTATGAACAACTATTCTCTTGGCACCCATCCATTTTGCAACCTGCAGAGTTTCCATGATATATCTCTTGGAATTTTCTCTTTTGTCTTCTTCTTCACTTGACATGTTAATATAATACGGAGCATGGATGCTGACTGAAATGTTGTTGCTTTCTGCCTGTTGGCCTATTTCTCTGGCAGTTGCCTCTCCAACCTTTACTCCTTTTGTACAGGAATACTCATATGCATTCAAGCCTTTTGACGCAAGCCACGCCGGCATTTGCACCGAGGACTTGAATCCCTCTTCATAAAAGCTGTCCGAATTTCCCGATGGTCCGAATCTTATCATGTCTTTTTCTCCTAATAACGGTTATTTGCTTTCAAGGAAAACTTTCATAGCCTTGTAACTCATGTAAACATCTATCTTACTCGATATTTCCATTGGAGAGTGCATTGAAAGTATCGGCACTCCACAATCAAGTACATCTACACCGAGATTGGCAACATGCTGTGCGATAGTTCCTCCACCGCCCAAATCAACTTTACCCATTTCAGACAAGTGCCATATAATGCCTTCCTTATTAAACAAATTTCTAATTTCTGCTACAAATTCAGCATTGGCATCACTTGCATCATACTTACCTCTTGAACCTGTATATTTTTGAAGTACAATACCATTTCCCATGTATGATGAATTTGATTTTTCATTAACACTTACATACGTAGGGTCAACAGCAGCATTAACGTCGGCAGATAACATTTTTGAGTTTTCCAGACATTGGTTTGTTAAAATGTCCGAGTAATTATCTACTGTTAAATATAGTAGTTTTGCTACAAAATTCTTGAGAAGACTGGACTGAGCTCCGGTATTTCCCATACTTCCGATTTCTTCTTTGTCCGTGAGAATACACAATGCAGTCTTCTCTGGCTGTGCAAGATCGAGCAGTGCTTTTACGCATGTAAATGCACAAACCCTGTCATCTTGGCCATAAGCTCCTATCATACTTCTGTCTAGTCCGATATCTCTTGCTTTAAATGCAGGTACTGCCTCAAGTTCAGCTGATATAAAATCTTCTTCTACCATTCCGTATTTTTCGTTTAAAAGCTTTAATATATTCAGCTTAATTTTGTCTTTTACCTTATCATCCTTTAAAGGTATTGAGCCAATTAATATATTAAGACTTTCGCCTTCAACAACCTCGGTAGCTTTTTTCTGCATCTGATCCTGAGCCAGATGAGGAAGCAAATCCGTTATAGTAAATACGGGGTCTTTATCGTCCTCGCCTATACATATATCCACCTTTGTACCATCTGCTTTAAAGACTACACCATGTAATGCATAAGGAATGGTTACCCATTGATACTTTTTTATACCCCCATAATAGTGTGTCTTGAGAAGAACCATTCCTGTATCTTCGTAAATAGGATTTGGCTTTAAGTCAAGGCGTGGAGAATCTATATGTGCTCCTACCATATTTATACCTTGAATCAACGGTTCTTTCCCCAGTACAGCAAAAACTGCAGACTTCTGCTTGTTTATGTAGTACACCTTAGCACCTTGTTTTAACTTGCTACCCTTTTTCATAAGTTCAGTGAGATTTTCATATCCTGACTTAACTAATTGGCGTTCTACAACTGAACAGAATTCTCGTTCTGTTTTTCCATCATCAAGATATGTCTTATATTCATCGCATAAATCAAAAGCCTGTTGAACCTCTTTTTCACTATGCTCCCAAGCATTTTTTTGTTTATAGGTAAGCTTTTCTTCTAATAATTGACCCTGGGTCTTTTCTTTATTCATACACATGCCTCTCTCTTTTTTGACTTTTAGTTTAAAAATGTAGATAATATTAATTAGTATTATATTTTTAACGCATCATATTTTATAGGATGGTTAATTTTAGTTTTATTATACTTTTCAAAGGAGAAAGTTACAATGCATGACAACCATATTCATTCAAAATTTTCTACGGATTCAAACATGGACGCTGAAGAAGCCTGTAAAAGAGCAATCGAAATCGGGCTGAAAGGATTGGTTTTCACGGACCATGTTGATTATGACTATCCGGATTTTGATGAGAGTTTTTTAATAGATTACAATGAATATTTTGCTTTTTTTCATGAGCTAAAGAATAAATGGAAATCAAAACTTGACATACTAATAGGCGTTGAAATGGGTTTTCAGCCCCAAGTGGTTGACAAAATCAATGATATTCTGAATCGTTATGACTTCGACTTTATTATCAATTCAGTACACATAATAGAACGCAAAGACCCTTACACCGGGGTGTTCTTTGTAGGCAGAACTCAGCAACAGGCTTATGAAAGATATTTGCAGGAAATCCTTTGCTCAGTAAATGCATATGATAATTATGATGTCATAGGTCATATAGGTTATGCTGCCCGGTACGGCAACTTTGAAGACAAACCTCTCAGATACAAGGATTATAGTGATATTATTGACGAGATTTTAAAAGCAGTTATAGAAAAGGGAAAAGGTATTGAGCTGAATACTTCCGGGTTAAGAAGCGATCTTGGATGTACAATACCGGGTTATGATGTTTTTAAACGTTATTTTGAGTTGGGCGGAGAAATTATTACCGTAGGGTCAGATTCTCACTTTGCCGAACATCTTGGACATAGTTTCAGCGAGGCATTGGAACACCTGAAAAGTATAGGATTTAAACATGTGGTCCATTTTGAAAAAAGAAAACCTGTCTTTGAAAAGATATGATAAAAAGGGGTGCTTATAAAAAGCACCCCTTTTTTTTGAATTTATTTGTGTATCAGGTCTATGGAACCAAGTACAACATGTGCTACTCCAAACCCAATAACGCCTGCTCCAATTGCAACCGCTGTATCACGCTTCTTCATGCCATGTTTTTTCATGTCATAACCTCGCATTGCCAGCCCTGTTGCGGTAACAGCCGTCCCTAATACTGCCGGAATCAATCCTTCTTTCAAAGTAAATCCCTCCTCCTGCTTTTAAAACAAATACTTATTTATAGTTTGCACTTAAATAAAATATATGTTGGCAAATAATCAGTATCAAAGAAATCCTTGGTTCTTTGCCCATTTTTCTTTACTTTGGTACATTTTTTCGATTTCAGCAGGAATTTTGCCTTCAACGTCTTTTAAAATATATTTGAAAAATACAAGGTCATTATATGTAACCAATGGGTAATCATTTGTCTTGTAAACACCCTGTGGTGTAACTCTATACCATAAATCACCATTAGGACGTATCCACTTGCTGCTGGTCAGTTTTATGGAATTAAGCATTTCCAAAGCAATCTTATGACTTTCTTTATCACCTGTCAGATTATAGTACAGGAACATTACCTCAGTTTCTGCGATAAAATGATTGAGTGAGGTTGGATTAATCTTATTTTTACCACTAATATCCATATAGTCAGGTACAAATATTGCTTTTCCTACTTTGTACTGCTTTGTCTTATAATAATTTTTGTAAAATGAAATGTACTTATTCATCTTGCTGAGTACATATTTATCAGGATAGTCCTTATAGATGTATAATAGCGAAGTCATGGTATCTGAATTGAACCTTGTATCATAGAAATTGTAACCAATGTTGAAATCCTTCTTTAGCCATTCGGACATTGGCTGTGTTGGTACGTAACCGTTCTTACCTATTGAATCGGCAAAGGCATACATTGAATACACGCCTACCGTTTTAAATAGACTTCCTTTATCCAATACCCATTTGCATGCCCTTACTTGCAGACCTGCAGGATTCTTAAAATAGGTTTTTACGCTGGACGACCTGGGAACGTAATTGTACATATTTTCTCTATATACTCCATCGCTGAAAAAAATTGTCCCCGTTTCAAAATCCATCTTTAACATAGTATTAAAAGCTGTTTTATGACCCCAATCAACCATAGGATTAACGGACAGAAGCCAGTTTCCCCTGATTTCTCTTTTTGCAATTGAGTTTAATGTTGTCTGTGAATTGAATCCATCCTTTGATTTTGTCAGAACGTTGTCTGCCTTGAGCTTGTATATTTCGCATACTGTGGAACCTAACCCTCTTGCCGAGATGGTTTCACCGAACTTAACATATCGTTTTGCACTTTCCAGATATGTAACTTTATTTGAGAGTGTTACTTTACTTGATGCTTTTTGCCTTTTTAATACATATTTGCCATTTTGATTAGGAAAAGTCAGAATATCCAGATTTGACGGATTAGTATAAGCTTTAATATCATATTTAAGCTTAATGTTATCTTCGTCCGAATAGTAGTTTATAAAAAACATCCAGTTATTGTTATCGCTCAGACTTTTCAAAGTAAGGTTAACATACCCCGTTTTCTTGCCATTTTTATACTGTATTAATTTATAAATCTTGGATGTCATATATGTGTATTTGCTAATGTATGGGGCTTGAACTACATATTTAACATCTGACCTGGTATTGTACAAAGATACTTTGAACTCCGGATTTTTATCATTATTGGCATCTATATCAACAGATTGAATGATCGTATCTTTATTGATATGATCGGCACTATAGATATTGTCTGCATGAAAAAATACTGTAATAACAACTACTGCTAGAAATAAAAACTGCAACTTCATTTTTTTCATAAAATTCCTCCATTTGATAATTTATATGCATATATTACCAGTATATTTATGTAAATTCAATCAATTTATATATATTATGCAGGAAATCTCCTATCATAGCTTGAAAACGAGCTTTAATAGGAGATTTCAAAGTAAAATTATGTTAATTATTAATCTATTGTACCGCCGCCCACAACCACATCACCGTCATAGAAAACTACAGATTGCCCCGGAGTAATAGCTCTTTGAGGTATATCAAATACAACTCTTATACGGTTCTCATCAACTATATTTATAGTTGCAAGTGCTTCTTTTGCCGAATACCTGATTTTTGCGTTTACCCTCATTCCATCTACCGGCTTCTCGATTGAAATAAAGTTCAGGTCCGATGCTGTCAATGTTTCGGAAAACACCTCACTGTCGTCTCCAAGAACAACTGTATTATTTTCAGGGTTAACGGCTACCACGAACATTGGTTTTCCAAAGGCAATGCCAAGTCCTTTTCTTTGTCCTACAGTGTAATGAACAATCCCTTTGTGATTACCAAGCACATTTCCCTTTATATCTACAAATTTTCCGGGAACTATCTTTTTGTCACAGTTCTCACTTAAAAATTTGCCATAATCGTTATCATGTATAAAACAAATTTCCTGACTATCAGGTTTCGTTGCCACAGAAAGTCCTATTTCTTTTGCAATTTCTCTGATTTCATCCTTTGTATAGTCACCAACCGGCATAAGCGTATGGCTTAATTGCTGCTGTGTCAAATTATACAGTGCATATGTCTGATCTTTTCTGTCGGTAACGGACTTCTTTAGAACAAATCTTCCCGTTGAAGCATCTTGCATTACTTTTGCATAATGTCCAGTTGCAATATAGTCTATTCCCATGGAAAGAGCCTTGTCCAGCATAGCCTGCCACTTAACATGTCTGTTGCAGGCAATACATGGGTTTGGTGTTCTTCCCTTAAAATATTCTTCCTTGAAGTATTCAATAACTGTTTTATTAAAAATGTCCTTGAAATTTAAAACATAATAGGGTATACCTAATTTGTTTGCCACTCTTCTGGCATCATCAACAGCTGAAAGTGAACAGCAGCCACCTTCTGACTTCTGTCTCTCTTCATCCATATCTTGCCATATTTGTAAAGTGACCCCTATTACCTCATAACCCTGTCTTAATAAAATGGCGGCAGCTACAGAACTGTCAACGCCGCCGCTCATACCAAGCATTACTTTTTTTGAACCCATTATATATCTCCTGCACAAATTCTATTCTTCGTCTTCAAAGTCTTCCT
>JAEZIU010000155.1 GCA_023436485.1 Bacillota bacterium | reverse complement strand
ATAGTTGTAATTATAATTGTATCCTTGCAATCAAAACAATTTAAAAAGTTTTTCAAAAATTTTAGCCAAAAGCAAAAAATCAAT
The DNA here is from genome assembly GCA_023436485.1 of Bacillota bacterium. GTDB lineage: Bacteria > Bacillota > Clostridia > Acetivibrionales > DSM-1351 > Ruminiclostridium. The sequence goes on along the minus strand of JAEZIU010000155.1, from coordinate 14,013 downwards.
AATGCTGGAGAGAAGGTGACACAATGATAAAAAGTTTACGGAGTAAATTAAGCGGCAATAACTTTTTGCTGTTTGTTACCATTGTATTATTTTTTGTGTTATACATATCCGGTATGATGATATTCCAGGATAAAGGTTTTGGAAAGCCACAAGTATTTTTAAACCTGTTTATAAGTAACGCCGGACTGATTATTGCGGCTGTGGGTATGACAATAGTACTGATTACTGCGGGTATAGATATATCAATCGGCTCGGTAATAGCAATGACATGTATGCTCCTTGCATGGATGATGGAGAAAAAAGGCATGGATGCCTGGTTAAGCATAGTAATTGTTCTGATTGTGGGCGTTGTGTTTGGACTTGTACAGGGCTTTCTGGTATCATATCTCAACATCCAGCCATTCATAGTAACACTTGCAGGTCTGTTTTTTGCAAGAGGAATGACAGCAATAATCAGTGACGAAATGATAACCATTACAAATAAAGCCTTCCTTGGTATTGCAAATGCAAAAATATATATACCGTTTATTTCAACAGTAACAAAAAAGGGAAGAGTAATCCATCCCTACATATACCCCAGTGTAGTTCTGGCGATTGCTGTATTAATAATTGCTTTTATTGTTTTAAAATACACGAAGTTCGGTCGTTCCATCTACGCCGTGGGTGGAAATGAACAATCTGCATTACTAATGGGATTGAACGTCAGAAGAATAAAGCTGAAAGTATATGCTCTTAATGGTTTTCTTGCAGCTTTAGCAGGTTTTGCCTTTGCCCTAAATTCCTGCGGAGGCTTTGTTGAACAGGCCAGGGGCTTTGAAATGGATGCCATTGCTTCGGCTGTAATCGGAGGGACACTTCTCACAGGTGGTGTCGGTAATGTCATAGGTAGCTTGTTCGGCGTAATGATAAAGGGTACAATAGAGTCAATTATAACTTTTCAAGGTACGCTGTCTTCATGGTGGACAAAGATTGCAATTGCAGCCCTCCTTTGCATATTTATCATATTGCAGAGTATATTTGCATCAATAAAGAGGAAGAGTAAATAGCTTTTAAAAAAGTAAATTGTAAAAAGAGGCAGTCTTTGCACCAAATATAAGGCTGTCTCTTTTGGTACCTTCAAGCTTGGATACAAATGAGAGGAGAAATAGTTATGAAAATTAAGAAATATTTAGGTATATCATTAAAGACAAAGATGAGAGCTTTAATGTTTATTGCCATTATTCCGCTTCTGGCATTTGTTTCTTATCTTATTTTCCAAGTTGGAACATATTCAGATTACTACAATGCAATATATAAAAGCATATCCGTTGCCAATGATTTCTCCCAAAAATTTAAATATGATTACGATTACAGTATGTATCAGATTGTAATAGGTTCAAGCAATTTTAAAAAGGAAGATATATCCGGAAAACTGGAAGATGCATATAACAAAGTAAAATATCTAAGAAAATCGGCTTTAATGGCTGAAAACAAAAGTACTACCAAATATATGAAAGATTATATTGATAGTCTTAAACGAAGTACTGAAATAATTAAAGAAAATATGAAAACTGATGGGCCCAAGTACGATAAGAATTTAATGATTCTTGATAATGATATCAGAACTACCACAACGATGGTTACAGATGCAGTACAAAAGTACGTGTATTTTGAAACCTTTCAAATGAACAAGGTACATAATAAAATTGAAACGGAAAGAAGAAGAAATGTCACATTTACAGGTATACTATTTGCTGTACTTTTGGTAGTAACACTTATACTGGTAGAATTTATCTCTCACAGCATTACAAAGCCAATAAAAAACCTCTGTATATCAACAAAGTTAGTAGGAAATGGTGATTTTACCACGCGTGTTCCTGATTCTGAAAGTGATGAAATAGCTATGTTAGCAACAAGTTTTAATACTATGATTGAAAAAATAGGCAGCTTGGTGGAAGACGTGAAGCTGGAACAAATAAATTTGAGAAAGACCGAGTTAAAGCTTATGCAGGCACAGATAAATCCCCATTTTCTCTATAATACTCTGGACACTATTATATGGCTGGCTGAGGGTAACAAAACCAAGGATGTTGTTAAGATGGTAAGTGCGTTGTCCAAATTTTTCAGGGTTGCCTTAAGTAAAGGGTATGATTACATAAGTATTAGAGAAGAAGAGATGCTTATCAGGAGTTATCTCCAGATTCAACAGTACCGATATCAGGATATTCTGGAGTATGAGATAGATATTTCAGAACAGATTGAGAACTGTAGTATTCTAAAGCTAACACTTCAGCCCATAGTTGAAAATGCACTTTATCATGGAATAAAAAACAAAAGAGGAATGGGGAAAATAATTATTGAGGGTTATTGCAAAGAGGATGTTGTGATATTTTTGGTAAAGGATAACGGAATAGGAATGGATCAGGAACAAGTTGAAAGAATTAAGAAGCTTTTTGTAAAGCCCAAGGAAGATGCTGTTCCGGAACAAAAAGGATTTGGGTTATTCAATGTAAATGAGAGAATTAAGCTGAATTTTGGGGCGGAATACGGATTAGATGTAAAAAGTGAATACGGTGTCGGAAGTGAATTTACTATTTGCATTCCAAGAATCGCTGAAAACCGTCATTATAATATATAATGTAAAAAGAAGGTATTATTAATCATAAAATGGAATATCTAACTTAGAACGGTTATAGAGAGGTGAAACAGGTGTATAAAATATTTCTTGTTGATGATGAAGTTATAGTTCGTCATGGTATAAGAGATTGTATTAATTGGGAACAAACTGATTTTGTGTTTTCAGGTGAAGCACCGGACGGTGAATTTGCACTGCCGCTTATTATGGAAATAAAGCCTGATATATTGATTACTGATATAAAAATGCCGTTTATGGACGGCTTGGAGCTAAGTCAGGTTGTCAGGAAAAATATGCCTTGGGTAAAGATTATTATCCTTAGCGGGCATGACGAGTTTGGTTATGCAAGAGAGGCTATGCGTATAGGAGTAACAGAATACTTGTTGAAGCCTGTGACCGCCGATGATCTGCTTGAATCGCTGGAAAAAGTTAAAGCTTTAATAATAAATGAAAAAAAAGAAAGAGAAAATGCTGAAAAAATCAAAAAACAACTTGCAGAAAATGCTCCTTTATTCAGAGACAAATTTCTAAACGAACTATTATTGGGTATGGTTCCTCCTGTTGAAGTTATAGATAATTGTGAAAAATTGAATATAAATATAATTTCGAAGTTTTACATTGTAGAAATTTTAGAGTTAGAAATGTCCCAAAAAGATGCTTCAGGAGGCGAATATACGGAAGTATTACAGGCAGAGACTTTAATAGACAACATTGTCAGCAAAAATACTGAGATTATTAAATTCAGAAGAATGCTTGGAGAAATAATAGTAATAATAAAAGGTGACAATCCCCAAAGTATGGAAGAGACTGCTTACAGTCTGGCACAAGCTCTGAAATATGAAGTGGAAAGGAAAACAGCATGTATTCTTGGAATCAGTATTGGTAGTGTAAGAGAAAGAATAAAAGGAATTACACAATCGTATAAGGAAGCGGATGAAATAAAAAACTACCGCTATGTGTACGGAAAACGAAGGATTCTCGGTATTAACGATATCAAGTCTGATATGGAAAGTAAAAAGGATTTTATAAAAATTGACATGAATAATACTTTCGATTTTTTTAAGTGTGGATTGAAATCTGATGTTGGTTTTTTTGTTAATAAGTTCATTGATAACCTTAATGAAATTGATATGAAATCACCAATATATATCCATTATTTATTCATGGATGTGGTAATAAGTGCCTCCAGATTCATAAATGAGATTGGTGGCGAAATTGAAAATCTGATACCATGGTCAAAAAATTTGGAAAGCTTTGTTGCAGGTATAGACTCTATAGAAAAATTCGGTGAATTAACAGAATATACTTTAAACAAAGTATTAGAATTCAGGGATACAAGGGTTGAGAAGAAGTATGACAGCATAATAAAAAAAGCAAAGGAATACATACATAGTAATTATGCCAATTCAAATATTTCTCTCATTTCAGTTGCATCATATGTTAATGTAAGTCCCAGTCATTTTAGCACCATATTCAGTCAAGAGGCAGGAGAAAATTTCATTGAATACCTTACAAAAGTAAGGGTAAAAAAGGCTATGGAGCTTTTAAAAACCACTTCACTAAAATCATCTGAAATTGCATATAATGTTGGGTACAACGATCCCCATTATTTCTGTTATATATTTAAGAAAGCTATAGGAATTACTCCCAAGGAGTATAGAAGTGAAACATAGCAAAAAAAATATATTATAACAAAGTTAAAAAAATATACACCAATCTATCAAATCAAATAATCAATTTACTATTTTTGTATCATATGGTAAAATAATTACAAAATTTTATACCAATAACAAAAAGATTTATATTGAGATGGAAACTGTTTACATTCTATAATAAATTAACATAGTTAATATGTACTAATCGTTCTTTTTCATTTTACTCCTATTCTTACATTAGCCAAAGAAAGTCAATACCTAGTATATAATATTGGACGGAGACCCTTATTGTTATTGGTATTGGCTTATCTTTTGGCCAAGTGCTAAAAGATAAGAATTTTGACAAAAATTAAGAAGGGGGGCTGAAAGATTCACTAAAAAATAGTCTTTTTTTCCTATCAATCGTAATAACTTTAAGTAGTTGAACCGACCAACTTGTATGCAGGAGCGTACATCGTTAATTCATATTAGTATACACTTTTCAAAAAGCATTTTAGCAAGTTATCTTATGCTGCCGGGACTGACAACCTTGGCTAATCTTGAAGAATTAATACTTCATTAAAAACAGTATATGTGCAATTTTTACAGTGATCATTACCAAATTTCCGCACATGATGGGATGGTTACGGCTTATGCTGTTCATTTGAACAGAGCTTTAAGCTGCCGGTTACCGGGGGTAACCATGTTTGGCAATTCAAATTTTTAAACGGAGGTTAATAATTATGATTAACAAAAGTAAAAATCGTAAATCCAGAATTTTGAGTATTATGTTTTCAGCACTTTTGTGCGCATGCGTTATTATCAGTAGTTTTCCAAGTACGGCAGATGCTGCAATGGCAACAGGAAAGGCTAAATTTGTTGGTAATATATGGTATGACGGTAATCCGCCAAGTAAGTTTGGAGACTATTGGAACCAGATTACACCTGAAAATGCTTCCAAGTGGGGTTCATGCGAATCACAACAAGGTTCATACAATTTTAGCCAGGCTAAAGCAATGTACAATTACTGTAAAACGAACAAGATTCCATTTAAGTTCCATACACTTATATGGGGTTCACAGTATCCAAACTGGTTAGGCAATCTTTCCGGTTCAGCTAGAAAAACAGCCATCGAAAACTGGATTAAAGCGGCTGCACAGAATTTCCCGGACGCAGAATACATTGATGTTGTAAATGAAGCTATGCCCGGACATGCACCATTCCCATACAAAAATGACATCGGTGGTGACAATGGCCTTTATGGTACAGGATGGGATTGGATTGTATGGTCCTTTGAAATGGCTCGTAAGTACTTCCCAAATTCAAAGCTGCTGATTAATGACTATAATGTATTGAATGAATGGTCTTGTCTTGATCAGTACATACCGGTTGTAAAAATATTGAAGGCCAGAAACCTGATTGATGGTGTTGGCTGCCAATCACACAGCCTTGAAAATACTAGTGCTGCAAATCTAAAGTCAAGACTGGACAAACTTGCTGCAACAGGCGTACCTATTTACATTTCTGAATTGGATTTAAATATTGCAGATGATAATTCACAGAAAAACAAGATGCAGGAGCTTTTCCCGGTAATGTATGAACATTCAGCAGTAAAAGGTATTACTGTCTGGGGGTACTTACAAGGACATGTATGGCTTTCAAATTCTCAACTTATGCGTAGTGACGGATCTGAAAGGCCTGCATTGACTTGGTTAAAGCAGTATATGGCAAATGTTCCCGGGGACAATACACCGGTAGAACCAAGAAGTGCATTTACAAAACTGGAAGCAGAGAGCTATAACGACCAATCCGGAATACAGAACGTAACATGTGACGAAGGAACAGATGCTGTCGGTTATACCGAAAACGGGGATTATACCGTTTACAAAAGTATAGACTTCGGTAGTGGTGCAACAAGTTTCCAAGCAAGAGTATCAAGTGCAACAAGCGGAGGTAATATTGAAATCCGTTTAGATAGTCCTACCGGTACCTTGGTTGGGACTTGCCCGGTTGCAGGAACAAGCGGTTGGCAGACATTTACCGATGCCAAGTGCACTGTCAGCGGTGTGAGCGGACAGCATGACTTGTACCTGAAATTTACAGGTGATAGCGGTTACTTATTTAATATAAATTGGTTCATGTTTGGTAACACACCTGTTTCTACAGATAAAATAGGCGATTTAAATTCAGATGGACAAATAGATGCACTGGACTTCACAGTGTTGAAAAAGTGTATTTTAGGCACAGGAACAATTGAAAATACAAAACTTGCCGATTTGGATGCCAGCGGCACAATTGATGCACTTGACTTTGTTCTTATGAAACAATACCTGCTTGGGCAAATAACTATCTTTCCTGCTGACAAATAATTGTCGAAAAGAGGTAAAAAATGAAAAAAGTATGCAAAATTGCAGCTCTCTTGTCAGCAATTACTTTATTTATTCCAACAGTAAGCTATGCAGACAATCCAATAGTGCAGACTTTATATACCGCCGATCCGGCACCTATGGTATATAACGATACTTGCTACGTTTATACGGGTCATGATGAGGATACATTGGTAAATAACTTCTTTACTATGAATGACTGGAGGTGCTACTCCTCAACTGATATGGCAAACTGGACAGATCATGGTTCGCCACTATCCTACTCTTCGTTCAGTTGGGCTAAAGGGGATGCATGGGCAGGCCAGTGTATTCAAAGAAACGGAAAGTTTTATTATTATGTACCCGTGACACCTAAAACCGGGGGAACGGCAATCGGTGTTGCAGTATCGGATAGCCCAACGGGCCCGTTTAAAGATCCTCTTGGGAAACCGTTGGTCAGCACAGGCAGCGGTGACATTGACCCGACAGTATATGTAGATGATGACGGACAGGCTTATCTGTACTGGGGCAATCCAAACCTTTACTATGTTAAATTGAATCAGGACATGGTCTCCTATTCAGGGAGTATTGTAAAGGTACCTTTGACTACTGCGAGTTTCGGAACAAGAAGTAAAACCGACAGGCCAACTACATACGAAGAGGGGCCATGGTTTTACAAACGCAACAGTTTATATTATATGGTATTTGCAGCCGGCCCTATATCTGAGCATATAGGTTATTCCACCAGTACCGGGCCTACAGGGCCGTGGACTTATCGTGGGAAAATCATGCCTACTCAGGGCAGCAGCTTTACCAATCATCCCGGGGTAGCCGATTTTAAGGGTAATTCCTACTTTTTCTATCACAATGGTGCTTTGCCGGATGGAGGTGGGTATCACCGTTCTGTATGTGTTGAACAATTTAAATACAATGCAGACGGTACTTTCCCAACAATAAATATGACTACAACCGGCCCTGCCCAAATAGGTAATCTTAATCCATATGTTAAAACCGAGGCTGAAACAATCTGCTGGGAATCAGGTATTGAAACGGAAACCTGTAGTGAAGGCGGGATGGATGTAGGCTTTATTGAAAACGGGGATTACATAAAGGTAAAAGGTGTTGATTTTAGCACAGGCGCAGCGTCCTTTGATGCCAGAGTTTCTTCCGCTACCAGCGGAGGAAATATAGAACTGCGACTTGACAGTCCCACAGGTAAACTGATAGGAACTTGTGCGGTTACCGAAACAGGGGGATGGCAGACTTGGGCCGATAAGACCTGCACGGTAAGCGGTGCAGAAGGCATACACGACTTGTATCTGAAATTTACCGGTGGAAGCGGTTATCTGTTTAATTTCAACTGGTGGAAGTTCTCCAAAGCGGGCAATACCGCTATTGTTGGAGACCTCAATGAAGATGACAGCGTGGATGCGGCAGACTATGCAATGATGAAAAAATATCTTCTGGGATTAATTGAGGATTTTCCGGCACAAAACGATATAGAAGCCGGAGATTTAAATAAAGATAGCGTAATAGATGCACTTGATTTTGCATTGTTTAAAAAGTATCTGCTTGGTACAATACCAAGTCTACAATGAATGTATGTGCTATAGAAAGGGGTTAAATAAATGAAAAAAAATATATTAACTAAAAAAACAATTTTGGGAATGGTGGCATTTGTTTTTGCTTTCACTCTAATTTTTACTGTGCCTGATTATAAGGTGCAGGCCGCAACACTGCCAACCACACCTCCGTCAGGATACGACCAGGTTCAGAGCAATATTCCACATGGCCAAGTGAGCTATATCAATTATCAGTCTGCAGCTACAAACAGTCAGAGAAGAGCCAGAATTTATCTGCCCCCAAACTACTCAGCTGACAAAAAATACAGTGTAATGTATTTACTACACGGTATCGGCGGAAATGAAGACGAGTGGTACACTAACGGTGCACCTAATGTAATTCTTGACAATCTTATAGCAGCAGGTAAAATTCAGCCATTTATATGTGTATTACCAAACGGTAATGCAACAGCAACCGGTGTTTCCGATGGTTGGACTAATTTTACAAAAGACTTAATCGGAAGTCTTATGCCGTACGTGGAATCACATTATTCAGTTTACACTGATCGTGCTCACAGAACTGTTGCAGGTCTCTCAATGGGTGGAGGACAAGCATTCAATATCGGACTTCTGAATCTGAACCTGTTCCCGTATGTAGGAGCTTTTTCAGCAGCACCTGATACACTGCCCAATTCCCAACTTTTCCCTGACAATGGAGTAGCAGCTCAGCAACAATTGAAATTCTTATTTATTTCATACGGAACCACTGATAATCTGATTAGCTATGGTACTGGGGTTCATAATTTCTGTGACTCTCATAGTATCCCAAATACCTACTTCCTTATCCAGGGTGCAGGACATGATTGGAATGTATGGAAGCAGAGCTTGTGGAACTATTCTCAAATGATATGTGAAAAGGGCTTCACCGACTATGTTCCTGCTGAACCTGTATCAGCCTTTACACAAATTGAGGCAGAAAGCTTCGGAAGTCAGTCCGGAGTTCAAACCGAAACCTGCTCTGAAGGAGGTCTTAATGTAGGGTTTATAGAGAATGGTGATTATGTTGTTTATGACAATGTAGACTTTGGGAGTGGTGCAACAAGTTTTCAGGCAAGAGTAGCAAGTGCCACAAACGGAGGTAATATCGAAATCAGATTGGATAGTCTAACCGGTACTTTGGTAGGAACTTGTGCAGTTAAAGGTACAGGTGATTGGCAGACTTACACTGATGCAAAGTGTACTGTAAGCGGTGTAACCGGAAAACATAAATTGTATCTTAAATTTACAGGTGAAAGCGATTATCTGATTAATTTTAACTGGTTTAAATTCGGTAATACTACTCAGACTCTTACAGGTGATCTCAACGGAGATGCCAGCGTTGATGCAACAGATTATGCACTTCTGAAAAAGTATCTTCTTGGTCAAATTACTGATTTCCCTGTTGAGGATGACCTCAATGCCGGAGATATGAATAAAGACGGCGTAATCGATGCTCTCGACTTTGCCGTTTTCAAGAAAACTCTTCTGGGCACAATCTAATCAAGGGAGAGCAGGTAAATTTTTTAAATTTACCTGCTCTCTTTTAAAATAATTAAAAGGAGGGATCAATCTTATGTTGTTTAAAAAAGTCTTCAGTATTATATTGCTGGTATGTCTATTGGCTGCTCAGACGACCTATGTGGGTGCGTGGCAGTCTGATAATAACAACGGTACCTATACAAACCCGATTTTGAACGCTGATTATCCTGATATTTCTGCTGTCAGGGTTGGAAGTGATTACTATATGGTAAGTTCCACTTTCGTTTCATTTCCATCAATACCTATACTTCACTCAAAGGATTTAATCAACTGGGAGATTATAGGATATGTTACTTCAGACCTTAGTGGTACAGGAAAATCTTATGATCTGACAAATACATTTAATGATTACGGACATGGCTGTTGGGCACCTACCATTGCCTACCGTAACGGAACATATTATGTGGGAATCTATCAGGCACAGGGGAGATTCATCATGTGTACTGCCACAAATCCGGCAGGTCCTTATACAAAAACAGTTTATAATCAGGGCTTTCACGATCCGGGACTCTTTATTGATGATGACGGTACTGGATACATCGTATCAGAAGCAAATGATGTAAAGGTTACTAAACTAAGCGCTGATTATAAATCGGTTGTGAACAGTCAGGTGACAACCCGTATCGAAGGTGCAACCGGAAATTATCTGGTTGAAGGAACACATGTTATGAAAAAGAACGGATATTATTATATATTCCGTAACTCAACTCCTCCCGAATCGTATACATATTGCCTCAGGTCTAAGAACATCTATGGACCTTATGAAATGAGGATACTGCTCAACGGCCCAAGTATTTCGGGCGGAAGTCAAATCCATCAGGGGGGGCCTATAGATACTGTAACCGGTGAATGGTGGTTCTATGTATTTCAGGATGGTCAGGGACTAGGCCGCAGAGACATTTTGATACCTATGCAGTGGCAGAATGACTGGCCCATACTCGGAGATCCGTCTACAGTAAAAAATGTAACCATAGCAGGAAAAACCTATCCTATCGGTTCCGTTCCGGTAACATATAAAAAACCGGATGTAGGTGAAACATATCCAATCCTTACAATTCCCAATTCAGATGAATTCAGTTCAACAACAATGGGAGTACAATGGCAGTGGAATCATTACCCGGACAATACAAAGTGGTCATTAAGTGAAAGACCGGGCTATCTGCGACTTCACGCAAAGAATGCAAATAATTTGTGGAGGGCAACCAATACCCTTACCCAAAGAGTGGAGGGTCCTGATTGCCAAGGAACTATAGAGCTTGACACCACAAATATGGTAGACGGTGATAATGCAGGACTATGTCTGCTTAATATTCCATATGGAACTATTGGGGTAAGCAAATCAGGCGCAGTTAAAAAAATAGTGGCCAATATCAACGCTAGCAAGGATACGGCAGGAACCATTACAAATGGTCCTACACTTACCGGAAATACTGTCTATCTAAGGGCAAAAGCGGATCTTAACAGTAATAAGGCTACTTTTTACTATAGCACTGATAATATAAACTTTACTCAACTCGGGGGAACATTAAACATGCCTTTTGACCTGGGATTTTTCCAAGGTGACAAGTTTGGTATATACAATTACACGACTGCTTCATCGGGCGGTTATGCCGATATTAACTGGTTCCGTTATTATACTTCTGCAGGGCCAAACACGCCCATTCCTGATGTTCCAATATCAGCTTTTGAAAAAATAGAAGCAGAAGGATACAATGCTCAATCAGGAGTTCAGAATGTAGATTGTGATGAAGGTGGTCAGGCTGTGGGTTACACAGAAAACGGAGATTACACTGTATATAAAAGTGTAGACTTCGGAAGCGGAGCAAATGGTTTTAAGGCAAGAGCATCCAGCGCAACCAATGGAGGTACCATTGAAATAAGGCTTGACAGTGCAACCGGCACTTTGATCGGCTCTTGCCAAGTTGCAGGAACAGGGGGATGGCAAACCTTTACAGATTCAATTTGTACTGTAAGCGGTGTTAGCGGAAAACATGACTTATATCTGAAATTTACAGGGGAAAGCGGATATCTGATTAACCTTAACTGGGTTCAATTCAGCGAAGGAGGCAGTTCTGTCATTCTAGGAGATGTTAATTCTGACGGGCAGATTGATGCCATTGACTTGCAGCTCATGAAAAAACATATTCTGGGTTTAGGGGATATTGAAAATATAAAATCCGCTGATTTGGATGAAAACGGCGATGTAAATGCAATTGATTTTTCTCTGCTGAAAAAATATTTACTAGGGCTTATTACCGGGTTTCCGGGGTGAAACTCGTTAATAAACCACTAGTATCATTAAATAAAATTTAAGTTTATAACGAAAGGAAGGAAAAGTATGAGCAAATTTATTAAAAAAGGTTTTGCAATGGTTTTAGGCTTGTTCATGATGGTAACATCATTTGGCACCGTGGTGAATGCGGCAGCAAACCCTAATCCGTCATGGAATGTTGACGAAAGAGTTATTTTTCACAACCAGTGCAGCCCATATGATTATTATGCGGCTAAAGATCCTACTATTGTCAATTATAACGGTAAATATCTTGTTTATTACACAGGTGCAAATAAAAGCGGCGGTTGGCAAATGTGTTTTACATCTGCAAGCACAATTGCAGGACTGAAAACAGCTTCACGTACCTATATGAGCAAAATAGGAGAAAGCTATTTCTGTGCGCCGGAATTATTCTACTATGAACCGCAGAAATTATGGTACCTTGTCTACCAGGATGGTACATATGGGGCAGCTTACGCAACAACAACAACTCCTGATGATCCAAATTCATGGTCCGGGCCCAAATCCTTTGGTGTATCAGGCAACATGGGATGGGATTATTACATAATTTGTGATGATCAGTACGCTTATATGTACAACACACCAAGTGACGGATCAGGAAAACTGTATATGAGAAAAACCGCCCTTGCGAATTTCCCTAATAAGGGCTGGAGCACACCTACCGTTGCATGTTCAAATGTTTTTGAAGGAGCAGAGATTTACAAAAGTCTTGCCGACAATCAGTACTACCTGCTTATTGAAGCCATGATAGACGGCAGAAGCTACGAGTTGTTCACCTCATCAAGTGCAGCAGGGCCATGGACTCTGGTCAACAATAAATGGGCAACAAGAAGCAATCTTACAAAATACAATTCAGACAAATGGACAACTAATGTATCACACGGTGAACTTATACGTGCAGGCTACAATCAAAAACTGGAAATAAATGATATAAACAAGGTTGATTTTCTTATTCAGGGTACTACCGATATGAGTCCTGAATATCAGAAGATTATCTGGGATCTTGGTCTTATCAGAAACTACACCGGAAGCCCCGACACACCGGTTACCCCCAGGTCAGCCTTTGAAAAAATAGAAGCTGAGAGTTGGAATGATCAGTCCGGAATCCAGAATGTAACTTGTGATGAGGGGACAGATGCTGTAGGATACACGGAAAACGCTGATTACAGTGTATACAAGAGCATAGATTTCGGCAGCGGTGCTACCGGCTTCCAGGCAAGAGTGTCAAGTGCCACCAGCGGAGGCAAGATTGAAATAAGACTTGACAGTGCAACAGGAACTTTGGTTGGAACTTGTGCAGTTAGCGGAACAGACGGATGGCAGAACTTTACAGATGTAAACTGTGCTGTCAGCGGTGTAAGCGGTCAACACGACGTATACCTGAAATATGTTGGAGACAGCGGATACCTAATCAACCTTAATTGGTTTAAATTTAGTAACGCACCTGTTATTACAGGTAAATTAGGCGATATAAATTCAGACGGTCAAATAGATGCTATCGACTTACAATTAATGAAAAAATATCTTGTGGGTTCCGGAACAATAGAAGATACAAAGCTTGCTGATTTGGATGCTAACGGAGATGTTAACGCAATTGATTTTTCTCTTATGAAACAATATCTTCTGGGAACAATTACTACTTTTCCGGGACAAGCTTAACCCAAAATAAATAAGAAAAGAGGTATTATTATGAAAAAAGCATGCAAGATATTAGGGCTTTTAATTATTTTCACTACTCTTTTTTCATCCGTATGTTATGCAGACAACCCAGTGGTACAAACACTTTATACCACTGATCCTGCTCCTATGGTTTATAACGGAACTTGTTACCTTTATACGGGACACGATGAGGACACAATAGTAGATAACTTTTATACCATGAAAGACTGGAGATGCTACTCATCGACGGACATGGTAAACTGGACAGATCATGGTTCGCCTCTTGCGGCTACCACTTTCAGCTGGG
>JAEZIU010000117.1 GCA_023436485.1 Bacillota bacterium | reverse complement strand
CTTCAACAGGGTATGGCATAAACATTCCATTTATACCTCCGGATGAGGCCGGCGTATTTATAACCTGTCTCCTGCTTTTGGACTTCTTCTCAATAATAGCTATTACTTCATCCAGCTTATCCTCATCTACACCCACAAGCAAAGTAGTATTTCCAGCCTTTAGGAAGCCTCCGGATGAGCACATTTTAGTAACACTAAAGCCATGTTTATTAAGTTCATCCATTACCCTGTGACCGTCTTCATCATGTACGATAGCAAACACCAGTTTCATCATAATCCCTCCTTAAATAAAGTTATAGTTTTTATAGTAGTTCCTTTAAGTATATATTTATTTGTAAAGATATTTCTTCTATTGATTTTGATGCATCTATTGTCATAATTCTATCGGGATATAGCAATGACATTTTTTTGTACCCTTCGTACACCCTTATATGAAAATCCATTTTTTCCTGCTCAATTCTGTCTGCGCCGGTTGACTTTATTCTTCTTTCTATTGCTAACCGCGGGTCTATGTCAAGAAAAAATGTAATGTCTGGTACTACACCATCAACCGCTGCCCTATTTACATCCGCCACGGTTTTAAGGTCAACACCCCTACCGCAACCCTGGTATGCATAGCTTGAATCTACAAACCTGTCACATATGACATATTTACCGTTTTCTAAAGCCGGCCTTATTACTTGAGAAACATGCTGGGCTCTGGCTGCAGCGTAAAGCATCATTTCTGTTAAAGGGGATATGGAAGTGTTTCTGGGATCAAGAATCAAGTCCCTGATCATCTCGCTGATTTCAGTACCTCCGGGTTCTCTGGACAGTACAACGTCATTGCCCATACTATTTAGAAATTTTTCCATCAGCTTAATCTGGGTTGTTTTACCTGATCCGTCGGTTCCTTCAACAGTTATAAATAAACCTTTACGCATTATATAACCTCCAACTGTTTTTCTTTTGTCTGATACATGAATTATAACACATTATTTTACAACTTGGACACTATTATTATTGCCAACTCCGTTAACCTTTCCGCCCAATTCAATAATGGATTCTATGTAACTTATCTTTGTATCGTCAATTATTTCTCCCGGGTACAGAACGGGAATACCCGGAGGATACGGAGTGACTACTCCCGCACATATCCTTCCCAAACAAGATTTTAATTCCTTCTGCTCCTTTTGGGAGGCATAAGCTTCATAAGGACTTATTACCGCGGAAGCATGTGAAAGTTTCTGTATACCTGTCAAACTTCGTATTTTTTCAGCTTGTTGTTTCCATTCCTTATGAAACGATATCTTCGCAAGCTTTGACAAGCTTTCAAAAAGCCTTTCAAAAGTCCTCCTGTTATCAGCTGTTGTTGTAATTAAAACAAGGTTTTCATAATCAGCCATTTCTACCTGTACAGCCAACTCTGCTCTTAGCACTGTTTCTGCATCAAATCCGCTGATACCAAGTCCTGATACATTTATAACCAATCTTGTTGGGTCTTGTATTGTATTAATACCCAAATACTTATCTGATAAAACCTCATAACCATTTATTTCAGCAAGTCTGTTTTTAAAAATATTGATTTCGTCAATCAAATGCGAGAGCTTTTCTCTTCCTTCTTTTTGCATAAGCTCTCTTGCAACATCCAAATATGTCATTATAATATATGATGGACTTGAAGTTTGGAGCATGGCTAAATTAAATCTGATCTTTTCTATGTCAATAAGGGAACCGTTTATATGCATATACGCCCCCTGTGTAACAGCCGGAAGTGTTTTATGAGCACTTTGTACAACAATGTCTGCATTATATTGGTTTGCTGAAGGAGGCAACAGAGGGCTGAAGGCCAGATGTGCCCCGTGAGCCTCATCCACTATTAAAGGCTTTCCGTAGGAATGAACTACTTTGACTATACTCTCAATATCACTGCATATTCCATAATAATTAGGCCTTGTTATGAGTACAGCGGCGGCATCAGGGTTTGCACAAAGAGCGTTTTCAATACTTCGTACTGTTACACCTTCATTTATTCCAAACTTGCTGTTGTATTCGGGGTATATAAATACCGGTTCTGCCCCGGACATTATCAGGCCTGACACTACTGATTTATGTGAATCTCTTCCTATTATTATTTTTTGCCCTCTTGTACAAACACTCAAAATCGCAGCCTGAATCCCGCAGGTTGAGCCATTTACAAGGAAAAAGGTACTATCAGCTCCAAAGGCCTTTGCTGCAAGCTCCTGGGCCTCTTTTATTATTCCTTTGGGATAATGAAGATTATCTGTTCCATCAATCTCCGTTACATCAAGTTTGAGAACATCCACGGTAAGTTCCTGTGGAATTCCTCTTGACAACTTGTGACCCGGCATATGAAAAATATTTATATTTTCATTTTCATATTTTCTTAAATAATTATATATTGGTAAGTTATACACTTTTTCAGCTTTCACCCTTTTCCATACAAAATCGCAGCTTACGTATTTCAAGCCGGGTATGGCTTTGCTTCCGCCAACACCCGGCCTGCATAACCCGGTTCATATATCTATTTTACTTATTAAAGCCTTTATTTACAACATGCAGTCCTGAGACCTCTCTGTAAATGGCTTTATAAACATAGTATAATGAAATCTCTGTGCATTGAAACGATACTTCTCCATAAGCTCAGGCCCGCAGCTGTTTGAGCCCAATCCGCTTTGTGCATAATCTACACAAAGTACTGTGCTTCCGCACTTTTCCAGTTCAAAATTGTGAAGTTTTTTTGTCAGCTCTTCCTGAGTATAGTAGGATGCATTAAAACTAAAAGTCTCATCTCCGGTTATCAGCAACCCGAGGCCACAATTTGATACCAGTGTTACATAATGGCACCCCCAGTGGCTTCCATTTTCCTGCGGTTTCAAGTAGTCCTCATGCATTCTTCCCACTTTGGATTTAAAACGTCCTATATAGGATGACCTTCTTTTATCTGCATAGCTTTCATAAGGGCCATAGCCAAAGTATTCAACATTGCTGATGTACTCCGGTAGAAACAATCTCAAACCGAATCTTGGCAGAAACGGCATTTCCATATTCCTTTCCACCTGCATGTTAACTGATATAAGTCCGTTCTCAGCTATATTCCACTCGGTACTGATACTCAGTATTCTCTGTATGTGAACCGCCAAAAGGGATAGTTCCGTTATTATCCTTATATTGCCGCTTTCCTTAAATACCTGAGTATTATATGAACGGGACATAGTTCTGTCGTAGCCTGCCTCTTCCCATTTATTCCGAACATTTCTGTCATTGTCGGTAGGTGCCCTCCATATATTGTAGTTCATTGGCTTCTCAATGATTACATTATTATCGTATACCATTTTATCAAAAACACCGGTCATTTTATTAAATGTGTATCGAAAATTTTTCCCTATTATTACGGCGTTTCTGTCGGATTCTACTAAGGACAGTTCTCCGCCCACTGAATTCGATTTTCCCAAAATATTGGTTATCTTATCCTCCTGTAATCCAATCTTGTCAACTGCCAGCTTAATCTGGTCAAAGCCGAGCAAATAACCTCTGCTGACAAACGGTGTACCGTTCTTTTGTATATAATCAAATTTAATATAGCAATCCCCTTCTTCTATGCTATCAAGGTTCACATATATGTCTTTTATCTCACGGGGACGTATGTCCAATAGATTGGGATCATCTATAATTCCTCCTGATATAACCTCACCGTTTTTGGTTACTTCGTAGGAAATATACAAGCAATCCTTAGTATTAACAAAATCGAGCATATTTCTGAAGGTGAATTTGCCATCTTTATCACTTACAAGTCTTAGTGGCCTCAGTACGTTCTTGTATTCCAGCAACCCCGTATGAACCCTTCTGTCAGGATACACCAATCCATCTATACAAAAATTGCTGTCATGTGGAAACTCGCCGAAATCTCCGCCATAAAAATATTTTTTCTTACCATCTAAGGTTTTACCCATGTAGACAGCATGGTCGCACCACTCCCAAACAAATCCCCCACATAAGCCGTCGTACTTTTCTATCTGTTCATGGTAATCCTCAAGGTCACCTGGGCCATTGCCCATAGCATGTGAATACTCACATAAAATAAGAGGCTTGGTAACTCGATCTTGTTGAAAGTACTCTATTATATCTTCACATGAGGCATACATACGGCTGTATAAATCTAAGTTATTATAATCAGCATCATATCCCTCCGGCGGGTATAAAGCACTTTCATAATGAGTAAGTCTGCTCTTATCATACTCTTTTAGCCATTTTAAGGCACTCTCAAAATTCCTGCCATACCCTGATTCGTTTCCAAGTGACCATATAACAACACAAGGATGATTCTTATCCCTTATAACACAACTTTTTACACGGTCTGTAACAGCATTTTCAAATTCCGGGTCATGAGCAAGCATTGGAAATGATTTTCCATCCTGTCCTCCACCGTAAACTGAAGTTGTACCATGTGCTTCAATATCCGCTTCGGCAATGACATAGAAACCATATTCATCGCAAAGTTCTGTAAACAGAGGTGAGTTTGGATAATGGCTTGTACGAATAGCATTTATGTTATGTTGTTTCATGAGCTTCAAATCTTGCAGCATATCATTAATATCAACAGCTGGCCCTTTTACAGGGTCAGAGTCGTGTCGGTTTACACCCTTGAATTTTATTTTTTGACCATTCAGGTAAACAATAGCTTTCTCCACTTTTATTTCCCGGATTCCCACTGTCACTGGAATAACTTCATTTTCCGACTCCAGTACAAGTGTATAAAGATTAGGGATTTCCGCACTCCACAATTTCGGTTTATCCAATTTAATACTTATTCTATTTTCGGTTACCTTTCCTTGTGCTTCAATATTCCCCGTGCTATTGTCTGTAAGCTTATATCCTATTCCTGACATACTTCCTGAGCATTCCATATCTACTTTTATCTCAGCTTTTTTATAGTCCTTATCCAGTGAAGTCTTAACAAAAAAATCCCTTATATGATTCTCCGGTCTAATAAGGATATATACATCTCTGAATATACCTGATGTCCTAAACTTGTCCTGATCTTCCAGATAGCTCCCGTCGCACCATTTAAGTACAAGGACTGCTAGAGTGTTTATTCCTTCATGTACATATTCTGTGATATCAAATTCGCTCGTAGAATGGGAAACCTGACTGTAACCTATAAATTCACCATTAATCCAGAGGTAGAAGCATGAATCGACTCCTTCGAAATTAATATACTTCCTCTTTCCCGACCAACTGCTATCTGCTTGAAACTCTCTCACATAAGCACCACACGGGTTATCTATGGGAACATACGGAGGGTCATATGGAAAAGGATATTTTATATTTGTATATTGATGCCTGTCATAACCATAATTTTGCCATACTGAAGGTACAGATATTTTATCAAATCCTGAACGATCATATCCGGGTAAGTAGAATTCATCAGTTATATTGTAGACACTTTTGAAATAAAGGAAGTCCCACTCTCCGTTTAATAAATGAAATCTTTTTGACTTTGTTCTGTCACTACTCTTATTGATATCTCCCGGTGGGTTCGGTATATAATAAGCCCTTTTTTCCATTGTCCCTACATGAAGTGTTTTAGGGTCTTCGTAATATTTTTCTATTATCATTCTTTTCACAATCCTTTGCACTTTGATTTACAGCCGAGCCATTGAGTATCTCAAATAAATTATAACTCTTATTAACTGTAATCATTCTAATCATTTTTACAAAATTAGTATGTGCAAAGATTTAATATTGAATCCAAACGAAAAAAGTATAAAAAAATATTACCGGACAAATTTGAAGTTTGAGAAGGTCAATCGTCCGGTAATATTATAAAACACTACACTACTAATCTTAAATTTTTAATTTGACAGTCTCATTTGAGCTGTCAAGAGCAAAACCAACCCTTTTTCCCTGACATGAAACTTCGTAATCACCAAAGAATCCGGAAACAGTGAGTTCTCCATTTTCATCAGTCATGTACTTAGTAGGTTTCAGCCACCATTCATCTTTTACAAGTTTGTGTATTTCATCATATACAGGCTTGACCCTGTTATCAACAGTTACAAATCCTGATGGTGCACCCAACCAAGCTCCATCTGCAAAATCCCACCATGTAATGGATTCAACTTTGGGATGTGCAAAAAGCGTCTTGTAATGAGATACTGCTTCTCTGGCTTGTCTGTCCTCGCCTTCAATAGTTGACGGCCATTCCTCTACTTGATAATCATTAAGATCTTCAATTTCAGGCGGAATTATCTGCCCCGAAACCAAAGTATTTTCTGTAAAGTGAATTGGAATATTAAACCTGGAGAATCTCTCAAGTACCGCTAAAGTCTTTTCCACGCCCCAGTATCCCTGGTGCATATGAGATTGTATTCCTATTGCATCAATAGGTACTCCTGCCTCAATAAGTCCTTCCAACAATATCGCATAAGATTCTGATGTGTTGAAATCGTTAATTAACAGTGTAGCACCCGGGTTTGCTTTTTTGGCTTCATTGAACACCTTGCTAACCAGCTTTATACGTCCAATATCCTTGCAAATCCTTGTGATTCCGTTATCATACTTATCAAAAACAGGCATAATTACAACTTCATTTATTGCATCCCAAATATCTATTAAGCCTTTGAACTCTGAAACATCACGTTTAATACGATCCATCTGAGCTGTAAGTATTTCTTCATTTGTCATATCTAGCAACCAAGGTGCTGTAATAGTGTGCCAGCATAACGGATGCCCCTTTAACAGAAGCCCATGTGAAGCCAGCCATTGAGCAGCCTTCTTTGATTCATTTATCATGGGCTGACCCTTTACACGTTCATAAAAACCCCAATAAAAAGGTACGGTCGTGTAGTTAAACAAATCAAAGAACTTCTCAAATCGTTGTTCTGCACGTTCTTTTTCTTGATCCTTATATATATCATTAACATAAGGAATCGCATCAAATTGTGCACAACCAAAGAGGAATTTATGTTTTTTCTGCTCAACAACAACTTCTGTATTTCTTAAAACACTGCCGTCAGATCCGGAAAGTTTAATTGTCTTTGTTGTGATTCGATGGCTATAATTGCTGTTACTAACAACACCCATTATTCCTTCTCCTTCCCGGAAATGGATTATTCTTTAACTCCACCAACATTCAAACCTACAACGAAGTATCTTTGCAGGAATGGATATACAATAATTATCGGAACAGCTGCTACTATTGTAATAGATGCCCTGATTGATAATGACGTAACCAGATTCTCCGCTGAGTGTGAATTTGCACCTATACCTGATGCCAAAGCAGGATTAGAATTGAAGTTCTGCGTTGAACTCAGTAATTTCATCAACTCATATTGTAGCGTACTAAGGTTTTGCTTTGATGAACAGTACAGGAAGGTATCGAACCATGTATTCCATGCACCAACTGCAACGAATAAAGCAATTGTAGCCAGTACTGGTTTACAAAGTGGAAAGATTACCTGCATGAATATTCTAAAATCTCCTGCTCCGTCGATTCTTGCAGATTCAACAAAACTTTCAGGTATACCTATAATAAAGGTTCTGATAACGATCATGTTAAATGCTGCTATCATTGATGGCAGAACATATACCCAGAAGCTTCCTAACAAATGTAAATTCTTTATAAGGAAGTAGTTCGGTATTATACCGGCATTAAAGTACATTGTTAATACAAATATTAATGTTATAGGCTTTCTGAATACAAATTCCTTTCTGCTTAAGGTAAAGGCAAGCATTGTTGTAAGGAATATGTTTAGCAAAGTTGAAATTAACGTTCTTGCTACTGATATATAAAATGCATGAAATATATTGCCGCCTATGAATATAGCCTTGTAATTCATCAATGAAAATTCTCTAGGCCAAAGGTATATTCCACCTCTTAAAGTGTCAACTCCATTGTTAAAAGATATTGCAAGTGTATTTATAAATGGATAGAGAGTAACAATCGCAAGTAGAGCCATGAAGACAAAATTAAAGGTATTAAAAACTGCATCTCCTATCCTTACGGGTTTTCGTCGATTAATCATAGTACCTCCTATATAAGCCTTTCTTCGCCTAATCTCTTGGCAACATTATTGGCGATGAATAGCATGATAATTGCAATTACACTCTTAAATATACCTGCTGCCGTAGCAAGAGAATAATTGAACTGGTTAATACCATACTTTATAACATAAATATCTATAGTTTCAGACCAATCTAAAACAGGTCCTTTTCCTAACAGGTACTGAATTTCAAAACCTGCTTCCATAACATGACCTATAGACATTATCAGAAGTACTACAAAGGTAGCTTTAATTCCCGGAAGTGTAACATGCCACATTTTCTTAAATCTTCCAGCGCCATCTAAATCTGCCGCCTCATATAGGGCAGGGTCAATAGCAGTTATTGCACCCAGGTAAATTATTGTATTCCAGCCAACCTCTTTCCATACGTTGGTGGCACCTACAATTCCCCAGAAGTATTTTCCTTCACTCAGCCAGTTTATTGGAGAATTAATTAAACCTAATTTCACCAATACTATGTTTACAATACCACCCTCAGTTGAAAGGCAAGTAGCCACAATTCCCGTTACAATTACCCAAGATAAAAAGTGAGGTAAATAAGATATCGTCTGAACAGTTCTCTTGAAGAACACATTCTTAATTTCGTTAAGAAGTAATGCAAGTACTATTGCTGTAACATAGCTTAGTATCAGGTTTATAAAGCTCATACTAATTGTATTTCTGAAATCTCTTATGAAATTATCATCTTTAAAAAGGTATTTAAAATTTTGGAGACCAACCCACTTCTGCTCAAAAAAACTCTTTGCTGGTTTATAATTCTGGAAAGCCATCAGCCAGCCCCAAATAGGTACATACGAAAATATTAATATATAAATAAGCATTGGTACGGACATAAATATAAGCTGCTTTTGCTTTACAAGCGTATACCAGGTTATTTTTTGTCCCGTCTTTTTATTTCCTTGTAGTTTATTCTCAGCTAAAGCTGTTACATTATTAGCCATACTGCCCCCCAGTAAATCAAGTCATTGGATTTTTAAAATACCCATTGGAGCATAATGCATATGCTCCAATGGACTTTAACTATTCTTACTTCCAGTTTTCAGCTCTCCATTTGAGTTGATCGTTAACTCTATCAAGATATGCTTGAACGTCTTCTTTGTGAAGTTGCTTTACATAGTCATCCCATACACTGTCAAACTTGTCTGGTTTAGCAAGTATTGCCTTTGGTAAGAACTTAGTTCCTATATCTCCAATTTTTGTGTTAGCCATGCTTGCAGGTGAACCGTCAACTAGATCTATCTGCCATGCTGGGTATGAAATTCTGTTCTCAGCAGGTGCACTGAAGAAATCAGACTGTTGATCATATCCATATGCTTTTAAGAAATCTTTGTCGTATTGGTCAAGTGCATCATAGTACTCTTTTGGCTGTCCGCCAGGGCCGGTAGCATTTCCATCTGCAAATGAACCTTCCATCTTAGGACCGTAGTACCAGAGAGTTTGAGCCTGATTTGCAAGTCTCCATGTCTGGTCATTGTAGTTTACACGTTGTTCTGGAGTCATGTAGAATGAACCCTTATCGTCAACCATGTAATCTTCGCCTTCAATTCCCCAGCCGAGGATCTTCTGCCATTTTTCTGTAAGTAATGCATCAAAGAATTTAACGATTCTAGCAGGATCTTTTGCACTCTTTGTAATAGCATAACCTGTGTTAACATTAAGAACAGGTCTGTCCATATAGTAATCCTTAGTTCCTTCATCGAATACTAATGGCAATGGAGCATATGTTCTTTCAAACTTCTTCTGAGTCTTTAATGTTAATTCTGCATTATTAAAGTTCCAGTGTTGATCAAACATACCAAGAACTCTACCACTTGAGAGTTTAGCTATATATTGGTCATAGTTCATAGTAAATGATTCAGGATCAAGTAATCCCTTAGCATTTACTTCATTAAGTTTCTTGTAGTATCTCTTTGCATAATCCTTATCCCAGAAGAATTCTGCAGTATTAGTCTTATCATCAACTACAACACCGCCATCGTTTGGATGACCAATCAGATGTTGTGGTGGATTCTTTAGGCAGAAATCTCTCCAACCTTCTGAAAGAACTTCAAATCCGATTGTTGGTTGTCCGTCGATTTTAGGATTCTTTGCCTTATACTTCTCTATAATATCAAAGTACTGGTCAAGAGTTTTAACCTTAGGATATCCAGCATCCTTCAAAACCGCTTTTTGCATAAAGAAAGCAGGTCCTTCGTTAACATTTACACTAAACTTGTTGTAAAAAACTCCGTAGTCAGGCATTACATAAAAATGTCCGTCTGTAACGTCCTTTACCTTATTCTTAAATGGTTCATAATGTTTTTGGAGGTTTGGTGCATCCTTTGCGATTATGTCCTCTAATGGAACTAAAGCACCAGCTCCTACAAACTTACTAACTATATCTGAGCT
>JAEZIU010000077.1 GCA_023436485.1 Bacillota bacterium | reverse complement strand
CTCCATTTCAGGGCAATCAATTACTGCAAGGAGAATATTTGTATAGTGCTGTGCCAGCCTCTCCATGGTTTCCCTTTTAAATAGTTTTGTTTTATACTCAAGCCCCATTTTTATTTCGTCTTCCCATTCCATTGCTTCCATCTTTAAATCAAACTTTGCTGTACTGAAGTCAATGTCAACTGACGAAAACTTTAAGCCGTTAATACTTATTTCCGTGTTCCCTATATTCTGCATAACAAACATGGTATCAAACAAAGGATTCCTGCTCATATCTCTTGGTAATGCAAGAATGTCCACAAGCTGTTCAAATTGATAATCCTGATTTTCAAAGGCCTCAAGTGTGTTTCCCTTTACTTGTGAAAGAAAATCAATAAATGATTTATCATCACTAACGGAATTCCTCAAAGCAACTGTATTCACAAAAAATCCAACAATACTCTGAAGATCAGGGTGATTTCTTCCCGCAACCGGCGAGCCTACCACTATATCCTCCTGCCCCGCATATTTTGATAGCAAAATATTATATGCTGCAAGCATTACCATATAAAGTGTTGTTTCTGTCTTTGAAGCCAGTTCCTTCAACTTCTTTGCCGTACCGGGATCAAGAGTGAAGTTTATTCTGTCTCCTTCAAAACTCTGTATTAATGGTCTTGTATAGTCGTAAGGCATATCAAGTACGGGTATATCGCCTTTGAATACCTTTTTCCAATATTCTTTCTGCTTTTTAATTGAATCAGATTTAAAAAGGTCATTCTGCCAAGCAGCATAATCCTTGTACTGTATTTTAAGTTCAGGGAGGCTCTGTCCCTCATAAATCTGTGCAAATTCTTCTATAATTACATTCATTGACATACCATCTGAAATAATATGGTGCATATCAATCACTAGTACGTGCCTGTCCTCTGCGGTCTTAACTAATGTCGCTCTTAAAAGAGGTGCTTTATCCAATTCAAATGGCCTTATAAAAGACTTTATATCAGGTGTAGTTTCAGGTTTTTTAGAGATATCAATAAACTCTATGTCGAAATCAACCTCTTCTTGAACTACCTGCATAATCTCATCTTCGTATATACTAAAATTAGTCCTTAGTGATTCATGTCGTTTAATTAATTTCTTAAAGCTTTCTTTAAGGCGTTCTATATCAAGAATTCCTTCAATACCAACAGCAGCAGGCATGTTGTATCCCGTTCCTATGCCTTCATACTGGTTTATTATAAAAAGTCTCTTTTGTGCCGATGAAACCGGATAAAATCCAGTTGGACAGTTTTGAGTCCTTTCAATTGGTTTTATGGATGAATAAATGCTTTGTACTGAATTTTTAATTTTAGCTGCAAGCCCTCTTATGGTCGGTGTATCAAAAACCTCTTTTAGCTGAATTTCGGTGTTAAAGGCTCTGTGAATATTGGTTACCAAAGCAGTAGCCTTAAGTGAATGCCCTCCAAGCTGGAAGAAATCATCATCAATGCCGATTTTCTCTATTCCAAGAATCTCACTCCAAATAACCGCCAATTCCTTTTCCATCTCATTTCGAGGTTCCACATATTTTACACCCAGACTTTGTCTACCATCAGGGTCAGGCAGGGCTTTTACATTTATTTTGCTGTTTGAAGTAAGAGGCATGCTGTCCAATTGCACAAAGTACAAAGGTATCATATAGTCAGGAAGCCTTCTTGCCAAAAATTCCTTGACCTCTGAAATCGCAAGCTTCTCCGGGGCTGTAAAATAAGTACAAAGGTATTTGTCCTCATCCCCCCGTGGTATAACCGCAACTTCCTGTATTGAACCGTGTTTCAGCAGTTGAGCTTCTATTTCTCCCGTTTCTATTCTGAAACCTCTGATTTTAACCTGTTGGTCCTTTCTTCCCAAAAATTCAATGTTTCCGTCAGGCAGCCATCTTGCCAAGTCTCCAGATTTGTACATTCTTTCCCCCGGTAAAAAAGGACTTTCTACGAATTTTTCATCCGTAAGCTCTTTGTTGTTGAGATATCCTCTTGCAAGGGATACACCTGCAATGCACAGTTCTCCTACTACACCCACAGGTTGAAGATTGTTGTTATTGTCTACAATATAAACCCTTATATTATTTGCAGGTTTCCCAATTGGTACTGAATTATCAATGCAATAGCCGGCTTCGTACTTCCAGAGGGTAGCACATACTGTTGATTCTGTTGGCCCGTAACCGTTTCTGTACTCCACACGCTCCTTCCACTTAGAAAGAAGTTCAGTACTTGCAGCCGAACCCGCAGTAATAAGCTTTTTCAGTGAAGTAATCCTATCCGGATTTAAATTCACCAGATATGTAGGAGGCAAAGTAGCAAAGGTTATTTCATTTTCGTTAATGAATGCCTCGAACCTCCCATAATTTCCGATTACCTCTTCAGGCATTATATACAGGGTTGCTCCAGTTAAAAGTCCGGTGAAAATATCCCAAACTGAAGCATCAAAAGAAATACTTGCAAAATGTATTGTCCTATCTTTTTCATTTAGTCCAAGGGTATTATCAAAAATCCCTTTAAGGTTTGCAACCCCTCTGTGCTCCAACATTACACCTTTTGGCTTTCCGGTTGTTCCCGAGGTGTAAATTATATATGCAAGGTCATTCTGTGTGACAGAACAAGCCGGTGTTTCGTCAGAAAAGTTATTTAAAACAGATAAGTCGTATTGATAGCGGTTTTTGTCAACCTTACTTTCCTTTTCTCCACAATTTTTATCAATACTTATTACCGTATCATAGCGGAATCTTGTAAGCTCATTTTCAATTGTGTGTATTTTAGTTGAGAATTCTACCTTTTGAATCTCTTTCATTTCAACAGACAGGTCTTCAAAAAATCCTCTTGAAACAAAAAGTTCCTCACTAACATCTGTTTTAGTATCATATCCGGGATTCTGCCTCTTGAATTCCAATAGAGATTCCAGTAACTCATACTTTTTATCCTGATCCATAATATCACCGACAAAAAGTACACCCTTGTCTTTCATAAGTTCCAATGCCTTCTTGATAACCTGTCTCAGATAGTTGTGTCCGCTGAAAGCCTGAATAACACTGTTGATTATTACAATATCAAACTCATTTTCTGAAACCCGGTCAATCTCATGTGCAGGAAGACATTCCAACTTTATATTATTGAAACCTTCTTTTACGGCCCTTTCTCTGTCCTTTTCAATAATAACCCCTGAAAGGTCGGTGCCATAGTACATTCCAACCTGGGGAGCAATTTTAAACATACTGATACCTGACGCACAGCCTATTTCAAGTACTCTGGCCTCCGGGTTCAAGAAGGGCTTCAATTTCTCAAAAACATTGTCCGCATATTCTGACATTTCTTCTTTTGACAGATCTTCTCCGGTATAACTGCTTGCCCATCCTCCACCTGTTATTTCATCTACTGCGTTTTCACCTATGTATTCCCAGAGTTTTTTATCCATGAGTCCGCTTTCCTGTGACTCAGGTTCAGAGTAGATGTCTTCAGAATCCATACAAAGAAAGGCTTCCAGTGTTTTACACTCCCATTGCAGCTTGTTCAACATTTTTATATTCTTTTTAGTTGACACCATAAACTTAATTTGAGAATCATTTATTATGGTTTTTATTCTCTCTTCGGGAAGCCCTGTGGATATTGGAACGTACGCACCTCCGGCTTTTAAAATACCGAGAATTGCTGTTATCTGCTCTATGCTGTTTTCCATAAAAAGGCCAATAAGTGTATCAGGCTTAATACCTTGGGTTGCTATCAGGTAATTTGCCAGTTTGTTTGCCTCTTTGTTTAGACTGGAATATGTAACCTCGCGGTTTCTAAACACAATTGCGGTTTTTTCGGGAGTCTTTAAT
This sequence comes from Bacillota bacterium, assembly GCA_023436485.1. Classification (GTDB taxonomy): domain Bacteria; phylum Bacillota; class Clostridia; order Acetivibrionales; family DSM-1351; genus Ruminiclostridium. The sequence continues at coordinate 8,068 of JAEZIU010000077.1, read as the reverse complement.
ACCTGTTCTTCAAATAGTTGGTGGATTGTTTTGTTATAAGGATATTCCCTTGTTGTATTGTTAAATTCTTGAATTATTTTCTCTCTGTCTGTTTCAGTTGTGATTGTAAAATCTGTGAGCTTTTTGTTTAAATCTTCCACTGCCTGCTTTAGTACATACTCATAGCGCTCCACCAATGTCCTTATTGATTCCTCTTTAAAAAGACTTGCGTTATAAACTGTCCTTATGTTTATATAATTTCCTTCGATGGAGACTAGCAGGCTCAGATTATTTGTAAAAGACTTTGCTATATCTTCATTAGCTCCTTTACAATGAATGCCCTCCATCATCAATGCAGTATTCAAAACCAGTATATCTCCGTTGCTCTCCTCTATTTGCTCTATCAGTTTTTCAACCGGATAATGCTGATTCTTGTACCCCTGTGACACCGTTTGCTTCACATTAACTAAAAGTTCTTTAAAGGACATTTCATTACTGAGAATATCCCTCAAAATAATATATTTATTAATTTTCTGTATATTTTCATCTTTATAGGTAGGAGCTGCAACTAATATATCCTCTTGTCCCGTATATTTATTAAGCAATATCTTTAGGCCTGTAAGCATTATTATGAAAAGCAGCAGGTCTTGATTTTTACCAAGAGATAAAAGCTTTTTTGACAGTTCTTCTCCTAATGCCATTTCATGGGTTCCATATGTATAGTTGTTGTTCTTCGGATAATCAAAGGGAAGTTTTAGTTGAGTGATTTCACCACCTAATTTTTCTTCCCAGTACTTTCTGGCATCCTCAAACTCTTTATACAACGTTAAAATATTTGTATTCATATCATTATCCCTCACAAACTTTACATTTTTAAGAAAAGCTTAAATATCTCCAAAATCTTCGTCTAGAAGCTTATTAAACACATCCCCCACATTGTTAATAATAGAGGTAAATTTGTTTTCCTCATCTTTTTCAAGGAGTTCTATATCCTTTATCTTAATCTCCATGTCACCTGTTACTGTTTTAATTATTTTTACAAAGTCCTTGGACAAGCGTTCGATTGTCTCAAACTTAAATAACTTAGTACAGTACTCAAAAACAAAGGATATTGTTTCTTTTTCTTCCGTTGCCAAAAGTGTAAAATCTGATTTTGATGATTTTGAATCATCCTTATACGGAATAAAATTCAAACCATCTACACTCATCTGGGGCATTTTCATGTTTTGCAGTACAAATGCCACATCAAACACCGGATTACGTCCGGGCTTAACCTGTAAATTGAGCTTTTCAACAAGCATTTCAAATTGATAATCCTGATTTTCATAAGCCTTCAGCGAAGTATCCCTTACACTGTGTAAGAAGTCCATGAAGGATTTGTCACAATCAACAACATTCCTCATAGGCAAAGCATTTACAAACATACCAATTATGTTTTCAAGGTCTGCATTTTGCCTTCCGGCTACGGGAGAACCAACAACTATGTCATTTTGATTAGAGTATTTTGACAAAAGAATATTGTAAACTGCCATCAGTACCATATAAAGAGTAGTTCCTGAATCCTTTGCCAGCCGATTAACTGCACTTGTAAGCTCCTTGTCCAACACAAAATTGTATCTGTCTCCTTCAAAGGTTTTAGCATTTGGTCGGCTATAATCAGTGGGCATTTGAAGCAACGGAATTTCTCCTTCAAATCTTTTAACCCAGTATTCTTCCTGTTTTTTAATTTCCTGAGATAGGAGAAGTTTATTCTGCCACTCGGAAAAGTCCTTATACTGTATTCTCAGTTCAGGCAACGCCCTGCCATCATATAAATCAATAATTTCCTTCACCAGAATTGCCATTGAGGTACCGTCGGATATTATATGATGCATGTCAAACATCATAATATGTCTGTTTTCATCTATCTCTACAATTTCCACCCTTAGAAGGGGAGCTGTTTCCAAGTCAAATGGATTTACAAAGGAATGCATGAGGCCTCGGACAAATTCTTCTTCCGTTCCTTTATAATCATCCAATTCTGAGTACTTGACGTTAAATTGAGTTTCTTTGTGTACTTGCTGAACAATTTCACCATTGACTGTTTTAAATGAAGTTCTTAGGGTTTCGTGTCTTTGTACAAGTGTTTTAAACGCCTCTTCAAGCCTTGCTTTATTCAGATTCCCCTCTATTATCATAACTCCCGGCATATTGTAGCAGGTTTCAATCCCCTTAAACTGACCAAGTACATAAAGCCTTTTTTGAGCTGATGAAGCAGGATAGTAATCTTTTTCCTCCACAGGCTCTATATATTTACTGATTTTTGGGGTAGAAATCTGATTTTTCAATACCTTGTCAATATAGTCAGAAAGTTTTTTAATTGTGGTAAAAGCTAAAACATCAGCTACATTCAATGAAGCATCAATTTGCTTGGCTGCCCTGTTGGCAATATTTGCAGCAATTACAGAGTCTCCTCCAAGCTCATAAAAATCTTCATTAATACCTATTTCCTTATACCCTAATACAGTTCCCCAAATCTGGGCCAAAAGTATTTGAGCCTGTGTGTATTCTCCATTTTCACTCCCTGTGAGCTTTATATCCGTAGAAGGCTTTTCTTCTTCTATCTGTTTTACAGGTACAAGGGTTTCCTTTGAAGCTTCCGGTATTTCAATCCAACATCTTCTTTTCTCAAAAGGATATACCGGGATAGCCGCCTTTTTTCTGGTTTCCGTCCTGTACATTGCCTCCCACTGAATGTTGGCACCTTTTACATAAAGTTTAAGAATCTCATTAAGTAAATCTTCGTTTTCATATGCACCCTCAATAAACTCTTTAAGCATGGTGTCAGCATTTGCATCAATCTGATTATTTAACTCCTGGCTTTCACCATAGAAAAACCATTCTCCACTTTCTTTAGCTATATTTATGTTTGACAGCTTTTGGATTTTGTCTTTAAAATCATCCTTATTTCTGATTACAATAGCTAATCTGTATTCATAATGTCCTCTTCCTGTAAGAGCTGTGTAGCAGATGTCTTCAAGTTTTTGCTTCTCCCATTTCCTTGTGAGTTTTGAGTACTTTTGTATTAATACTCTTAGTGCTTCCACACTTTTTGCTGAAATGGCAAAAATCTTAAATTTTCCACTTTCAACTTCCTGTTCATCTTCGCTGGCAGGAGCTTCTTCCAGAATTACATGACAATTGGTGCCACTAAGGCCAAAGGCACTTACTCCGCATCTTCTGGGGAATCCATCTGTTTTCCATGGTATAAGCTCCTTATTTATATAAACGGGAGAAGTTTCAAAATTAATTTTACTGTTGGGCTTGTTAAAGTGAAGTATTGGGGGTATTTCTTTATTATCCATGGCCAAAATTGCCCTTACCAAACCTGCTATCCCCGATGCGTTATCCAAATGACCTATATTGGTTTTAAGCGCTCCGACAGCACAGAATTGATTTTTTCGGGTATAATTTCTAAATGCTCTGGTTATCCCGTCTATTTCAATTGGATCTCCCAGCTTGGTACCTGTGCCGTGAGTTTCTATGTATGAAATTGTCTCAGGATTAATACCGGCATCTTTCCACGCTTTTAATATTACTTTTTCCTGTGCGGCGGCATTTGGTGCAGTAAGTCCTATAGATCTTCCATCCTGATTTACGGCACTTCCTTTTATAACCCCATAAACTCTGTCTCCGTCCCTTACAGCTTTACTCAAAGGCTTCAGCAAAACAGCTATTACCCCTTCTCCCATGCCGGTGCCGTCTGAACTGTCATCAAAAGCTCTTGTCCTGCTGTCCCCCGATTCTATACCAAATTTGTCACCTGTCTGTACAGGCAAAAAACTAAGCTTGACACTCCCTGCGATTGCCATTTCGCAATCTCCGTTTCTAAGCCCCGCACATGCCATGTGTACTGCAACAAGGGATGACGAGCATGCAGTATCCACTATCACGCTTGGCCCTTTTAAATCCAGAATATATGCTAATCTGCCGGCTATTACCGAAGTAAGGTTGCCCGGAATGGAGGCTACTGAGGATGAAGGTTCTACCTCTGAAATAAACTGCTTATATTCAAGACCTGAAACATACCCCACGTAAACTCCTGTTTCACTTCCCTCAATTTTTCTGCTACCGTAGCCTGAATCCTCGATTGCTTCCCAAGCTGTCTGAAGGAACAACCTTTGATTGGGGTCCATAAGAGCAGCCTCTTTAGGTGAAATATTAAAAAACTTGTAATCAAATTTATCTATTTCCTCAAGGTATGCCCCATCTCGGTATTTAACATCGTTTACATACATATTCTTAAATCTTAGATACCTGTCTGCATCAGCCCTTCTGGAATTAGGAAATTCGGTAACACAATCAATACCATTTCGCATATTGTCCCAGAATTTATCCAAATCGGAAGCTTGGGGAAGGTTCGCAGACATTCCTATTACAGCTATATCTTTAGAAGAAATTTCTTCAATTTCATCTATACCCTCGTCATACTCAATTAAATTAAAATCCAACATAAGATCCACCCTTTAGTTTTCCTTTAACGGAGTTTTTCCGAACGAAGTACCCGGCTGCAAAAATACCTGCTATTCCTACTAATGTAAGGATAATCAATCCCACATTCCCTGTTCCTGCTAACAAATCCTTTATCCCTGTTTTTCTAAATATAAAGAGTCCCAGTATACATGAATCCTGAACCAGAATGGAGCCCCAAAGAGATTTTGTCCATATGTAAGGAAGTACATATATAACAGAACCTATTGCAGCGTAAGTTCCCAAAACAGGATTTAATTGCAACAAACCGTATATTAATGCCTGTATTACTACAGCAGCAACTAATGGGATATTTGACCTTAACTCATTGAATATGACTCCTCTGAAAATGATTTCTTCAAACATGGGAAGAACCATAAGCATAATAATAAAAATCAAAAAGCTTCCTTTTGTCTGAAAGGAACTATCCAGGTATTCTCCGAACTGCGGAAAAGCTTTAATTATAACATTTATAGATGTAAAACATGTTGTAAATAAGCACATTGAAATACCCATTAAGGATATGCCGAGTACATTTTGGGGACTTATTTTGGTAAAACTGCATACCTTAAACAAATTTTTGTTACGGAGTTTTAAAATTATAGAATACAAGGTAATTGTAATTATTGATATTGAAAAACTAAAAAGTGTTTTGTTGCTCCACAAAAAATCATTAAGAGACTGGTTCTTTGAGCAAATGTTAAACACAAACCATTGAACTCCTTTAAGAACTGCAAATAGCAATATTAAATATAACACTATATAGCATGTCATTTTGAGATATCTTTTCATTTTGTTTTATCCTCCCCGGTTAATGTTTATTACCGTGCCGAAGCAAAATTACTTAGGGCATTTTGGGGTTTATTAGTTTTTGTAAGATAAATTACACCCGCTACAATTATGACAAAACTAATTACTATTGCCGGCCAAGCATTACCCTTATTGAGAATTGAATCTTCCGTTCTCATTAAAATATACATAATTCCCTGACATGAAGCCTGTGCAATTACAGAAGCCCATAAGGACTTAACCAATAAGTACAAGGTAACAAATAATACTGCTCCTAAAAATCCATAAGCTATTAATGGCACATTCACACTGAAGAACATCAATCCATACATAAGTCCTTGTATTATCACAGCCGCAACAACCGGGAGTTTTGCTCTCAACTCATTGAAAATCAACCCTCTGAACAGTATTTCTTTATAGACCGACCCAACCAGGAGGAAGCAGGTAAATACTATTACAGTTCCTCCATCTATAAACATGAATTTCATTATGCTTATCAAGTCCGGATATCTTTCAGTTATAAAAGGAAGCTTGAATACTGAGGAAGTAAAAAACCCTGAAGCTAATCCAATTACAAAAATAACCGCAAAGTTCTTCATGCTGATTTTTTCCGTAAGTTTAACGTGTTTAAGCAGATTGATTCCCTTAAACTTTTTAAATACAAAGTAGAAAATAGTAAATTGTATCAAGTCACTTGTAACTGTTACAAGCAGCGAATTTCTGTTTAGCCACGGGCCTATACCCGGCCTTGGAAGTATGTAGCCTTTCCCGATATAGACTAATGACTTAATGATTAAGAAATATGTAACAACATAGATTAATAGGTTACCTACCATTATCAAATACTTTTTCATTTCCTTACCTCCATTTATTTATTACTTGTAATGTACTGCACAACTTTCAAATACTTACCTGTAAGTTCTTTTACTTTATCCCCCCTGAGCCTTGTAGAATTGTACTCACATATGAAAACGATTTGTCCGTTTTCCTCACTTACACCAAGAGCGATATCATAAATTCCGGTCAAGTTTCGTGGCGTCGATAGCAAGTTTTTCTTGTAGAATAAGGGTAAAATTGAAAAATTACCTTTATTTTCAATGCTATCTTCTCTTAAATCCTTAAAACTATAGCCTGATTGCCCACCACAATTTCTCTTGTGGTGTATCATCTCGCATAACTCTCCGAAGCTGCCTGCTTCCTTTGAATCCAAGCTAATAGGATATACTCTGTCACAATCATCAACCATAGTCTGTATGGTTATTGCTGTTTTTTGTGTTATCTGTCCAAGCAAATAAACAAATGCACAAATTAGGACATCAGTTTTTTCAAAACCTCTTAAAACATCATCGTTTAGCCGGAACTTGAATACCGAGCCATAACCTCCACCTTCTTTCGAAAAATATTGTTGTGGAAAATCAAGAAATTCAAGAATAATATTTTTGGTGGAATTTTCCTCCCCTATTTCTATAAAAGCTGATAGCTTTGAAATTGTAGGGTTTGAAAAAATATCTGTAATCTTTACTTTACCCGGAAACTGTTCTTCTACTTTAGAATGTACTTGAATCAAGGTAAGGGACGTACCTCCCAGATCAAAAAAATTGTCTGTTGTACCAACACGTTCAATTTTCAAAACCTGCCTCCAGATATCTGCCAGTATTTTTTCAGTTTCTCTTGTTGGCTCAACATACTCTGTGCCTGTATTTAAACTAATTTGCGGCTCCGGCAGAGCTTTTCTGTCCACTTTTCCATTCTGTGAAAGTGGCATTTTGTCCAGCTTTACAAAATATGATGGCACCATGTATTCCGGGAGGTTCTTAGTCAGATGCTCTCTTAATTCTCCCGGTGCAATGTCCTTATCAGCTACCAAATATGCACACAAGTAACTGCTGCCCTCTTTTTCTGTCCTTGCTACAACCACAACTTCTTTTATATTTTCATGTTTTAAAAGTTCTTCTTCTATCTCCCCCAGCTCAATCCTAAAGCCTCTGATTTTAACCTGATGATCTATTCTACCCAGATATTCTATATTCCCGTCGGGCAGCCACCTTGCCAAATCTCCTGTCCTGTACATGACACTATTTGCAGAAGCGTCTTCCTCTGCAAATGGATTGTAAACAAATTTCTCCGCCGTCAGCTCAGGCCTGTTGAGATACCCTCTTGCCAAGCCGTCTCCTGCTATACACAATTCCCCCGGTATTCCCACAGGCTGTAAGTTATTGTATTTGTCCACCACATACAGCTTTATATTGTCTATTGGCTTTCCGATTGGTACAAGGTCAATATCCTGTCCCTCCGGGCAATCAAAGTAGGATACATCCACCGTTGCTTCGGTAGGGCCGTACAGATTGATAAGCTTTGTTCCGTATCTGCTACCTACCAGTTGGTTAAATATCTGTAACTGTTTTACCTGTAGGGCCTCACCGCTGGCAAATACCTGTTTCAGACTTGAAAGCTTATCCGCTGATTTTCTGTTTCCCATATATTCTAGGAACATATTTAACATTGACGGAACAAAGTGCATTGTAGTAACACCGTTATTTTCTATGGCTTCTGTTATTTCTCCCGGGTCTTTCTCTCCTCCCGGTTCCAGAAAATACACCTTTGCCCCTGCAAAAAACCACCAGAACAGCTCCCATACAGAAACATCAAAGGTATAGGTTGTTTTTTGCAATATTACATCCTCATTCCCAATTGGATACTTCCTCTGCATCCAATTTATCCTGTTTATAACCGAGTAATGCTCTATCATAGCTCCCTTTGGCTTTCCTGTAGAGCCGGAGGTATAGATTAT
>JAEZIU010000055.1 GCA_023436485.1 Bacillota bacterium | reverse complement strand
AAAGAATGTATTTTTTATGCCTATGGGTTTTTGTGCACTGGGCGGTATTCTTAAAGAAAAACAGTTTGATGTGGAGATTATTCATTCTGACTTAATTGATAACGACTTGTTTTCAGCTATTGATTTTCAAAATGTGGATGCAGTTGGTTTTGATTGCCACTGGGCGAATCAGAGCCTTTCGGTTATTGAAACGGCAGAATTATTGAAAAGTATAAATCCCAATATTTTTGTGTTTCTTGGAGGGTATACAGCAAGTCTGTTTTCGGAGGAGATAGTACAGGATTTCCCTCAGATTGACGCAGTTTTGAGAGGGGACGGAGAGGTACCCATCGGTGAACTGTGTGAGGTTTTAAATAAAAGTAAGGTTAACGGCAAGTATGAAAAGAGTACGCTTTATGAACTTCTGGGGAATGTCCAGAATCTTGTTTGGAAAGGGCCTCAGGGCAATGTAGTTAAAAACGGGTTTACATATATCGGTACAGGGGAGCAAATAGATAAGCTGGATTTCGCTGCTTTAGATGTTTTAAAGGACTGGGAACAGTACAAAATGTTATGTAAGTTCTGGACCCGTTTTGACGAAATTAATTCAGGCCCGCTATTCTTTCTTTGCGTGGGAAGAGGCTGCCAGTATGCCTGCTTGTTTTGCGGAGGTAACTGCGAAGCGCAACGGAGAATGAATAACCGCAGCTGCGTTGCGGTCAGGACAATAGATTCGGTAATCAGAACCATAAAAGAAGCTGTGTCCATGGGCTTTAAGACAATGTATACCTGTTTTGAGTATGAAGGAAGTGAAAACTGGTATATTGAACTGCTGGAGAGGATAAAGGAAGAAAAGCTTGATATTAATTTTGTGTACGGTTCCTGGAAGCTACCGTCAAATGAACTTATAGATGCTTTGTCAAGGTGCTGCAGCAATGTACTTATGGAGATTTCCCCTGAAACGGGAGTTGAAGAACTAAGGAAAATCAACAAGGATTCACGGTTGTATTACTCAAACAAACAGCTTGAGGATTGCCTTGATTTTGTCAGCACTAAGAAAAATGTACGAATACAACTGTATTACGGCTATTTTCTTGTAAAGGATTCGGAAGAAACAATAAGCGATACACTTAAATATATAATGAAACTGGCATTAAAGTATTCGGATTTTGTTGAACAGGAATATTTCAATTTTTCTACTGATCCCGGTTCGCTAATATTCTTTTACCCGGAAAAGTATGATATTGAAATGAATGTTAGAAAATTCAGTCATTATCTGGACTTCATAAGGGAAACTTATGTGAACAGTAAGGGGAGTTCGGCAGATCTCAGGGTTTTTAATCCGAAAAACATGCCCGTTGAGGTTGTAAATGAGATAGAGAGAAAAATCCGGCTCTTGAACCATTTGTTTACAAATTACAGAGGTACTGTTTCAACCATACTCAAAACGACTAATAATCCGGAGGCAATAGTAAATCTTTTGAAGGATAATACCCTTTTGGATAGCCCGGAACAGAGCGTGTCTCCAGATGAGTTTAAAGAACTGTTGGTAAATGCCTGTAATAAAAATAACTGTCTCGATGCACAACTTCTTAAGATTATTAGTATTGAGTGCGAACGTCAAAAACAAGAATTTGAGGCTGCAAAGCCTGCTCCTCAAATCTGGCTTGAACATGTGAATGAAGATAAGCTGGAAGGGAGCAAAGCGGTTGACGCTATGATGGAATATGTAAACCTGAAAAGCAATAGCTTTGAGGATGATATGGATTTCGATTTTGATTCGTTGGGGTAAAGTGTAGAATAATTTTGTGAGATAAAAGGGAGCCAATTGATTTGGCTCTTTTTTTAGTGGTATTAGTAAGGCCTCTTAATACTATATCGTTCTCGATAATTTGCAGGTGTCATATTAACATATTTCTAAAATATTTTGTAAAAGTATGTTATATCAGCAAAGCCACACACAAGGCTTATTTCAGAAATTTTCATATTGGTTGTAATCAATAATTTTTTTGCGTGATTAATCCGGGTTTGAGCAATATAGTCAAATGGTGATATACCAAATATGTTTTTAAAAATTTTGCTATAAAAACTTTTACTCATGTTGTACATTTCAGCTAGACCGGATAATGTAAAATCTTTATTGAGGTTGAGGTCGATGTAATCTTTGGAGGATTTTATCAAATCAAAGTTATTCCTAAAAGAACGGGTATTAACGTTTTTGTTTGTAATCCCGGGAGTGAAAATCAATAGATTAAATATAGTCATTAGGTACGATTTCAAGATTAACTGGCAACTTTGATGGTATTTGGTAAATTCATTAAATAACTTGTAAAATAAAGCTTCCAACTCAACATTAAAAGTTTTTATTCTATATGGGACATTCTTGAAAATACCTGAATCACTAAGCATTTCTATTTCATTTGGCACCCAGTAGGGTGTAAGGGTGGAATAAAGCTTTTCCCGCGAGTTATCATATATCGCATCAAATGCAACAACAATAAAATAATAACCCGAATACCCCTCAACTACTGTCCCGGGTACCCTTAAAAATACATCACCTTTTGACGCGGAAGCAACTTCTCCGTTAGTTATTATTGTTCCGCTTCCTCCAGTTATAAGTTCAAGCTCATAGAATCTGACAATTCTTTTAGGAAAATGTGTTCCAGCAGGATACGGAACATTGTTTTCATTTATGGTGAAAGTTTCTATAATGTACGGATTTAGAATTGATTGGTATTCACTGTCCATATATTTAATTTCCTTATTATTTCAACATTACATTCCATTATATCATATAAAGTTTTACAATATAAACCCAAAAATTGAACAATATTGTACAATAAGTGTTAATTTACAATTGTTCTTAAGAAAATTAGAAAATATAATTAAGTTGAAAATAAACTAAAATTTTACAGGAGGTAAAGTATGATTAAAAAGATTTTAATGTCACTTCTAGTATTTAGTATGGTTATTTCATGTTGTATTGCTACCCGGGCATATGCTGCAGACTTAAAAATAGGTGCATGGGTGGGGACACAACCTACAGAGTCTGAAATAGCCAAGTACCAGGAGTTTCAGCAGAGGAAAATCGACATTGTACACCAATTTGTTAACTGGTCCACTAATTTTGACTGGGTTAAGCCATATGCTGACGCTGTTTATAAAAATGGTTCAATATTAATGATTACCTGGGAACCATGGGAATATAATACTGTTGATATTAATAACGGGAAAGCAGATGCCTATTTAACAAAAATGGCTCAGGATATAAAATCCTATGGTAAGGAAATTTGGTTAAGGCCACTTCATGAAGCTAATGGAAATTGGTACCCTTGGGCCATAGGATATCCTGGCAAGATAAATACCAACGATACATACAAAGCTGCATTCAAGCATGTTGTTGACGTTTTCCGCAATAACGGTGTTTCAAATGTCAAATGGGTATACAATGTCAACTGTTCCAATGTAGGTGACGGCACAAGTTATCTTGATTTCTATCCCGGAGATAACTACGTAGACTACACTTCAGTTGATGGCTATAATTGGGGAACAACTCAATCCTGGGGAAGTGTGTGGCAGTCATTTGATCAGATTTTTTCTCAATCATATAATGCGTTGAAAACAATAAACAAACCTATAATCCTCGCTGAATGGGCATCAACTGAAGTTGGTGGAGATAAGGCAAAATGGATTACAGAATCATTTAATACCATAAAAACTTCGTATACAAAAATCTTCGCTGCTATATGGTTTAGCGAAAATAAAGAAACTGATTGGAGAATAAATTCAAGCAATGCGTCTCTTGAGTCTTACAGAAAGGCAATAAGTCCTGCATCTGTAAAGTATGGGGATCTAAATAAGGATGGAGCAATTGATGCAATAGATTTTTCCATATTAAAAGGGTACGTGTTAGGTAACAACAAGGATATAGATACCATTGCAGCAGACGTGAACCTTGACGGTTCTGTAGATTCAATAGACTTTTCCATTTTTAAAAAATATCTTTTAGGGGTAATTACCGTTCTTCCTGATATAAAATAAAAACATAGAAAAATATTTAAGCATGAAAGAATATCAAGAATAACGGTATCTTTCATGCTATTTTTTTGTACTAGCAATACTTACATAGACAGAATAAATAGTGATTTACATATAATGTATAAAATGGTAATGTGTTGGCTGGGTAGGGGGACGTGTTATGAAGAATTCTACAAAGATATTTATTTTAGCTTTACTAACATTATCGTTACTATCAGCTTATAGCATAGTGACATTTAGAAATAATAGGTCGTTGCAGTTGGATTCCGGTTTGAAATTAGCCTATCTGGATAATAAAGTTGATACAAATAATGATGGTGAGATTTGCCCGAAGGAATTAAAAAAAGTTAGAAATGATATGCCATTAAATGGCTACAACATTACAGATATCCGAAGTATCAAATATTTAGTGAATATTACCAGTTTAGATATCTCTGATAATAATATTACAGATATGTCTGAACTTGCATATTTAAAACAACTTAAGCATTTATCTATTTCAAATAATAAGATAAAAGACACCAACTTTCTTTCTTCATTAAAAAAGTTGGAAAGACTGGCTATTAATAATAATAAACTTAAAGATTTAAATTTTCTTGAGCAGCTTGTAAATTTAGAGGATTTGTCTGCCAATACAAATGATATTAAAAATATAGAAATGATAAAAAAGTGTAAAAAGTTGAAGGTATTATCCTTGGGTGATAACAAGATTTCCAATATAGCTCCGATAAATGAGTTAAGTAAATTGGAAATGGTATACCTATTTGCAAATAAGATTTCTAATATTGATATTAACGTCAAAAATCTTAATTTAAAAATTTTAAGTTTATCAGATAACAGCATCAAGGATATTACACCTCTGCAATTACTTACAAGTCTTGAAGAACTCTATATTACAGACAATCAGATAACTGATATCTCAGTTGTAAAATATTTGCCACGATTAAGAATTTTGGATGCATCCAAAAACTCAATAGGAAATTGGTCAGTAGTTGAACAATCAAAATATTGTAAATTACATAAGTAAAATATTAATTAGTATTTTGTTTGATGTTCAAATCATTTATCGTAATAGGATAATATCACGAACCAAGTAACAAGAGGATTACTCAGAAATGAGTAGTCCTCTTTATTTTATAAAAAAATCAGAAAGAAGGGTTGCTAAATGGAAGTTAACATTTTAATTGGATGTACAGCGGCAATCTGCGGTACTGTTTTTGGGTACCTTGCAATGCAAGCACGGATAAAGGGAGAGACACGCAGTGACGGTATAGCTGCGGGTCAACTAAGGGCTGATATTGATTACATAAAACGAGGCAGTGACAGTACATTACTAGAACTTAAAAGCTTAAATCAAACAGTAAACTGTCATGCAGACCGGCTGGCCCGTGTAGAGGAATCCGCAAAACAGGCACATCATAGGATAAATGAAATTAGGGAGGAGATGGGGAAAGATGCCTCAAGTAAAGTTCAAATACCAGGATGAAGCCTGTGTGTACCCGAAGCTGATTCAGGCAGTTAATGCCCTATGTGTTGAAAAAAGGAAGAATTGTCTCTGCACGTCTGGTTATAGGAGCTCGGAGAAACAAAGAGTTATTAACGCTGAGTCTCTCAGATCACACAAGGGTGCATATCAAAAGACGAACGGAGCTGTATATACTCCGGACGGTAAGTGCTGGGCAGCTGCTTATGGCAAGTCAAACCATTGTTATTGTATAGCCATGGACATTACTGACGATTGGTTTAAAGTCCTTGGAAATGTTGAACTTGCAAAATACGGACTTATAAAGCCTATAAGTTACGAACCCTGGCACATCCAGTTGTTAGAACATCAAGGCATTAGTCAAAAACAAAAAGAATCCATTAGGGACAGTGTTTTGAAAGGAGCAGACGAAGATATGACAGTAAAAGAATTTCAATCAGCAATGGGATTAACAGCGGATGGAGTTGCCGGAACTCAAACTAAAGAAAAAGCAAAGGAAGTATTGGTGTGCTGCCAGGGGATTTTAGGGCTTAATTTTACCACACCTGAAGCAGCAATAAAGGCCTGCATGTCAAAACCAGACACATGGCTGGAAAAGTTAAAAACAATAGACTATTTTCCGGCCTTTGTAATGAATATTGTAAATAAGATGGGAGGTAAGAAGTAATGAAAGAATTTTTAAAGAAAAGGTACAATAAACCGGCGTTCTGGATATCACTTGTAAGTGCATTTTTATTGGTTTTAACCACTTTCGGTGTAAAAGTGGATAACGAGTACATAATGAACGGAGTTAAGGCTATACTGGCATTTTTGACCGTCTTTGGTGTCATGACAGACCCTACGACACCAGGTTATACAGATAAGAAATAGTAACAATACTGCCCTCAGGGAGAAATCCTTGGGGGCTATTATAAAACATGTTTTTTATAGTAGCTTGCTTCTTTTAATTCTTAGAAATTCTTCAGCGAATTTCTCGGCTATGTCCCTATTAATGTCAATGTTTAAGGTTTCTTTATTATATTGTGCTTTTTTTGTCCAGTTATATGAACCATGTATTGAAGTTTCAAAGTCGATGATACAAAATTTATGATGAAGAATATTTTCAAAATATCCTTCCGGCTCAATTCTATAAGTCTCAAAGAAATCCTCGAAAGATAAACCCCCATTATTATTGATTTTATCATCAATAATAATTATCTGAATGTTTAGCCCTTGTTTTTTTCTCTTAACTAATTCATTAAATAATACTCCATCTGTAAACCATGCTACTGCAACCCATATAATAAATTTGGCTGCATTAATTTGCTCAATAATTTGTTTTTGTAAATCTTCAAAATACACATCTTGATTTATTATTTCTGAATTTCGGGGAGAACCTATTTTAATAAAAACATTTCCAATGTCATATTCATCAGTTTCCTCATAAATTTCGTAACACAAATTAGTTAATTGTTTTATGTGTTTTTCTAGGTCACTTTTATATTCTGGAGGTATACGTATTTCTACATTTTCATACCATTGCCAAGACTTTGATGTAAATCTACTAGTCTTGTCAAATGTTATATATGAATTTCTTAATAATTTCAGAAGTTCATCTTTCTTGGCGTAATCACTATATCTAATTGTTCGGATTAACAAATCATAATATGCAGATTCTGTCATTTAAATTATCTCCTCTATAAATAATAAATTTAATATATAAATCTTAACACATTTATTAATGTTAAATAATCCCTATTTACAAACACTAACAAACTCAACTGTTAAATAGAATAATATAAATGCTCGCAATCTGCTTGTATTCATCATTAGGCATATTGTTCTCCTCTCATCTTTAATAAACATTAATACCGATATTATCCAAACAATCAAAAACTCATCTTTGCCAGTGGAAGTCATAAGAAATCTAAGAGGCTTTGTTTTCCTTATAACATAATGTATAATCATGGTAATAAAAGATTTAGGAGAAAGAAATTTATGAATTTAATAGATGATTTAATCTTAAAACTTGAGGATAACCTTAATGAGTCATATATAAAATATAAAAAAAGAGCTACGTCAAATTTTGAGATTTATTTAGCAGTTAATTTAGCTGATTCAGCATTAAGTCGCTTATATAACAGATTTTTAAAGGATATAACAAAAAAAGTTGAAAATAGTTTAATGGAATCTGCATCAATTGATTTAAAGAAAGAAATTATAGAACAGACTTCATTAGGAAGAGGATTAGGCGAAGAGATAGTTATCCCTGTAGTTGAATACGCCAAGTCCAAAAAACGATTAGAAGATGATGGATATGATTTTCTGAAAATCTTATATGAGAAAGTATATGTAGATGCTTATCAAGCATTTGAACAATATCTATTTGATTGTTATAAAAACATATATATGCTATGTCCTAAATTTTTATTTAAATCGCAAGCAATAAGTTTCTATTATGACGATATTTTTGAAAATAATAATATTGAAATATGTAGAGAAAAAATAATAGATAGGAAGGTTAAGGGCATTATTCAAAGCAATAATATTGATATAGTACTAAAAACGTTTAAAGAGTTTGGAGTAAAAATCGAAATTCCCCCCAATTTTCTGGAATCAATATTTGTATTTTCTAAAAATAGAAATGTATTTACTCATAATAACGGTATTATCAATAATATATATATTGAGGATTTAAAAAAAAATAAGATTTTATCCATGTATAAAATTAATGACTCTTTGAAAGAAAAAATAATACAGGAAATAAATGATGGGAATAAAACGGTAGATTACATATCAAAGTATTTGTATGAAAAAATCAAATCAAAGCAAATTGTAAATTATTATATTAATAACTCGTATTTATAAAAATATAACCATAATATTAAAAATCAGATATTTTTATTTTAATTTTGTCTAGTTCGCATAAGCCTGATTAGAAGAATTATTGACACATATTGGAAATAATGCTAGTATACGTTATATATTAAGCGTTTAATATAAAAGGTGATATAATGAAAAAATTTTCTTTATATACAACAATTATGGGGATTATAACTGGTGTAATAATTCAATTAACGACAGGTCTAATTTCTCAACAATTTAATAATTTATTTGATTTTGATAGAGCTTCCCAAAAGAATGAGGTAACAATAGTAAATTCCGCTTTAGATACTACGAAAACATCGGCAACTACTGAAACTGAGAGTGAGGTTGTTAGCAAGAATGAATTTCGTACAAAAACAGGAAATTCAGAAAATATTACTATTGATAAAGAGAAAACATTTATGGACGAAGAATCAGGTATAATTATTGCACTTTATGAATGTTATGAACAATCAGCAAAAATAAATATGACGTTTCCTGAAGAAAACAGTAATTTGAAAATTGTTAATTTAGGTGATGTAATAACCACCAAATTTAAAGGATTCTTATATAAAATTATCATTAAGGAAATATATTCTAGTAGGCTTAATGATAAAGATGATTACATAAAAATTATGCTGACAAAAGAGATAATGAAGAATACGACGTCTACACAAAGTAAATCATCTATAAATGATATTGTAGGGATATATGAAGGATCATGTAGTGGATTATACGAAACTTCTGGAATTAAATTAAATATATACCTAACGAATAAAGATACAGCAGAAGCTAAAGTAACTTTCGTTCGTATAAATAATATACCACCAGCTGAATGTTTAATGAAAGTAGAATATAATAAGGATAATAAAACATTAGTGATGACTGGATATGAATGGATTAATCGTAATGATTACTTACCAGATTTACGTATTAATTTTGATGGTGAAACACTAATAGGTGATATATTAAACGGTAACAATTTTCCTTCGCAGGATATTGGTAAAAAGGCTGGAGATTTCATTATCAAGAAAAAGTAATATACCTCAGTTCCTGGTATTTTTATTAATGAAGCTGTACTTTTTGTTCACAATTTGATTTTTTAGTTCGCAATAGCCTCCTTTGAGATTAAGATTAGAAATCAATCCTAGTATTTCAAGGTTGGCATTTTTGTTTGTTTACTAAGCTAACGATTGCAATATAAACTAACTATTACTTAACTTTTAGGTTATCACTGAAGTTACTATAAGATTTTACTTTATTATTTTTAAATTCTATCAAGGAAGACCCATAATACCAGGTATCAAAATAACTGTTTATTGAAGTGGGAGTTCCCATAATTTTTTTAACTTCATCCTTTGTTGATCCGATAGTAAAATAACTATTTGGATCAGTAGCTACTTTTTGATAAGTATTTATTTGTTTTTCAATATCAGAAAGCTGTTTTTGTATTTCTGATATAGCGTTATCGGATGCTGCATTTATTTTACTAATAGATTCATTTGATATTCTTCTAATAAGTTCATCATTTAGATTAGTTTTGTATTCTTCAAATTTATTACTTATATTGTTTTCGATTTTTTTGATTTCCGAGAGAGTAGGAGTGTTTATATCTGCCCATCCAGTGGCGGTCAGTATTTTTGTATTTCCGGTTAACCTATTAATTTTAACAGGTAAATTCTGATTTAACTTATCATATTTATATATTCCAGGGTAAATAAAGATTCCGAAAATAATTATTAATATAATTGCCATAGTAAAACTAATAATTCTATTCTTAAGCACTTGATTTGCCCTCCTTATTACTTCCATAATATAACAACAATTTACATCTGTAAACAGGCTATATTAGATAAGTTAATATGACGTAACATGCTTATTTAGCTCGTAATAGCCTGATTTTACGAAATAAATGCTTGCGGTGATGAAAAAGCTATGAAAGAATTTTCTTTTACAGAACGAGGCAACCAAAAGTAAGGTATCCGATATTATAGATAGATATGAACAAAGAAATAGAGAGAAACATACCCAATCAGAGAAATTGACAATAGAATCGCTTATGGTGAAGAAAGAAATTTGCTCAAGCCCATAGTGATTTTGCTGCTGAAGTGTATAAATGTCAAGGACACAGCAAAATTATGAAGTGTGAGGATGCTTTATTAAAGCATGGAGAAAATATAATAAAACAATATTTTTACAGATTTTTTTATTCCTGCTTTTTCTTTTTATAATTTTTCTTATTAGCATCTGTTCTTTCAGCTGTCTTGTCAGCTTCTTCAGAAAATAAATTTTTAATTAAAGCTGAAGGAAGTGCAAGTGCTGCCAAAGGCATGGCTACTGGTGCAGCTACAGCTAAAGCTGCAACTACACCTACACCGATTCCCTTAAGTGAGTCTGGGAAAGCACTTAAAACTCCATTATATATTAAGGGATATTGAGATTGCTGAGCTATAGTATTATTTAAAGGTGCTAAAGATTGTAAAAAAACACAATTATCTTTTACTAATAATGGTTTATTTTTAAAGACTATCTTGTTACCAAATTCATCGATTATACTAAAATCTTTTAATTCTTCTTTAAATATATTTTCTATTAAATTGAGTTTAAGGTATAACAAGTTAAATGTGTTTATGTTATTATAGAATGTATTTATATTTCCATTATCACTTATGCTAATTAAATGATCTTGATAAGAGAATGATATTATGCTACCAAAATCACATGTTTCTTGGCATGGAAAATACTTGTTCATTGAATTTATTATGCCTTGTTTTAGTTTACTAAAATCTATTTGGACATATTCTTTTTCTGAATAATATATATCTGAATAAGTATACATGAGTCACCGCCTATTTATTTTATTTAAAATATCTATAAAATTTTCATAATACTTAAAAAAATCCTTCGTATCACGAAATGATAAGTATGATTTCTCTAAAATAATTCTCTGCTTTTTTATACAATTATTTAAGAGATCAAAACAAATATTTCCTTCATTAATAGCTCCGGAAATTTGTAACTCGTCAAGTTTATTTTTTTGATAGATTGTCACACTTGATAAATTTGTTATTTGTTTAAACTCTTCAAATTTATCAATTAACTGTCTAAATGTTTTATAGCAGTTTTTAGCAATATATTCTTCTATGCCGTCATTTTGGTTATTAATATTTATATCCAAAAACATCAACTCCATACTTATTCAACTTATATATTATCTTACTTAATATTTCTGTGATTTTGAAATTATTATCTTGGTAATAAATAGGGTTTGTAAAATAAATATTATACAGGGAAATAAAATCCTTTTTTAAGTCACTAGGTAAAATAAGCAATAACATAACATTTTCTTCTAAAAGTACTCTTAGCTTTAAAAAATCTATGTTTTTAAAATTGCTAAAATTGCAAAGTGATATATAGGAAAATAAAGGTCTATAACCATTAATTAAATAGAGTAGGAAATTCTTCTGTTCTTGCTTATTTTGATACAAATTAGTTAGTCCAAATATAATAACTGTAACAACTATTGTCATAACTGATCCTGCGATGGATGCAAACCAATTTGTTTCATACCAATTCGTCATATTTATAATTATCCTTAAATATGTTTTAACACAAAACAAAGTATAACATATAATAACATTAATTCCAATATATTCAATAATTATATCAAATATATATTTCTTGTACTGTATAAATTTTATTTTATATAAAATATATATAATAAGGAATTCCCTTAATTACGTAACTGGGACTATTTATTCGAGATGAGACATTGTGGTCTTCCCACTAGGCTGCTAGATTGGAGTGAGAATTTTGCTGTTACATTATATTTTACACTTAAGACTTCTCCTATATCACCATGTATGTGGATATTAGACCCTTTTGAATTAAATTTATATTGATTGTGTGACAAAAATAAACATCCCAAATGAGAGGGAACTAAGGTGAAAATAAATATAGACATTAAAAAAGTAGAAATTAACTGCACTGGTATTTCAAAAATGTATGCTGATTTTTTCTCATAATATGCTTATTTAGATACTACACTCTGCATTAGAATTTTAAGTTTTTGCTGGAATAACTTTATCACTATTACATATAATGTACAGTTAAAATGCATTAGGAATCCTAGGGCAAATATATAATACTTAGAAATGAGGAGATATCGTATGGCAAATTTTTGTAATGATGGTTCAAAAGGCATAGATGTTATATTACCCGCAAATACACAATGTTTATGGACAATTGGTACACAGACAGGTGGCACTTGGACTGTAAATGTAAAAGATGCAGATGGTACTGTTTTATTTACTCAAACAATGGGTGGGAATCAGTTAATTCCCCAAACGGGAGTATTTAATACTAATAGTAATAGCAATTATACTATTACCTTAACTAGTAATGTTTTAAATAAAGTGCTCTATGGAAACTATCCTGTTAATATGGCCAATACAGTTTATAGTGATACGTGGATTTTTATTGGTGAAGATTCTACAGACAACGATTATAATGATGTGTATTTCTCTTTAACATGGTTTACCAATGCGGATTAACTGTAAATATTCAATTTGATCTGAAAGTCGAAAATTTAAGAATAGAATATAAATTAACCCTAAATTAATCCATGGGGTTTCTTTTTTTTTATGAGGGAAACTAGGCGTAATCCGCTTGCACAACGCACACTCATACACATTATCA
>JAEZIU010000260.1 GCA_023436485.1 Bacillota bacterium | reverse complement strand
CTCTCCTTTGTCTATCATGGTATCACCTCATCATCAGTTTAATTTATTATAGCATAAATTCGGACGCTTGTCAAAAATATTATATTATACAAGCGTATTGCCCTTATGTCAAGCATTTTTTGTATGTGATTCTGCTACAGGGGGTGCCTTTGAAAATCATTATCAGTTATCTACTCATCATGTTCTTCAATGGTCTGTTCATCATTGTTTTCTTCTAAAATATCAAGATCATCTTCCTCTGCATCAGCAATTAACCGAACCTCAACACCTTTAAGAATAATTATTTTTCTACCATCACAGTCTTTGATGTCACATACCCTGAAAAGAATATCCTTCTCATAAGATTTTCTGTAAACCAAGCTTCCTATTTCAATCTCCTTCATAATTATTCTTTCCCTTCAAGTTATAGTATGCCAAATATATAAATAATTATTAAACTTATAATAAATTTAGAAATTTAGCCTTTATACATTAAATAATCCTTATATTATATACTATGATTTTTGAACCTTGCCTGTGAACTATTGTGTCAAGTCTATTTAAGTTATATAATATTTTCGTATTTAAGTTAATTATTCCAATCTTGATATATATAAAAATAATGTATTTATAAATAATAAAAGTATATGGAAGGGGAAGTTAATATTGCAAACCGATATACAAATTGCTCAGGAATGTAAAATGCAGCATATTGCAGATATAGCGAAAAATCTTGGTATTGATACCGAAGATCTTAAGTTCTATGGTAAGTACAAAGCCAAGTTATCAGATAAGCTGTGGGACAAGGTAAAGGATAAAAAGGACGGAAAACTGGTTCTTGTCACTGCTATAAACCCTACTCCCGCCGGAGAAGGAAAAACAACAACTACTGTAGGTCTTGGTCAAGCTATGACGAGGATTGGCAAAAACGCAGTTATAGCATTAAGAGAACCTTCTTTGGGCCCTGTAATGGGTATTAAGGGAGGAGCTGCCGGAGGTGGCTATGCCCAGGTTGTTCCCATGGAAGACATTAACCTTCACTTCACAGGTGACATGCATGCAATAACCGCTGCAAATAACTTGCTTTCCGCGGCTATAGACAACCATCTTCAACAGGGAAATACATTAAATATTGATCCGCGACAAATTGTCTGGAAGCGCTGTATGGACATGAATGACAGAGCTCTGAGAAACGTAATTGTAGGGCTTGGTGGAAAAATAAATGGAGTCCCCAGAGAAGACGGCTTCAATATCACTGTTGCCTCAGAAATAATGGCGATACTCTGCCTTGCTCTTGATATTACAGATCTCAAAAAAAGACTCGGACGTATAATTATCGGTTACACTTACGAAGGAACGCCAGTTACTGCACATGACCTGAAGGTTGACGGTGCAATGACCTTGCTGCTTAAAGATGCCATTAAGCCTAATCTTGTGCAGACCCTTGAAGGAACTCCTGCTTTAATGCACGGTGGACCTTTTGCGAATATTGCTCACGGATGTAATAGTATTTCTGCTACAAAACTGGCGCTGAAAATGGCGGACTACGTTATTACCGAAGCAGGCTTCGGTGCTGACCTTGGAGCAGAAAAATTCTTTGACATCAAGTGCAGATTTGCAGGCTTCAAACCGGATGCAGTTATTCTTGTGGCTACAATAAGAGCCCTGAAGTATAACGGCGGTATAAAAAAAGAAGACCTCAAAGAAGAAAATATTGACGCTTTATCCATAGGTTTTGCAAATGCAGAAAAACACATCGAAAATCTCAAAAAGTTTGGAGTCCCCGTTATGGTCGCAATTAATCATTTTGATACCGATACCGAGGCTGAAATTCAACTTGTTAAGGAGAAATGTAGCTCCTTGGGTGTTGAGGTTGCATTCTCAGATGTATTTTTAAATGGTGGACAAGGCGGAATAGAGCTGGCAGAAAAACTTGTTGCTCTTACTGATTCTACGGTTTCCAATTTTGCACCTATTTATGATGAAAAGCTCCCTATAAAGGAAAAGGTGCAGCAGATAGTTTCAAAGATTTACGGTGGCAGGAATGTTATTTATAATGCTGCTGCAGAAAAATCTATTGCTAAAATAGAAGAAATGGGTCTGGACAGACTTCCAATTTGTATGGCAAAGACACAATACTCATTATCTGACAATCCTCAACTTCTTGGCAGGCCTCAGGATTTTGATGTTACAGTAAAAGAGGTTCGAATTTCCGCAGGAGCCGGATTCATTGTAGTCCTTACCGGAGATATAATGACTATGCCCGGTCTGCCAAAGGTACCGGCAGCCGAGAGAATTGACATAGATGATACAGGTGTTATTACAGGACTATTCTAATAAATCAAGAATAAATGTTAAAGACCGGCCCTTTAAGGCGCCGGTCTAATTTTTTCATTTTTTTATTCAATCACTGAGGTTTAACTATATAAATCTCAAAAGAACTGCAATGATTTCTATGTGTTCTCTGCTGTACTTATGCACAATACTAATCGGTGCTTCATATTCATAATACATTAAATTTCTCCAAAAATATTCGGTGGCATTGTGCCTCATCAATAACTTCCTGTATTCTAAGTAAATAACTTTGTTCAGACCAGCTTTTCCTGCTGTTATAGTACTTATTTATTACTCTCCAGAACTTCTGCGGAAACATTAGCATGATTTTCATGAGATTCATATCACTTTGACTTAAAGTTTCATACCGACTGTATTCATTTAGTATAACGGCTGCCTCTCGTATATCCCAGTTACACTTACGCATTTTCCTTCGTAGAAGATTAACCAGGTCATAGACTTTCAAATCATAGCAGCAATATTCAAAATTAATCAGAAACATCTCATCATTCTGCAAATAAATATTATGATGGTTGAAATCATGATGAGAAATTGTTCTGTTTTTTTGAGCTTCTTCCACAAGCTCGTAATAATCGGATGCAAGAAGCAGACCTAACGCTTTTTCTCCAACATCATAAAAATAGTCGATATTCTTAGTCACCAGATTGTCAAATTTCATTTTTCCCTTTTGAGCATTCTTCTTAAGCTTCTTAATTTCATCTAAACGTTTTCTGTAGCTTCCCGGCATCCTCCCCAGCTCACTTCTGCCATAGCTATTTTCAGAGCACACAAACCCATATGAAGCCCTGTGCATTTTAGCAAGCAACCCTGCACATCCTATTGTTTCCTCTCTGTTGTCAAGATTACATTCCCTTCCTTCTATATGATCGGTTATATATACAGTCTGATCGTTTAGCTGCATACTATAGTCACCTTTAACAGTAGGGATATTTCTGTCAATATGTATAAACCCGTTATTAAACAAATGTTCTTTTACTTCCCCTATGAAATTGATTCTTTCCTGCTTAACCGATGATATCTTTACAAGTTTTCTACCGGTATCGGTATCAGCCAGAAACATATCCCTGAAGTTATTTAAATTTTTAATTTTGAGATTATAATTTAATTGCAATTCCTTTTCAAATTCATTCATAATGCCCTCCAAGAGCTATTTTTTCCGGTAGTACGCACCTTTATAGCGTGTACATTATATTTAATAACAATATCTTTACATCATAAAATGACTATTAAGCAAAATGTGATACTAGATTATATGAAAAGTATGGGATTTGTAGAATTAAAACTTATTTTTTATATTTTTACTGCCTACAAATGCAACTCCGCAATAAATACATATGACTCCTATAATCGGGTATGCATACCGGTCAAAGGACATATATACACAGTATACAAAATTAAAGTATAATGCAATAAAGACAATAAGACTGCATTTCATAAACAGCCTCTCTTTTATACCCTTAAAAATGGCACATGCAGCTGAAATTAGAATAAAGATGTGGTAAACTACTGCCAACCAATAACTTATACCCATTACATCAATCCAATAAAAAGGAAGTGCCCAGAAATAAAACGTCTTTCCAAGTGTATACCAGCATAAGTACTTTAAGAAATGATTTTTAAAACCTTCCCGGATTCTTTTGTATGCAGCATTACGCTCTATATTGTCTGTCTCCAGAGTTGTTTTTCCAACCTCATAATTTGTTTTATTCTCAGTAGTTTGTATGTAGTTTATATATGTGCCCTGCAAAAGTGGATTCCCACTTGACACCGTTAGAGGAATAAACGTTTGATATTCATTATAGTTCCTTACCCACCACGGAAGAGCAATCAATATAAATATTAATGCCATTGTAACAGCAAATTTTATACACTCAGCCAGACTCCTGTATTTGTTAATAAATAAATATAGCAAGTAGAAGCAAGGGTAGAATAACACCGTTGGTCTGCAAAAAACTGCAAGTACCCAAATCAAACTTAAAATAAAAACCTTTGAAATACTAAGATTATCAGCAAATTTAAAAGAAAAATATATTAGCGCCAGCAGTATAAAAGTAAAAATGCACTCTGTAAGAATATATCCCGGCGTTACAAGGTTGGGAGGGTAAAAGGAAAATATTGCGGCTGATATCAACGCAGCTTTTTTATTAAATAGTTTATTGGCTGTTAAATACACAAATATAATACTTAGTGCAGATAACCCTGTTTGAACTATTCTGACAGCCTGGAGTCCCCAAACTCCTATTCCGAATATCTTTAATACCCCACTAAGAAAAAGAGGATACAAAGGCATTATAAAAACCGTAGCTTCATTAAAAGTTCTGTATGTGAGAATCCCTCTCTTTAAAAAATATACTGCACTCATATAATAATTTATATCATCACTGTGAACCGATAGTATCTGAGGATAGTTAAAAATCAGTAAAAGTTTTAGTATTGTAGTTATCAAAATCAAGGCTAGAACAAATATTGCATATATATTTTTCATATAACACTTTCACCCCCTTGTAAAAGTGTTATCTTATTAAACAGTATTCATACAATCAAACTCTTCAAAAGACGAAAAAAACCCGCCGGATTTAATATCCGACGGGTTTTAAGCTTTTAAAATATATTATTTATAAAGCTCTACCAACTTTAATAAATGTTCATAACGTTCCTTAGCAGCTATCTCTGATTCTTGGAAGAGTTTTTCCGCACGCTCAGGGAATGCACGCTGTAAACGAGTATAACGTGTTTCGTTATTTAGGAACTCTTGATATGTTCCGTCACCCGGCTTGGAAGTCAAAGTAAACGGATTCTTTCCTTCTGCCTTGAGAGCAGGGTTGAATGAGAAGAGATTCCAGTAACCAGCAGAAACAGCTTTCTTCATTTCATCCTGACAGTGGTTCATACCGCCCTTAACTCCGTGGAGTTCACAAGGAGCGTAACCGATAATCAATGATGGTCCGTTATAAGCTTCTGCTTCAGCAATTACTTTAATTGTCTGATTTGGATTAGCACCAAGAGCAATCTGTGCTACATAAACGTAACCATAACTCATAGCGATTTCTGCAAGACTCTTCTTGCCTATATCCTTACCAGTTGCAGCAAACTGACAAACTTCACCGATATTTGATGCCTTTGATAACTGTCCGCCTGTATTTGAGTACATTTCTGTATCAAATACCATAACGTTTACATTTTCACCTGAAGCGAGTACATGGTCAAGTCCACCGAATCCGATATCATATGCCCATCCGTCACCACCAAGAATCCATACAGATTTCTTAGCAAGGTACTGTTTCTTTTCAAGTATTTCCTTGGAAAGATCACATCCTGCAGCAGCAGCTTTTTCAAGTTCTGAAACCAATGCCTTAGCAGCTGGTGTGTTTTCTCTTGTCATATCCTTTGTCTCAATGAATTTAGCAATAGCTGCTTTCATTTCATCAGAAGCCTTATCGGATACAGCAATCTTTTCAAGCTTTGCTATCGCCTGATCACGGAGAACTTTCTGTCCCAGTTGCATACCGTAACCATGCTCAGCGTTATCTTCGAACAATGAGTTTGACCAAGCAGGACCCATTTTTGAATCCTTATTTATTGTATATGGACTTGTAGCAGCAGGACCTCCCCAAATTGAAGAACATCCTGTAGCATTTGAAATATACATTTGTTCCCCGAACAACTGAGTTACCAAACGAGCATATGATGTTTCAGCACAGCCTGCACAGCTTCCTGAGAATTCGAGAAGTGGCTGATTGAACTGAGAACCCTTAACAGTAGTATCTGCAGGCATTCCAGGTTTCTTGCCAACGTTTGCAACCAGGTAATCAAATACTGGCTGTTCTTCAGCTTGTGATTCCTGAGGTACCATTTTGATTGCCTTTTCCTTAACAGGACATACTGTGATACATTCACCACAACCCATACAATCCAGAGGAGATACGCTCATAGTAAATTTGTATTCACTAGCTTTTGGCTTAGTATCAGCTAATTTAATATTAGCAGGTGCTGCCTTTACTTCATCTGCACTCAGCATGAATGGACGAATAGTTGCATGTGAACATACAAATGCACATTGATTACACTGGATACAAGCACTTGCATCCCATTCTGGAACCAATACTGCTGTACCACGTTTTTCATATGCAGAAGCACCCTGTTCGAACTGTCCGTCAGCAATATCAGCAAAAGCAGATACTGGAAGGCTATCGCCGTCCATTAATGCTATTGGGTTAAGCAGATTCTTAACCATATCAACTAATTCAGGACGACCTGTGAGTTCAGGTGCTACAGCATCAGCTTCAGGATTTGACCATGAAGCAGGAACTTCAACTTTATGAAGTGCACTTACACCTGCATCAATAGCTTTGTAGTTCATTTCTACAATAGCGTCGCCCTTCTTGCCGTAAGACTTTTTAGCAGCTTCCTTCATGAATTTAATAGCTTCGTCAATTGGCATTACACTTGCCAGTTTGAAAAATGCTGATTGAAGGATAGTGTTGGTACGTTTGCCCATACCAATTTCAGCCGCTTTATCAATAGCATTGATTGTATATAACTGAATATTATTATCTGCAATATATTTCTTTGCAGCAGCGTTTAATTTTGAATCTAATTCTTCATCAGACCATTGACAGTTAATCATGAAGATTCCGCCTGGCTTAACATCTTGAACCATCTTGAAACCTTTAACTATGTATGATGGGTTGTGACAAGCAACAAAGTCAGCCTGATTTATGTAATATGGACTCTTGATTGGCTTATCACCAAATCTAAGGTGAGAAATAGTTACACCACCTGTTTTCTTTGAGTCATATTGGAAATACGCCTGAATATATTTTTCAGTGTGGTCACCGATAATCTTAGTTGAATTCTTGTTAGCACCAACAGTTCCGTCTCCACCTAGTCCCCAGAACTTACATTCAACAGTTCCTGCTGCTGCAGTTATAGGAGCTGGCTTGATTTCAGGCAAACTTAGATGTGTAACATCATCTACGATACCTAATGTAAAACGTGGCTTAGGAGCATCCTTTTTCAATTCAGTAAATACTGCAAATGCTGATGAAGGAGGAGTGTCCTTTGAACCTAGACCATAACGACCATTTGTTATAACTATATCATTAAGTCCTGCTTCACGAAGAGTTGTAGCAACATCAAGATACAATGGATCTCCCAATGATCCTGGTTCCTTTGTACGGTCAAGAACAGCTATTTTCTTAACTGTCTTTGGAAGAACCTTAAGAAGACTGCTAGAAACCCATGGACGATACAAACGTACCTTAATAAGTCCAACTTTCTCGCCTGCAGCTGTTAAGTAATCTATAACTTCTTCAGCCACATCACAGAACGAACCCATAGCTACTATAACACGGTCAGCATCCGGTGCTCCGTAATAGTTAAATAAATCATAATTTGTACCGAGTTTTGCGTTTACCTTAGCCATGTATTTTTCAACAACAGCCGGTAATTTATCATATGTAGTATTACATGCTTCACGGTGCTGGAAGAATATATCTCCATTTTCATGTGAACCACGCATTGATGGCTTTTCAGGGTTTAATGCATGCTCACGGAAAGCCTTTACGGAATCCATATCGCACATTTCTTTTAAGTCTGCATAATCCCATGTTTCAATTTTCTGAACTTCGTGGGATGTACGGAAACCATCAAAGAAGTTTATAAAAGGAACTTTACCTTCAAGAGTTGCAAGATGTGCAACTGCACTTAAATCCATTACTTCTTGTGGATTTGATTCAGCTAACATTGCAAAACCAGTTTGACGGCAAGCATATACGTCACTATGATCACCAAAGATGTTCAATGCATGTGTCGAAACTGTACGTGCAGAAACGTGAAATACGCTAGGAAGTAATTCGCCTGCGATTTTATACATGTTAGGAATCATCAAAAGAAGACCTTGTGAAGCTGTGAATGTTGTTGTAAGAGCACCTGCAGCTAAAGAACCATGAACAGTTCCTGCAGCTCCTGCCTCAGACTGAAGTTCAACAACTTTAACCTGACTACCAAAAATATTTTCCCTACCAGCAGCAGACCATTGGTCAACAGAATCGGCCATCGGGCTTGAAGGTGTGATTGGGTAAATAGCAGCAACATCAGTAAACGCATATGATACATGTGCGGCAGCTGTATTGCCATCCATCGATTGTTTATGTCTTGACATTTTAACTTACCTCCTTAATAACTAAAAACACTATTCAACGACATATTCTATCATTTTTTTGCCCATTTGTAAAGGTTGTA
>JAEZIU010000348.1 GCA_023436485.1 Bacillota bacterium | reverse complement strand
CCATCAATTGGGGTAATTTACCTGAGGCCTACGATGATTTATGGCTGCATCAACGACAGAAACTTGATTGTATTTATTAAGATGATAGATAAATTAAGAATATTTCCGGTTATTGACCGAGGAAAGAATTTACTTCAACCTGTCAATGGAAGGGATCTTGGAAAGGCATATTATCAAATATTAATGAATAAAGAAATCATGAACGGAGATTACATATTATCAGGTGAAAAACCTATTGCAATGATAGATATGTTTAAGTTGATAAGCAGTATTTTGAAGAAAAAAACAATTTTTATAAATGTGCCTTTAGTATTGGGCGTATTTATGGCAAAATGCCTTAAGGTTTGTACTTTTGGAAAGGTTGATTTCATAGAAAAGGTACAAAGAATGGGTGAAGATAGAAGCTTTTCACATGAAGCAGCAAAAAAGGATTTCGGGTACTTGCCAATGCCTTTTGCTGAAGGGCTAAAACTGGAAGTTAATGAGTATTTGAAGTGCAAATAAAGAGAAGTGCAATAGAGAGTAGTGTAAATAGAGAGTTGTAATAGAAAGCAGGCAAGTTTTATGCAAACAGGTATATCAACAACCACGAATAAATCAAAGCACAAATTGGCTGAATTTATATGCCTTTCGCTGACGTGCCTTTTTATAGGCCTGTCCACCGGAATATCGGGAACAGGAATGATAGGAAGTCTCATAATTTTTTCAAGCATAGCATTTATCCTGGCAGGATTACTTAAAAAGAGGGAAACAAGCCTTGTGATTATTCTGGCAATAGCACTTATATCAAGGGTTGCACTTGCTGTCGCCAATTCCTTTATATTTTCACTGCCGGACACAAATGCGGACGCTATTGTTTTTGAATCTCTAGGATGGGATATTGCCAACGCATGGAACTATGGAACCATTCCGCCGGAGACTCCGGGTGCCTACCTGTATTCAAAATTTATTGGAGTGGTTTATTTTATAACCGGAAGGTCCCCTTTTATCATACAATACTTCAATGTGTTTTTTGGATTTATTACTGTTTATTTTGTATATAAACTTATTATTGAATTGGGAGGTTCAAAACGCTCGGCTAACATTGGAGCATTTATAGCAGCAGTATTTCCCACCCTGAATCTATACTCGGCAGTTACATTAAGAGAAAACGTTATTACCATGATGAGCCTGATATCGGTATACTTCTTTATAAAATGGCTTAATACAGGGCTGATAAGCAGAATAATTCTCGCAGTATTGTTTTTGGGCGGTGCTGCCTCAGTACATGGTGCAGTAATAATAGTAGGAGGCATATACCTTTTGTTTTACTGCTTTTACAAGCCTAAGGAAAAGCAGTGGAGGCTTATAAATAAACAAGCGTTGATAGCAATAGGGATTACAGCAGTTGTGTTTGTGTTTTTCAGGGCAAGGCTTTTAAACAAGCTTCCTTCCGATATAACCCTTGTTTTCTCACCTGATTACCTGACAAGCAGACTTGTGCCGCTGGCAGTTGGCAGAACTGCTTATCTTGTGGGGTATAATCCCTCTTCCTTAATTGACATAATAATACATACCCCTGTAAGGATATTACATTTTATATTGACGCCGTTTCCTTGGATGATTTCATCCTTGTCTGATATAATAGGTGCTGTTGATGCAATAATGTATGGTATATTAGGGTTATTCACCGTTAAGGCGGTAAAAAAGTCTGAGGGATATAACAGGATATTGATAATAGCACTATTAGGAATTATTCTTCTTGAGGTATTTTCCTTTGCATGGGGAACATCAAACTATGGAACAGCAATAAGGCACAGGCAGAAGTTTGTATGTCTTTTGATTGCGGCCGGGGCTATTGGGATGTGTGGATATGAAAAAAAGTCTTGACATAATTATAATAAATTGGAATTCGGGAGATCAGTTAAGGGAATGTTTGTCCACAATAAAGACAGATTATGAAATGTTTTGTGTTTCCAAGGTCATTATCGTTGATAATGCTTCTTGTGACAATTCCCTTGATAATCTGGAAAGCTTAAATCTTCCGCTGGAAATAATCCGCAATCCCCATAATGCGGGGTTTGGTGCTGCCTGCAACCAAGGCGCGGATAAAAGCAATGCTGACTATTTGCTGTTTTTAAATCCTGACACAAGGCTTAATGGGAATTCCTTGGAAAAGCCTTTTTTGTATATGGATGATGAAATTAACAGCAAGGTAGGGGCATGCAGCATTAAGCTTGTTGATGAAACAGGTATGCCCGGAAGGACATGTACAAGGCTCCCTAGACCGGGACACTTTTTGGTTAAAATATTGGGGCTGGATCATATATTTCCGGGAGTATTTAAAAGCCATTTCATGACGGAATGGGACCATAATGACAGCAGACAGGTTGATCATGCGATAGGTGCCTTTTACTTTGTCAGGAGAAAGGTTTTTGTTGAAGCGGGGAAATTTGACGAAAGATTTTTCGTATATCTGGAGGATTTGGATCTTTCTGTGAGGATAAACAAATTGGGCTATAAGATTTATTATCTTGCAGATGTTGATGCATTCCATAAGGGTGGAGGAACCTCCGAGAAGGTGAAGGCAACAAGGTTATTTTACTCAGTTAGAAGCCGCATTATTTATGGATTCAAGCATTTTAATCTTCTGTCTGCCTGGCTGCTCCTGGTGGCAACCTATACATTAGAACCACTGGCACGCTTTGTGTTGGCCTTGTTACACAGATCTCCAAGGGAATTTGGTGAAACTGCACAGGGATATAAAATGCTTGTTAAAGATCTGCCGGAGATTTTAAGAAGAACCTACAAATAAATGATTTTATAAATCCAAAGATACTGAATTGTAAAGTATAAATAAGTTCGGTATCCATAAAGCAAAACACTTTGAAAGGTATGGAATAAAACATGAAGATTTTATTGCTGCCCAAGTACCATTATGAAGGGCCCAGCTCAAGATACAGGCTCTACAACTATATTGAATATTTCAAGAAAAGGGGCCATACCGTTGATGTAAAGCCTCTTTTGTTTGATGGTTACGTTAAAAATCTCTATGCAAAAAGGAAAAACAGTCAGTTTAAAATAGCAAGGGATATCATTAAAAGGATTTTTTTTCTATTAGCACATAAAAAGGAATATGATGTGC
Source organism: Bacillota bacterium (assembly GCA_023436485.1). GTDB lineage: Bacteria > Bacillota > Clostridia > Acetivibrionales > DSM-1351 > Ruminiclostridium. The sequence continues at coordinate 743 of JAEZIU010000348.1, read as the reverse complement.
TGATTATTGAGAAAGAGCTTTTTACCAATATACCCTATTTTATAGAAAGGGTTGTTCTTAAAGGTGCAACATATACGCTTGATTATGATGATGCAATAAGCATAAACTATAAAAAGAGCAAGCTTAAGAGCATTTTCTTTAAAAATAAAATTGATAAACTTACAAAGAATGCTTCAGCTGTTACCGTAGGAAATAGGTGGTATTGGAATGAACTTGTCTATGGAAAGTTGTGGTATCTTCCAACAGTTGTAGATTTAGAAGCGTATAAACCTGATGATGAGGAAGAACATCCCAAGGGTACTCCTGAAGGCCCTCCCATAATTGCATGGATTGGCTCACCGTCAACAGTACATTATCTTGACACAATCGTCAATGCATTCAAAAAGCTTGCAAGTACACATGACTATACATTGAGGATTATTGGCGGGGATTTCTTATTGGAGGGTGTAGCGGTTGAGTGTGTTAAATGGTCCAAAGATACGGAGTTTAAGCTTCTTCACGAATCGGATATAGGTATAATGCCTCTATTGGATACAATATGGGAGAAGGGGAAATGTGGTTTTAAACTTGTTCAATATATGGCGTCGGGAATACCTACCATAGCTTCGCCTGAGCCTGCCAATGAGGAAATTACAGTTCAAGGCACTACAGGCTTTATAGCATCAAATGAGGATGAATGGGTAAAGTACCTGTCAATTCTTATAGAAGACAGAACCCTTAGGGAGAAAATGGGGACAGCTGCA
>JAEZIU010000332.1 GCA_023436485.1 Bacillota bacterium | reverse complement strand
TGCTTGTTCATTACGTCATCATACTGTAGAACTCTCTTACGTACATCAAAGTTTCTTCCTTCAACCTTCTTTTGGGCATTCTCAATTGCATTTGAAAGCATTCTGTGTTCAATAGGTTGATCGTCCTCAAGTCCAAGTGCATTTACTATGTTGGTTAATCTCTCTGAGCCAAAAAGTCTCATTAAGTCGTCTTCAAGTGAGATATAAAATCTTGATGAACCAGCATCTCCCTGACGGCCTGCACGTCCTCTCAACTGGTTATCTATACGTCTTGATTCATGTCTCTCAGTACCAATAATGTGCAATCCGCCTGCCTCAACAACCTTTTCTCTTTCAACATTTATAACAGCCTTAAATTTATCATTATTCTTTTTGAATTGCTCTCTGGCCTCAAGAATAAGTTCATCTGTCGTTTCATTATAACTGGTTGATGCACTTATCAGTTCCTCATCATAGCCCATCTTACGCATTTCCTGCTTTGCCATATACTCAGCGTTACCGCCAAGGACAATATCAGTACCTCTACCTGCCATGTTCGTTGCAATTGTCACTGCACCAAACTTACCTGCTTGAGCTATAATCTCAGCTTCTTTATCATGATACTTTGCATTCAATACCTGATGGGGGATACCCCTTCTTTTCAGCATAGTACTTAGGAATTCGGATTTTTCAATTGATATTGTACCTATAAGTACCGGCTGACCTTTTTCATAGCACTGTACTATATCTTCAATAACTGCATTGAATTTACCAACCTCGTTCTTGTAAACAACATCAGGATGGTCTTTTCTTGCCATTTCCCTATTTGTTGGAATTATAATTACGTCCAATTTATATATTGTATTAAATTCATCTTCCTCAGTCTGAGCTGTACCAGTCATACCCGCCAACTTGGTGTACATTCTGAAGTAGTTCTGGAATGTAATGGTTGCAAGTGTTTTACTTTCTCTTTCTACCTTTACGCCTTCTTTTGCTTCTATCGCCTGATGGAGACCGTCGCTGTAACGTCTTCCATTCATAAGCCTTCCTGTAAATTCATCTACTATGATAACCTCTCCGTCATTAACAACGTAGTCCTTATCTCTTTTCATTAGACCATGTGCTTTCAATGCCTGATTAACATGATGTGAAATTGTCATATTTTCAGGGTCGGACAGATTCTCTATTCCAAAATACTGCTCTGCCTTTTTGATACCATTTGCTGTGATTACAGTTGTATGTGCCTTTTCATCTACAATGTAATCTTCGTCAAATACTTCATCAGCGTCAACCTTGTCATCCATTTGGGTAATAACCTTTGCTCTTAATTTTGTTGCAAAGGAATTTGCCCTTTTGTATAAATCAGTAGATTTGTCACCCATACCTGAAATAATAAGAGGTGTTCTGGCTTCATCTATGAGGATTGAGTCAACTTCATCCACTATTGCATAGTTCAAGTCTCTCTGAACCCTGTCTTCTTTGTAGATGACCATGTTATCTCTCAAATAGTCAAAACCCAATTCATTATTTGTACAATAAGTTATGTCACAGTTGTATGCTGCACGTCTATCCTCGTTCTCCATATCATGTACTATCAGGCCTACAGTCATTCCCAGGAAGTTATATATTTTCCCCATCCACTCACTATCACGCCTTGCGAGGTAATCATTTACGGTAACTACATGAACTCCCTTTCCGGAAAGAGCATTCAGATATACAGGTAATGTTGCAACAAGAGTCTTACCTTCACCGGTTTTCATTTCTGAAATTCTGCCCTGATGCAGTACAAGACCGCCTATGAGCTGAACTCTGAAGTGCCTCATACCCAAAACTCTTTTAGAAGCCTCACGGACAACGGCAAATGCTTCAGGTAAAATGTCATCCAGTGTCTCACCTTTTTCAAGACGTTCCTTGAACTCAGGTGTTTTTGCTTTAAGCTCGGTATCTGTTAATTTTTGTATTTCAGGCTCACATGCTTCGACTTTATCAACAATCGGATATATTCTTTTTAATTCCCTATCACTGTATGACCCAATAATTTTTTCTATAAAATTTTTAACCATATCTATAAACCTCCATGACCCGCAAGGGTATAAATTTTTAAGCTATAAAAACACAGACTTATTACCCTGTATTTTTTAATATCAAAATTGGCTACACGAAAATAACCCCATAATTTTGGGATATTACAAAATTAGCAGAAAATAGGCGGTGAGGAATCAGATCGGCTGATTAAGGCTCTTTTTGAAAAAATAGTTTTATTTATATTTGAATTAAAATAAACAAATACTAAAAGACTTATAATTGCAATAGAAACAGACATCAGCAACGCAAGTTCCCCATGTCTGTTATTATTTGGCATTTCTCTTTTTAAGGCATCTTCAGAAATTGCCTTAAAAAATGAAAGAGGTTTTCCTTTTCTACTTAAAGAGTCCTCTTTTTGTGATTCTAAAACAGAAATAGCACTTCTGCTTTCCTGAATCATATTAAAATGTGTAAGATTTACCAAGTATAAGTCGAAAAAATCAGCAGCATTATAAACCCCATTTTCTGAGGCCAATGCTGATAATATGATTATACTTAAAAATAGCTTCCTAAACATTCATTTACCCATCTTTCTCTTGCAATCTATCTAGTACGGTATTATACCCGTCAGCACCGTAAACAAGACATCTGTTAACCCTGCTTATGGTAGCTGTACTGGCACCGGTTTGTTCACAAATCTCGGTATACGTTCTCTTTTCCCTTAACATTTTTGCTACCTGAAGCCTTTGTGCCAAAGCTTTAAGTTCTGCAATAGTGCAAAGATCTTCAAAGAAATTATAACATTCTTCTCTATCCTTTAAAAGTAAAATTGCATCAAATAAACTGTCCGTATGTTCATCCCTTAACTTGGAATTCATAGTTAAAACTCCTAACATTATAAAAGCAAATAATATTTCTTTATAATTTATTTATAACGATGCAATAATGTCTCCCACCTCTACAGATGGCAGATGCCGTTTTGTTCCAGGCGGCGAGCACATATCTCCCCTCTCTGAAACGCAGTTAAGGCAAGAAAATTTTTCTACAGTCAAAAAATTATCTCTGAATTGATGCGTTATAAAGATACAATAACAGCTTTTTATAAATCAGTCAAGGTTCTACAAAACTACGCTTTTCTACATTGTTCCAATTCTATAATTGCGGGTTAATGAATAACTATATATTGTGACAAGCGGATTTACTAAAGTTTAAAAGGAGGAATATATGAATCGGCTTATTATGATTACCAATAAACAAAAACTTACAATACTGGCTATTTCTATTATATTTATTATACTCTCTGCTGCTGGTATCACTATGCTGGAATTTCCAAAAACAGCCACTAAAGACATTCCGGTAAAGCCACAGTCCATTTCCGGTCCTCAAAGTGAGAATAAGCGACTGAAAGAAATTTTGTCTTCCATTGTTCCAGCAGATAATAAAATTCTCTATGAGGATGATTTCAGGAATACAAGTGTTACAAAAAATGCGTCTGATACTAAAGATATTCAGCCCGCAAACATACTTAATTCCGGAAACTCACTTTCTTATAATACCATTTATTCCGATGAAGACTACCAAAGGCCGATATATGTTAATTCATGGAGACAAGCTTATTACCGCGGATGGCTATATCTTCCAAGAAAAATAATTTATGCAAGACATAATTTGTTTACTTATTCAGGGAATTTAGCACATATTTTTGATATTGAAGGTGAGTTGGGATTTTACCCTAACATATCCATTGATAACGAAAACTATATAAACTTTCTTATTTACGATTTTGATTTAGAGAGTGCAGCTCAATATAGCAATAAAATTGTTTTTTCAGGAAAACCTACAAAAAGGGGGGTTCGGATAATTTCTGTTAAAAAGGATGATATCAATAATTATGATAATATTACTGTACAGTTATGCACTCCGGCGGGCTATGAATTGGATTACCAAAATGTAGTTTTTGGTAATATTGAGAAGGCAACGGAAGATTACGGTACAGATGATGATACTATCTTAACATCTTCAGAAAACAACTCAAATCTATCCAAACAAAATGTTCGGTTGCGTCAGGAATTGACACACTATATTTCAAATTCCTCACAAGAAATCTATTTTCAGCAAAACGGAGGCTATCAGACATCTGATGTCCTTGATACAAACATAGATTTGGAAGAGTCATTTAACAGCTCAAAGCCTGTTGCACATAAGGTACTTTACAGTAACTTAATGTATAAGAATCCGGTCTACCATCCTGTATGGAAGAAAAATTACGACATTGAATGGTGCTATGTTCCCAGAAAAATCTATCTTAATATGAAAGAAATTTTTGTACTTCCTTCGGACTCTGATGTCGTAAGTGACTTGTACGGAGAACTGGGCTTTTTTGAGAAGAGTCCTGCCATAAGCAAAAAGAATGCAGGACTTTTTATAAGGAATTTCTCTGTGGATTCTGTACATTTGTTTGAAAATAATATAATTGTAACAGGTACTCCCTGTAGAAAAGGAGTACAGATAATTAGCATTCCAAAAGCCGGGCTGCCCCAAAAAACGGATATTGCAGTAAGATTGGTTACTAAAGACCTTTGTGAAATAGATGCTGATGTATTAAAAAATTAAATGATAGCATAAAAGCCGGAGATTTATTAATCTTCCGGCTTTCTTTTTTATCGTAATAAGTTTTTAACCGCCTTTGTCCTGTATAATACAGTTAGAAAAATCATTGCAAGTACTGCACTTAGAGCTCCCTGAATCAGATTTCCCGGCAAGTCAGCAATTACAGCAATAACTGATAAGGATTTGTCAACCATCCTTAGAAATACAAGTTCAAATATAAAGTACCCTAAAACCATTTCTAAAGCTCCAATTGATACAGCAAGGGTTTTTCTAAGGGTAGATGGCTCGTGTTCACCTTTTTTCCGAGCAATCGCACCTACTATATAACCCTCGATGCCTTTAACAATAAATGTTATAGGTATAAAAATGAATGACCCGTGAGCAAGATCAGCCAAAGCCGACCCAAACGCCCCGGCTACAAAACCAAACCTTCTTCCAAGTAAAACAGCTGCTATCATTACAGCTGTGTCACCAACATTATAATAGCCCTGAGATATAGGACTGGGTACTTGCAAAAACGGAGCAAAAGTAATTAAAAAAACGATTGCCGTCATTAATGCACAAAGTACTAATTTTTTAGTTGAAATTCTCATCTATTCTTCAATCCTTATTCTGTTTAATACTGTTATGTCCGGTGCAGATTCAAGTTTGTCAAGCTTTGTGTTGAATTGGCTTTCTTCTATTTTACCACTTACAAATGCAAATTCATTGTCTTTTACTTTGGAATGTAATTCTATAAATTCAGTTTCTCCGAATATTGAAGAAACATGCTTCTTTGCATCTGCAATATTTCCAGCCTTAACCCTGACCAGAAATTTTGTAGTGCTTTGTTCCACGGGAAGTATGTTATTTCCCTGAGTTCTCACCCACACACCTGCTGTACCAAAGCCCGGATGTTTTGCTATATCTATCACATCGGCTACAACGGCACTTGCAGTAGGCAATTTTCCGGCCCCTCTTCCATAGAACATTGCATCTCCTACAGCATCGCCATTAACAACAATGGCATTAAAAACATCTTCAACGTTTGAAAGAGGATGTTCGTTAGGTATTATGGCAGGTGAAACACGTGCAAATATTCTACCGTTGGACTTTTTGCTAACGGCGATTAACTTTATAACCCCGTCTATGGCATCGGCATATTTCATGTCGTCAACAGTTATTTTTGTTATGCCTTCAGTGTATATGTTTTCACAATCAACAAATTCATTATATGCAATAGATGATAAAATAGCAATTTTCCTGCAGGCATCGTGGCCTTCAACATCAGCCGTAGGATTCTGCTCCGCATAGCCGTTCTGCTGAGCTTCCTTGAGTGCAGTTTCGAAGCTTTTGCCTTCTTTTCTCATTTGTGTAAGTATATAATTTGTAGTTCCATTGAGTATCCCTGTTATACCGTTTATCTCGTTTGCTGCCAGACATTGGTTCAAAGGACGTATTATAGGAATACCGCCTCCGACACTCGCTTCAAACAGATAGCTAACGCCATTATCCTTTGCCATTTGCAGCAACTCAGGTCCATGGGTTGCAACAAGCTCCTTGTTGGAAGTTACAACACTTTTACCTGACATAAGAGCCCTTTTTGTAAAGTCATGGGCAATCCTTGCCCCTCCTATGGTTTCTACTACAATACTTACTTCACTGTCATTGAAAACGTCATCTGCATTTTTGGTAAGAACATCCTTGTCAGGACTATCAGGAAAATCTCTTACATCCAATATCCACTTTACTTTTATGTCTGTTCCTGCACGCTGTCTTATGCTTTCACTATTTTTCTTAATAACCTCTGCAACACCGGAGCCAACAACTCCGTAACCTAGAATAGCTACATTAACCATAAAAACCCTCCTGCAATAAATT
>JAEZIU010000262.1 GCA_023436485.1 Bacillota bacterium | reverse complement strand
TCCATTGATATGTCAATTATTTCCTTGTATAAAATCAAATTGCTGTAAAAAGCTTTTGTAAGTCCCTCTGATACGGCTTGCCAAGTGTCTTTGCAGTGATTTGCAGAGCCAGAGCAGGAAGGGAATGCGATAAAGATATTATCGTATTCCCTTCCTGTCCCTGATAGTTATTTTAAGGAACTTTGCAGAAAATAAAGTAAATGGCAACTAATATTTTAATGCGACGAAATGTAATTAATTATTGATTATTGTAACATGACATAGACTACAGCACAGAATATTGATATTCTCTGCTGGTTTCAACACTCATTACTGTTATACTATGCACTGAAAATAAACCAATGTATATACAGAATTGCATAGGCTAAATTTAAAACAATCGAAACAATAATATTAATAACAGATATAGCCTTCATAGATATAAAGGTTATAGTTATTATAATTGCAATAACTGACACTAAGCCTGAAAATAAGATCATATAAGTAGGATGAAATATATAACAAACTATATTTAGAAAGTCTTTAATCACTCCAACCATAAAATAGTCGTAAAGATGATACATTAAATAACCAAACAAATTTATAAGACTTAGTATTATCGGTACTTTATAAATAATATTTTTCATTTTACTTTACCCCTAAATCATGTAAAAACAGGTATATCCTCCACCCCTGATATTATCTGCTGGTTTCCAGAACATCGTGGCACTGTTAACAAAGTAAAGTCAATTAATACTATGTTCTATGAATCTTTTGTCATAGGTGCAGAGATAACTTTCAACGAAGGTTGTCCGTTTTTAAAGTTTATATCATAATCAACAATAAGCTTTTTAATATGGGAAAATTCTTTTTCTCTTTTTTTAAAAAGAGATTCAATTATAGTCTCAGTTCCGACTAAACCTTTTCCAAAGTCATTTAAATATAATGCAACTAAGCTGCGAATTGCATTTTTTCTTTCATCTAAAGGTGAAATAGATGAGATATTCCACGTCATCATTAAAAAACCGACAATTTTATCTAGCTCTTGAACATTTTCATTTCCTTTTATCAAGGCAGAGCCAAATTTCAATAAAACATCGGACATTTTTTCTTCATTATTTTGAATAACTGTAACATTCTTATTGAAAAATTGATTATATTGAAGTCTTTCCTCGAGGGGCAAATTCCTATCTCCAAGAAATTTTTGTTTCCAATTATCACTATCCATTTTATATTTATTGTTTTTATCCAAAATTTCCTCCTAATTCAGCCAACTGTTAATGTGACAAGTCCAATTTTTTAAAAATCAAATCTACCTATGTTCTATTTGATTTTCAGTTTATAACCTGACAGCCATAATTTTAACAAAAATTTTAGTAGATAAAAAGGGCATTTATAAATTTCACAATTGATTGATATTCCTTTGGCCCTCTGATATTCCTTAATGGCTTTCCATATTTCCAGTTATTTTTGACTTACATAATATTTGACTGCAATATCAGTATTATCAAACTCAATATCTAAAACAATTGGATCTGCAATATCATGACCTACATAATATCCACAAGAAAAGTCACTATAAACATATTCAGGTTTACCCAGCAAAGTTATAATATTGTCTTTTGAAATTCCTATGAGTTTATGCTTTAAAAATAAATCATCCAGCATGTTACTACGATATTCACGATTGTTGCTCCAATCTTGTGTTGAAAAAGTAGAATATGATTTTAAATTCACATTGTTATTATTTCTGGACATAAATAATGCTACAATAATACACAATGGCAACAATAGAGCAATTACTATTATAAATTTGGTACTTTTAAGTTTTAGCATGAATACCTCCTGAATAAATAGTTCAAATAGCATCCTTTTGCTGGATGCTATTTATTATATCATTTCAATTATTCCATTGGAATGACTGGTTCTCGATATTCTGACTTATCCCGCATCATCCTATACACAATATTAACAAGCTTTCTCATGATACATTTGATTGACTGTTTTTTCGTTTTTCCTTCAGACAGTTTCTTTTTATAATATTCATAAAAGTATGAATTTGTAGGCTTTTCTTTGGGACTACTAAGCACCGAGACAGCTATTTGGAAGAATATTTGATATAGATTCCTGTTACCCAGCTTGTTGCTGAAATTCTTGTTTGTCTGGCCTGTAGAATATCGCATTGGGCTTATTCCAGCATAAGCAGCAAGAGCATCAGCGTTGGAAAACCTTGATATATCACCAATTTCAGCTATTATTCCGGCTGCTGTCACTGTATTTATACCTTTCATACTTTCAAGCTTGTATCCAAATTGGGGAATAAGTTTTTTCATATTTTCTTCAATGCTTGCAATAATGGTCATATTATCATTGATTTGCTTAATTGATGATGTGACTATAAAGTCCCTTAGGTCCTGAAATTCATTTATTGTATCTCCATCTTTCTCAACATACTCAAGTATTTGAAGTGCTTTTTTCTCAGAACAGTTATGATGGCTTTTTTCACTTAGAAAGGCTGTGAGTTCTTGAAGGGTGGTTCCCATTAATTTTGACGGGGACGGAAACTCTTTGAAAAATTCCAGTGCCGTTTTGCTATCCAGTGAGAAGAAAAAATTCTTATAATTTGGGTAGTGATGGCTTAGATATGTATGGATTTGATTCTTTAGGACAACGTTGTTTTTAACCAGTGTATTTCTCTTTGTTACAAGCTCATTTAATGCCCAATGCAAGTCGTTTGGTGCTGCATCCGGCAAGGAATCGAGCTTATTTAAAAGAACGTTTGCCACACATTGACTGTCTATGCTGTCGGATTTATTTATGTTGGCTTGGTTTTTTCTCTCCGATTGTGACAATGAAGGGTTTACATATTTGACTATATAATTCTTTTTCAATAGAAATATTGCCAATTCCCTCCCATTTCCCAGTACATCTTCCAGAGCAAAAACTGGTGTAATTCCTTGTGGTGTAAGCTTTTTAACAAAACTTATCAACTTTGAAAAGTCCTGCTTTTTATTTGGAAATGTAATTTCACCAAGTTTTTCACTAAAACAATCAATTAAAACTGCTGTGTGTTGGTGTTTATGCACGTCGCAACCAATGTAGACATGCCGCATCTTTGGGTGTAACATTAAATCATCCTCCCAGTTATTCATATTTCAAGGTACATTAATTGACCTTAAGCATCCCTAACTCAGCGTT
>JAEZIU010000204.1 GCA_023436485.1 Bacillota bacterium | reverse complement strand
TGGTGGGAACTATAGGGCTCGAACCTATGACCCTCTGCTTGTAAGGCAGATGCTCTCCCAGCTGAGCTAAGCTCCCTCATGCATTGGTTATTATAAACTTTGACCCCTAAAATGTCAACCATATTTATCATTTATTTACTTCTTAACAATTCACTATGCATAGGATTAAGCTTACTGTAACAATTGGTTTGCCTTCCTTATCCCGTTATTACTTTCTGATATCCATATTGATTTTGCCATCTGTAATTTCAATGATTCTGTCAGTTTTTTCGGCAATATGTCTGTCATGAGTTATTATAATAAAAGTAGTTCCAAATCTCTCGTTTATTCCTCTTAAAAGATTATATACTGTTTCGGTTGACTCGGAATCAAGATTGCCTGTCGGTTCGTCAGCAAGAATAATATCAGGATTATTCAGAATTGCTCTGGCTATTGCAGTCCTTTGCTGTTGACCTCCTGACATTTTTGTAGCATTATTATTTATTACTTTTTCCAAACCAACAAGGGATAAGTATTCTTTTGCCTTGTCGACTATTTGTTTTGTAACTTTGCCTCCTCCAATTCTGTACGGCATAAGTACATTTTCAAGAGCTGTAAATTCAGGAAGAAGATAATGAAACTGAAAGACAAAGCCTACACTTTTGTTTCTTATCTCAGCAAGTCTGTCTTTTGAAGCCTTTGCAGTATCAACACCAGCAAGTATAACTTCTCCCCTTGTGGGTGTGTCAAGGGTTCCCATTATATTCATAAGTGTACTTTTTCCACTTCCGGACTGTCCAATTATAGAGTTAAATGTTCCCTTTTCAAAGCTAATATTTATGTCTGTCAATACCTGATTTTTTACAGCAGTTCCATATATCTTATTTACGTTTTTAAGTTCAAGTATATTGTTCATATTCAACCTCCTCTTAATTATTTCTGATGATATCAATAGGATTAAGTTTGGATGATTTTCTTGCAGGTATAAACGAAGCAAAAACACATGAGAGAATAGCAATTAACCCCGAAAGGGCGATAAAATTCTTATCGATATATAATTCAACAACAGGTGTTCCATCAGGGTTAAGTGCAAAAGCTGTGAATGCTGCTGATAATCCAAGCCCTAAGAGGATTCCTACCGCTGCTCCAAAAGCACCTAGGATAAGGCCCTCAAAAATAAAAATAAAACTTGAATCTCTATTTTTTATGCCCATAGCTTTTAATATCCCTATCTGCTTTGATTTCTGCATAACCGTTATTGCAAGTACGCTTGCAATTCCTAGAACCACGGAAAGCATGACAAATATCTGAATCATAAGGCTTGAAACACTTTGGCCCTGAAGACCGCTCAAAAGCTGTTCATTTTGTGCCTTCCAATCAGTAATTTTATAAGCACCTTTACCGATTATTGATGAAATATTTGCGGCTATTTTGTCTGAGGAAAACACATTATCCCCAACTTGCATATCAATTGAAGTAACCACATCCTTTACATTGAATAGCTCCTGGGAAGATGAAAGGGTTGTAATACACCAGCTGTTGTTTATTTGTGCAACTTTCAAATCAAAAAACCCTGTTATTTTACATTTCTTTGTTGTTTTGTCAGGCAAGATTATATTAATGTTATCTCCAACTTTAAATCCATATTCCTCTATGACATTTTTGCCAAGTATCACTTCATTTGAATTGGCTGGCATAGATCCTTCAACAATTGAATCAGAAATTTTGTATATCTTATCAGCTTTTGAAAAATCAAACCCTCTAACTAAAAGTGACTGGGTTTTTCCTTCATATTCCATAAGTGCCGCATTATCATAAACAGGTGAGATATATTTAACCCTTGAGTCGGCCTTTAGTACTGTTTTCATAAGGTCTGAGTAGCCAGAAATATGCTTATCCTCAGAAGTTGATTGTAATGTAATCTGAGACGAACTTCCGATAGTTTTTTCAACAAGTCCTTTTTGGAGCCCTTGAATAAGTGAGCCTATAAAAATCTGAACAGAAATGCCTATTCCAATACCAAGTATAATAATTAAAGTCTGAGATATATTTGATTTTAAAAATCTTTTTGCAATGCTAAAATTCAGCTTCATCTGTTCATCTCCTTTTCCACAACTCTTTTTATATCCTCAAAAGTATCTGTATAATAATCTGCTCCCACAATCGCTGTATTTTTGCTGTCTCTTGAAAATGCATAACCGCCAACAATTATTTTGGTTTTTTTGTTTATTTTCTTACGTAAATCTTCAATTATCTTCTTTGTAATAACAAGGTTATAATAATTACTAACACTTATTGCAATTATATCTGGATTAATTTTATCAGCAGCATTATAAAAATCATCATAGGGTGTGTTATTTCCTACAAAAATCGCATCATATCCGCATATAGTGAAATAATCTGTTATCATTCTTGCTCCAAGATCATGATATTCCTCAGGAGGACATACAATAATGACCTTCCCATTTTTAATAGTACATTCCTTATTTCTTTTCGCTATAACATATGGATAGCAGCATTCAACTATTGTTCTGACAATTGCTGTGTGAACATGTTCTTTCCAAATGCATATATCCTTGTCTGCAAGTAAGCACTGCATATTGTTTAAAGCAGGTTTTAAAATATCTGAGTATAATTCAATAATATCAATTGTTCCATTTTTGATAAGCCCGATTGCAAACTCAACTGCTTCTTCTTTATTTTCGCTTTCTAATATTTGCATGAACTTTTCAGTATAATTATTCATATAGCACCTCTTTTTATATTAAAATTGTGAGTTAAAACTTAAAAAAATTAACTCGTAGGTAAAACTAAATATACCCCTATTTATTGTTTTCAAAACATTGTATCTGTCTTCAATTCTTTGAAGATAACCTTGAAATTTTATCAAACAAAACTTGGTATATTATATGGGTTAGAAATAGTGAAGGTAGCTATAAATATATTATTGATGGATCAGATGTAATTTGTGGAAAAAACTTTACAGACTAGGAGATGTAATAGGAGCAGTTGGATGCGATATAATGGCTAATGATGCACTAGCATTGATAACTTCTTCTCAAAAAAAAAGAATATAATTGATGTAATAACAATAATCAAGATTAACATTAGGTATTAAAATTTCAGACAATTCTTATACTATAGACAAGAAACTATTAGAAAGACACGATGAACTGGGAATATTGGCAAAAGAGATAGAGAATGTAAGAGTTCAAACCTCAGAAGTATTGAATAAAATAGTAAATACCGTAAATATGTTTAAACTATAAATTTTCAGTTCGGGTAGACGCACACCACCAATTCCAAGCAGACGCAAAAGGGACTGTTGCTCCAACCTGCTCAATATACCCTGAAATTAGTCCCCATACCCATTCGGATGAGTCCCATGCCAGTTCCAAGCAGTTTCAATTATTTTATTCAGGTCATTATATTTAGGCTTCCATCCAAGTATATTTATAGCCTTTTCAGCAGAAGCCACCAAGATATCAGGATCTCCAGGTCTTCTTGGTGCATCAGTCGCCTTAATTACCTTTCCCGTAACAGCTCTTGCTACTTCAACCACTTCTCTGTTTGAGAAGCCTTTTCCATTTCCAAGGTTGAATACATTGCTGTCAGCACCTTTTCTCAGATTTTGAAGTGCCAAAACATGAGCCTGTGCAAGATCGGAAACATGAATGTAATCTCTGACACAGGTTCCGTCAGGAGTATTGTAGTCATTTCCGAACAGCTTTATTTCCTCTCTTTTACCTTGAGCCACTTGCAAAATTATAGGAATAAGATGAGATTCTGGCGAGTGTGCTTCACCGATTTTACCACTTATGTGTGCTCCACATGCATTAAAGTACCTTAACACTGCATGCTTTATTCCGTATGCCCCATCAGCCCATTTAAGTATTTTTTCAACTGCCAGCTTGGTTTCTCCATAAGTATTAATGGGATTTGTCTTATCGCAATAATGCTTTTTACAGCTTTATTTCCCTTGCACCATCACTTATTTCACTGACATAGAACTCAGGAGCAATACCTGTCTGCTCTTTATAATTTCTGCCAACCTTTTCAATAAACAGTTCAACCTTTTCTTCAGGAACTATATTAACAGTACATCCGCCAAAACCTGCCCCAGTCATTCTTGAACCTATAACCCCTTCAACCTTCATTGCCTCGGAGGTCATTATATCAAGTTCTTTACCTGTGACTTCATAAAGGTCTCTGATAGAATCGTTTGCTTCTACTAGAAGTCTTCCAAATTCTTCAATATCATTCTTCTTTAAAGCATCAATCGCCCTTAAAACCCTGTCATTCTCATTAATAACATGCGTAACTCTTCTTTGTACTACTTCATTTTTAATATTATCTTTGTACTGTTCAAATTCTTTTCTGCTTATTGAGCAAAGATTCTTTTTATCAGGCATATACTGCTGTAATACCTTCAAACCCTCTTCGCACTCTTGTACTCTCTCGTTATATTTTGATTCTCCAAGTGCACGCTTTTTCTTTGTATTCCCAAGCACTATCTTATATCCATCTAATTTTAGCGGCAGATAATCATATTTAAGAGTTGCGCAATCCAGTAAAATAGCGTGATCCTTTTTTCCCATTGCAGAAGCAAACTGATCCATTATTCCACAGTTTACACCACAGAATTCGTTTTCAGTCTTTTGCCCCAGTATAGCCATTTCAACGAGATCAATCGGCTTTGATATTCCGTGTGCCTCATTGCCCAAGGTTACAAGAGTAACTGCTGTTGCAAGCTCTATTGCTGCTGATGAAGACAATCCTGAGCCCAAAGGAACAGTATCGTGAAAAAGCATATCAACACCCACCAGCTTATAGCCTGCATTTTGAAGTTCATATGCTACACCAGCCTGATAATTACCCCATTTGAGGCTCTTTGCACTTTCAATGTTATCCAGCTTTACGTGAACTCTCTCCGGCAGGTCTGTAGCCGCAAGTCTTAAGGTGTTATCATTGTTCACTCTTGCTATTACAGTTGAATCAAGGCTCAGAGCTGCAGGAAAAACATATCCTCCGCAATAATCAATATGCTCTCCTATCAGGTTTACCCTACCCGGTCCTGAGAAAATCCTCAGTTCTTCCTCGCTTCCACCATATATCTCACAGAATTTTTTCTTTAACTCATCATAGTTCTTATGCATTTTCACTACACCTCTCTATATTGCATTCAACAGATTTCATAAATGCTTCAAAGGCTGCAAGACCTGCATCAGTCTGTTTGAATACGCCTGTATGCTCTAAGCAAGTTTCAAACTTTTTGCCAATTTCAAGCTTTATAATGTCATCAGCGTTCTCTTGCGTCAAATTAATTCCATACTTTGAAACAAGCTCATCAACCCATTCTTTATGTTTGTATAATATACTGTCCTCATAGTATATTCCATCTATTTCTGAGTTTCCACACAGAATTTGTTTTACCTGCTCCATTTCATTCTTAAGTCTGCCCGGTAGAATTGCAAGTCCCATAACCTCAATAAGTCCGATATTTTCCTTCTTAATATGGTGTATTTCCTTGTGAGGATGGAAGATACCATCCGGAAACTCCTCAGTAGTCCTGTTATTACGGAGTACCAGATCCATTTCATATTTTCCTTCCTCGTTCCTTCTTGCTATAGGAGTAATCGTATTATGCGGGATACAGCCGTTTTCTGTTTTTGAATATGCAAGCACGTCAACACTTTCATCGCTATAACCTCTCCACTTGGTGAGAATATAATCTGAGAATTCAACCAGCTCATTTATATCATCGCTAGTAGCACGTATAACTGACAACGGCCATTTAACTATGCCGATTTTGACATTCTTAAATGTTTCAAGCCTATAACTTTTGATAATAGGGGCTTTTTGCATTGGGAATAAGTAATTTCCGCCTTGAAAATGGTTATGGCTTAGAATTGATCCCCCAACTATGGGCAGATCAGCATTTGAGCCGCAAAGGTAATGTGGAAATTGTCTTACAAAGTCGAGAAGCCAACTGAATGTTTTCTTTGAAATAGTCATTGGAACATGACTTTCACTAAAGACAATGCAGTGTTCATTATAATAAACATAAGGTGAATACTGAAAGTACCATTGCTCGCCACAAAGTGTTATAGGTATGATTCTATGAGTCTGTCTGGCAGGAAAGTTTATTCGTCCTGAATAGCCGATATTTTCAACACAAAGCATACATTTAGGATAGTTTGCCCGTGGCTGAAGCCTTTCCATTGCAATTGTTTTCGGGTCCTTTTCTGGCTTTGTCAGGTTTATCGTTATCTCAAGGTCTCCATATTTGGAATTAGTACACCACTTAATATTCTTTGCAATTTGTGCAGTTCTGATATAGTTTGATGCTATACAGAGATTATAGAAATAATCCGTTGCAGCCTTTATAGATTCCTTTTGAGCCAACTCATTAAATTTTCTAACAATCTCTGACTCTCGTGGCATAATAAGCCCCATTATTTTCGTATCGAACAGTTCCTTTAAGGCATCTATATCCTTATCAAAGAGACCTTCTTCGCCTGCATATTTCACAAGTCCATCTAATATTTCAGTGGGATACTCAAGTTCTTCTTCAAGAACTTCTCCAAAATACGGTTCTTTGAGATTTAATAAGCCCAATAACTGATTTCTAGCAATTATAGTATCTAAATTATCAATTAAGCCATGCTTTCTCCCAAACTGAAGCAATCTTTCAATTTCGCAAGCTGGATCAACCACTGTACATTCCGCCCTTCAATTAATTATGATTATTAAATTCCCCCATGTATCCTGAATACATCCAATGACCAGAGTAAAGCAGTCTCCACAGTAATTATCCCATTATCATATTATTTTTAGAGTCCTCAATAGTTCCTTGCCATATAGGATAATAGGATAAACACATTATGTCAAATTATTGCTCTTTCCCCTTTAATTAGCCATAAAATAAATGCAATTAAGAATAATGTTCCAGAAATTTCATCAAGAGTAAGAATTAAGCTCTATTCTGGCGATAAATATGGGCTGTCCTATTGAAGACAGCTTGAAGAAGACACAGAGGTGGAATAAGGATTCCTGCCCAGAAATACTGACCACCGTTAAGGCCTACTTTTTCACTGATGTGCTTTCACGTACGATGATCTTAGTCGGAATAACAACCTTTTTGCCCAGTTCGCGTGAATTACGCATTTTTTCTTCAACAAGTTCAACCACAGCTTCTCCCATATAATCTGTATAGAGTCTCACAGTTGTAAGTGGCGGCACCATGTATCTCGCCTGGGACACATCATTAAACCCGATTATACTTATATCTTCCGGTATAGAAAGACCTAGTTCGTGACAAGCCTTGTAACATCCAATTGCGAGTGTATCACTTCCTACAAATACTGCTGACGGTTTGTTTTTATCCTCTAATAAATTTTCCATCAGCTGATATCCATCCTTTGGATTAAAGCCTCCAATTTTAACATAATCCTCGATGAATAAGCCCTGCTTGGTCAGGTATTTCTCAAATACCTCCCGTCTTTCATCTGGCCATACATTTCCTTCATAGTCCCTATCTATTCCCCCTATGAATCCAATTTCGGTATGAACTAGCTTTATGAGGTAATCTAATGCCTTCCTTGTAAACAAGCCCGGCAGTTTGAAGCAAAAATGCAATATAAAGGATTACACCTAGAATTATACCATATACAACATTTTTTTTATCAATTGATCTTAACTTTTTGGAATACACTTAAAAAGATATTTTTTCATTTTAAACACTCTGAACATTAAAGTAATGACTCATTAACAGCAAATATATACCTGAAGTCCAGGTAAAAGCCGGGTCTGATAAACCGTTCCCCGTAATCGGATTATAGTTTTCAGCTATTCCACCTTTTTGAGCCAACAGCATGAATTTATTTCTTATTCTATCAGCAAAATTGCCAAATCCCGCACCTTTCAATGCATCAATTAAAAAATAGGTAGGTGCTCCCGATATTGGCCCGAGCCAATATCGGTCTGTATGAATATACATGCGTAAATTGTCTTACAACGTCAAGAAGCCAACCTGAATGTTTTCTTTGAAATAGTCATTTAGGACATGACTTTCACTAAAAACATTGCAGTTTTCATTATATTAAACATACTGAAAGTACCATTGCTCGCCACAAAGTGTTATAGGTATGATTCTATGAGTCTGTCTGGAAGGAAAGTTAATTCGTCCTGCATAGCAATATTATATAAACTATAAATAAAATTAAATCTTGTTATTTACGTGTTAGTTACCGTTAAAATTTCGTATGATTTTTAGCGACTTTTATTATAATAAAAAAACCACCTAAGTATTGAATAGGTGATTTTCTTGGAGCTGGTAAGCGGAATCGAACCGCTGACCTGCTGATTACGAATCAGCTGCACTACCGACTGTGCTATACCAGCAAAAATGCAATTTTCTTCTTGCACTCTATATAATAACACTAAATTACTGCCAGTTCAATTATTTTTCTTGAATTTACTTATTAGAAAGAGAAGGTATTATATTATAAATAATTTCATGCAAAGCGTTTTCGTTATTACTTACAGTTACTATATCAGCAGCATCTTTAACACATTCCCGGGCATTACCGACTGCAATTCCTACATCGGCTAACCTTATCATTTCGATATCATTATCATAATCACCTACCGCGATAATTGTTTTATCACTGTACTGGTGTGAATTTTTTAATCTATCCAAAGCCTCCCCCTTTGAAATGCCTTTCTTAATAAGCTCAAGATAAAAAACCTGTGAAAATATACTGTCCACCTTATCATGCAAATTGAAATCACCCAGTGCAATCTGTGCTTTTTGAAGGCTTTCCGGGGTGTCATATAAAAGTACTTTAATCCAGTCCATTTTTATGACTTCATCAAGTGTAATTCTGCTGAACACCTGTTTTTCACTCTCGACATATGGATCAACTATGTATTCCGGTGTTACTATGTACATCATTTCAGGAGTAAATATTTCAACTGCCATGTTTTTATAGTTTTTCATACAAAAAGTAATATATTCCTCAACTGCACTTCTGTCCAGAAATTCCGTTCCAAGAAACCTCTCCTCCTGAAAACTGTATATACCTCCACCGTTATATAGGATACAGGGGCCGTTTAAAACCAAATTTCTAATGTAGGGCCTGATATTATCCTTTGTGCGTCCTGTTGCAACTGCAAAGCTTCCTCCGTTTTTTGTAAAATGGCTAATTGCATTTAAATTCTTCTGTGATATGAAATGCTGTGAATTTATCAAAGTACCGTCTAAATCGCTAATTAAAAGGTATTTATTATAATTAAACATATAACCCCACACAATTACTATATTTTACCTAACTATAAAATATAATAAGGTTTTACATTTTAAAAATCAACATTTAATTGTTCTCCACTAATAAAATACAACTTCCCACACGAAATTTTCATGTGGGAAGTCTGGTATCAAGGAAGTTGGTTCTTGTACTGCTGATTAGATATTTTATCTGTCTCTTCAACATATCCCTGATTATCAACCTCATTAGTATAAAATTCTTCGTAATCCGCATATCCTGACATATCCTGGGGGGTATCAGCACTTCCATATTTTAGAACATCATTTAACTGATCCAAGCCCTCGAACTCATCATCTTCTTGCTTATTCAAGTACTTTCTGCCAAATGGGCTATCAAAAATTTCGCCATACTGCTGATCCGCCGTATTTATCTCTTCTGCTTCCTTATCTTCCTGACAATCCATGCAAAACCTCGCAGTCGGCATAACTTCCAGTCTTTCTGGATTTATATCCTTTTTGCAATTTTCACAAACACCATAAGTTCCGTTATCTATTTTTTTCAAAGCCAACTTAATATCATTAAGTTTTGTCTGTTCGTGGACTTTAAGTGCCAGATTCATTTCAACTGTATACAACTCGCTCCCCAGTTCTGCAGGATGATTATCATAATTTGATAATTCCGAAGGAGTATAATTGCTCATTTCCCCCTCGTCCAAATCCCTCATTTGTCCCAGTGCAGTATCTGCCCTTTTGGCTTCCGTTAAAAGCTTATCTTTGTAATGCAACAGCTGATTCTTGTCCATATGATTCCTCCTATGTTCATCTGTCATCTAACATTTCTACTGCTGCTTTGCACAATCTTCACTATATCACTTATAAATTGTCCAATGTATGGAAGATTTATTTTTACTATAATATTAAGAAAGTAAATGGCAATTGCCCCAAGAATAGTAAACCCAATAGCTATCCCAAAGCCCCTTGCCAGACCACTTACAAAATTGGCCCATAGCATTTTTCTCGGATGTTCAAGATAATAAACGTAATCCACGAATTTTAACTTCTCCATTTTAAGAGATATATTATCAACTTTTTTGGACAGTTCACTAATTAAATGATTGTTGTTGGCCATATTTTATAAGTACTCCCTCCACATGAAAACAATTTAAACTTTTCAATATAATTATGGTTGTTCTGTTTAGCTTTATTTATTCGTAAGAAATTTTTCTAAAAT
>JAEZIU010000202.1 GCA_023436485.1 Bacillota bacterium | reverse complement strand
TCTTGTGACAGCTCTTTTTTATTGGCCATTTATGAATACCCCTCTTTTGTTTCTTTAAATCTTAAAAGTGATAGGTTTATAATATCCATAAATCACGTTAATGATTCTGTTTAGCCTGTTCAAATTTGCTTTATTATTCTACTTGAGCAAGACCCTCTTTCTGTTCTTCCACGTATCTTTTAATCTTATGAGTAGTTGTTCTAAGAAATTCATTTTCTCTTAAGGAGAACTCCTTTATATGTTTATAAAGCGGCATTTTGCCATTTACCGTTTTTACAATGTTCTTAAAAATTTTCGTTAACTCATCTTTAGATATGTTCATAGCATTTAACTTGTCGGAGATTGCTTCTACATTGGGCAGAATTTGGGCACAAACAACGGTATCGCCGGAATTTTCATCATACTTGCCCCAAACATAAGATTCCCGTACAAATGGGTCTGAATTTATATAATTTTCAACTTCTTCGGGAAAAATCTTTTTACCGTTTTTGGTTACAATAACGTTTTTAAGCCTACCTGTTATATACAAGAAGCCTTTACGGTCCATATATCCGAGATCTCCTGTATAAAACCAACCGTTAGACAAACATTTTTGAGAAGCTTTTTCGTTACGGAAATAACCCAGCATTACGTTTTTTCCTTTAACCAGAATTTCTCCAATCCCATTTTTATCAGGTTTCAATATTTTAATTTCGACACCGGGAATGGCTTTCCCGCAGGATTTATCCCTAAAGCTTTTATCCCTGTTTCCGGCTACCAGAGGTGAACATTCCGTTAATCCATAACCTTGCAGAACCTTTATTCCAATTCGTCTGAAAAATCTTGAAACTTCCGGTTTTATGGGGGCAGCCCCAACAATAATCAGCCTCATCTCTCCACCAAAGCTATCATGGATATCTTTAAATATTTTTCTGCTTAGGTTTATTTTAAATACTGACAAAATGGTTACTAAAGATAAAGCCAAATCAAATTTTATTTTAACTGTCCTGCTTTTGTGAATTTTATCTTGTATTTTTTTATAGATATTTTCAATCAACAAAGGTACTGTAATCATTACAGTTGGTTTAACATTTTTTAAGTTTTTTGCAATATGTCTAAGCCCCTCATTAAAGGATATAGCAGCCCCATTATATATTAAAGTTAAAAATCCTAACGAGCATTCATAGGTGTGATGCAATGGCAATATAGATAAAGATTTGTCATCACTGTTAACTTGGACAGTAGAGCACACCCCCATTATATCCGCACAAATATTTTGATGTGAAAGCATAACCCCTTTTGCTATATCTGTGGTACCTGAAGTGAAAATCAAAATCCTTGCAGCCTCCGGATCAATTTCTACGGAAGCAAAGCTTTTGTCACCAGTTTCGACAAGTTGCTTGCCTTCTTTTAACAATTCTTGGAACGAAAGTATTCCGTCTTCATTGGTTTGAGAATCCATATCTATATAAATCTTAACAGTATTAATCGTTGATTTTAACATCTTTATTTGATCTCTGTACTTTCCGGAAAAGATTATAGCGGTAGCTTCAGATCTTACAAGAAGATTAGTAATTTCATTTGTTGGTAGTTCCTTATCTAAAGGTACAACAGTTCCTACACCGTTCACTGCTGATAAATATGATACACACCATTCATACCGGTTCTCTCCTAAAATGGCAATGGAAGAACCGCTTAGACCGAGTTTAAGTAATGCAGTACCAAAATACTCTACGTCGTTACCAAACTGGTTATAGCTTATTTTGCTATAATTATCACCTTTATTCTTAATTAAAAATGCAGTTTTATCGCTATATAAAGTGCAGCTTTGTGTTAATAAATCCTTTAAATTGGTAATATTACGAACCTTATAAAATTCTCCCATATAGATTCCCCTTTGAGTAATTTGTAACTATAATACAGGTGCATTATTCCAAATTAAATTTTATCAATTTAAATTCAACTTATTATCAACTTTCTATATTTATTAAAATTTAAAAACTAATACAATGGAAATGAAATCATTACAGCTGTTCCCATGCCTTTTTCACTTTCTATTGAAACAGTACCTTCACATAACTCTACAATTCGCTTTACCAGAGCAAGTCCAAGCCCATTTCCCTTTACATTGTGTGAACGTTCTCCTTGATAAAATTTATCAAAAGCATGTCTTCTTACTTCGTCATCCATTCCGATTCCGTTATCCTTTATAGTAATGTATACTTTATTATTATTTGTCAAACAGTCAATAGTTAGTACTCCATTATAATTTGAAAATTTTATTGCATTCTCTATAATATTACTCCAAACCTGTGAAAGAAGAGGCGGATTTCCGTAAAACATAATCCTTTCTAAATTTAAATCAATTGTAAGGTTCTTTTCCTCCCATTTAATCTCATAGCTTAAAAGAACACGTCTTATCTGCTCATCCAGTAGAAAATATTCCTTTTGTAAAACAATTTCCTGATTATCAAGCCGTGATAAAGAAAGAATGTTTTGGGTCAGTTTTGCTAACCTTGCTGTGTTTTCTAATATATATTTAATATATTTTTCTTGTTCTTCCCTCGATAAAGTTTCATCCTGTAATAAAGTTGCATAACCTTCAATTGCAGAAAGGGGGGTTTTGAATTCATGTGAGACATTATTTACAAAATCGTTCCTTAAAGTTTCAGTATTTGACAGTTCCTTAACCATTATATTGAAGTTTTCAGCTATTTGTTTCACTTCTTTGGCTATACTTTTTTCTTCCAGTCTTACGGAAAAATCCCCCATAGCCACTTTTTTAGCTGCATCATTTATTTTTAGTATGGGTCGAAGCATTTTACTGGAAACATATGACGAAATGATGGTTCCAACAGCGATGCACATAAGTGCAATAAACGAAGAAGATGTAAGTGCTCCCGTAATCGGATCAAAACTAAATTTCAATAGTATATATATAATTACGAATGTAAGTGCCATGGATGCAGTCATAATAATAGCCATAATAAGTGCAAATATACGGGATATATTAAACTTTTCTTTATTGTTGAATATCATATTTTACCGCCTTATATCCCAAACCGCGAATAGTTTTAATTTCAAATTGAGTATTGTCTTTAAAACGCTCTCTTAATCTGCTAATGTGGACATCCAATGTATGGGGATCGCTTTCGGTATCCATACCCCAGATTTCGTCCATGAGCTGTTGCTTTGTAAATGCCTTGTTAGGGTTAGAGAGCAACTTGTAAAGAATATAGAATTCCTTCTGAGGCAGAAGCATATATTCACCATTGATAAATACAGTTAAATCGTCATAGGTCAATTCCATATCTCCAAAAATCAGTTTTCTTTCATTAACAATCTGTGCTCTTCTCAGCAAAGCATTAACACGGAGAATCATTTCGTTTACATTTACAGGCTTTATCATATAATCATCAGTTCCTACGCGAAACCCGTTCTTCATGTCTTCAAATGTGTCTTTAGCTGTAATCATAAGAACCGGCATATTGTATCCGTTATCTCTTAAACTTTTCACAAATTCATATCCGTCCATATTGGGCATCATTATATCTGATATAACCATGTCAATATATTGTTTTTCAATTATGTCCCAAGCTTCAAGGCCATCATTTGCCACATAATAAGAATAACCGTGTTTTGCTAAAACAGTACAAAACAACGTGCTTAAAGACCGATCATCTTCAACTACTAAGATACTAAACATTTATTTTTACCTTTCTTCTAACGTAAAAAATAAAGGTAGCCATGAAAGCCACCTCAATATTTATAATTTCAAGACCATTTACTTTTTTGCTTTTGCAGTAACAGTATATAAATTATTCTTTGAATCATACGTTAATTCTATCTTTCGTATTTCCTTAGTTGCCCACAGATATCCTACAAAAGGCTTCATTTTTTTGTCAGCCATTCTAAAGGTCAGTTTAAATCCATCAACCCAGCGGAAATTCTTAAGCAAATAGGCTCTGAGTTCATCCTGGTTTTTGATTTTCATAGAATCAATATCAGAGTCAGAATAAAAATGTTCATCAGGTACGCCCATATATGGTGTATGGTCCTTCATGAAGGTAAATCTGTCCTTAAGGTAGTATGTATATAATACTTTTCCCTTAGCTCCATCATCCCAGGTTGTATCAACAAACTTCCATTCACCATTTACGAATACTGCATTCCATGCATGGTTAAGGGTAAAATCTCCGGCTTCAAAAGTGCAGGGAATGGACGCTCTTCTGCATAAATGCATAAACAACATGGAATAGTCTCCGCAGACCCCTCTTCCCTTATCAATGGTTCTAATAACACTTTCACTGGAAAGTTTACCTTGATAATTACTGTCATAGGTAATATGCTTAACAACAAAATCATGTATAGCTTTTACTTTTTGCTCCTGAGTCATACTTGGCTTTATTATTTTTGCTAAGATAGCATCAAGCTTTGCATATAACTTTTTATGGATGTTATCCACCTGCATATTCATATTCACTTTTTCAGTGTTTTTTATTACTTTAAGCTCAATATTGTAGGTTAATTCAGGTCCATAAACTTCATCCTCGAAATCTATAAACTTGGTTCCATTTTTTATAGTAAATTTGATACCGTTTTCAGGTGTGAATAATTCTATCAACGCACATCCTGTATCAATTTTAGTATAACTTCCGCTTATTTTAATTTTG
This sequence comes from Bacillota bacterium, assembly GCA_023436485.1. GTDB lineage: Bacteria > Bacillota > Clostridia > Acetivibrionales > DSM-1351 > Ruminiclostridium. The sequence goes on along the minus strand of JAEZIU010000202.1, from coordinate 10,393 downwards.
TCTAAAACAGTTTCCTCAAAATTATCTTGGATATACTCTTTAATCTCATCTTTATCTTCAAAAAGCAGATTTATAGTATTTTTACCAACTATTATTTTTGATGGTTCGTATAGACTAAAGGGGATATTGTAACCTCTTAGATTACAAAAATCTAATACGTCTGTATCTAAGATTGCTTCTTCTTTTGTATAAATGCTTTGTGGTTCAAATTTATCTATTCTGGTTTTCATTCCGCCTGAAATACAACTGGAAACAATAAGCTGATCAGCAAAGGGAATTTTCGCAGCATCTGATATTCTTAATATATTATTGAAACCATTGCTATTTGTTGCACCATTAATTAATTTTCTTGCAGCTTCCAGTCGTGTTAGTGGTTTTTCCAGATCTTTCTCGTCATCAATCATTCCATAAATAAATGCTTTTTTTATGTAATCAGGACTTTCATCAGAAATCATATTATTTTCAATTACTATTTTATCATCTATTTCATTTACTTCATCAGATTCGAAATATAGCCTTGCCAATTCATCAAGAGTTATTGGTTTATTAAATCCCCTTGTAAAATATTCTGATAAATCACCTTCAACTATTTGTTTTGTTATATATTCTTTTGCTTTACTAGAAGGAGTATCATCAGAGTATTCAAAATACTCTAGTTCTTTTTCTTTTTCCCTGGCTTCCCGAGTCCATTTTATTGATATTTCATAGTCTTCCACAATTTCTTCTATAGGAGTAGATCCATCATAATGAATTGCATCAAAATCTCTATCGTCTGTATTATATATTTCATAATGAATCCTAGCTAAGGCTTTTGATGCTTCAATTTTTGAGAGTTCTTGTTCAACAAACAGTTTCTCAACCTTGTCCGGCAATTGACTAAGTATGTTCGTACTTACTTTATTGCCCCTTTGTATAGATTGATTCAAATACTGTACTATCTTATTCTTAACAAGCAAATCGGCCTGACTCACCTGATCTTTTTCTTTGCCCATTCTTGCAAAGTTACCTACCAAACCTTTAAAATTGTAAAGTTCATCATCATTTGCATTCCAATGTAAACTTACATATTTCCCGTCATAATCCCATCCGAAATAACTGCCTTTGGCTAATAACAGTTGTTGATTAATATGGTCTGATATTATTTTATATTCCTGTTGGGAGAGTCCACCCAACTCCTCTTCTTTTATTTCAATCGCAGCCCTTATATCATTAAGTTTCTTTTGTGTAGCTGCTTTAACCTGAGCATCAGTTATTTTCTTTGAATTATTATTTATCTCTTGTTGACTTAAGTCTGTTATTACCTCATCCACTTCAATAGGTATTATCTCATCTTTTTTATAATGGAGAAATTCTTTCTCTAATTTCTGAAAAGTACTGTCAAGTGCTTTGTTATTTGAAAAATAGGAAACAGAAGATGCACAAAACGATACAGAATTGCAGGTCGACAATGTAAACAATAGAACAATTATAAAGGTTAATAATTTCTTCATCTCTTTTGGCTCCTAATAATGGATTTTTCTTAACTAATATTTCTATTATATTACAAAATCTTGTAGCATTCTACATTAGATTGTTATAAATTAGTCAAATTTAGGGTTAATAAAAAAAAGAAAAGAGTCTATCGAGATACTCTTTCAGTGTACAACGGCTTTATTCTAAACTACTGTTCATATCTAACAAATCCGAACTTCCCGTCCTTTTTGTAAGGAGCTAAATCGTTTTTATCGTAAAAAATGGCATAGGTTTGATAAAATTCTGACTTCTTCATTAGTGGGAATACTAAATTTGATGTATTGGGATTGATAACACCAATTTTATCGTCCTTCTCAACGGATAAATATTCTTTTAAGTTTATGTACTCCCATTTGCCGTTTATAAAGCTACCAACAATCAAATCTTTGTCTGTTCCTTCGATATCGTCATATTCATTTCCAAATAGATCTATGTATTAGGCATCACCAGAAAACATATTCGTCATGCTTGTTCTCCTATATTTCCCATCCTGATTTATAAAACCATAGAACTTTTTTGTTATGAATTTACCACTTTTATTAATAATTCCGCATTTATCATTTACCAACACTGTACAGAGATCATAATTAAACATAGGCGCATAATCTTTCCTTTTGGAGAAAGTATCATAGCAATCATAAGTACCATCGAACTTATAAATCCCCATTTACCATTCAGCTTAACTGAACATAACCCGTCAGAAAACAGGCCTATATCATCATATTTAGGGTAAATAAAGGTTTTGCCGCTCTTATCAATCAATCCCCACTTTGATCCAATTTTAACTTTGCAATACCCATTTATAAAATAGAAATTATATAATTCCCCTATATCATCGTATTTAGTAGCAATCATTATTTTTCCTCTACTATTTATCATCCCCCACTTTTTTCCTAGTTTTATCTTGCAGTACAGTTCTTTATCTAGCAGGGTAAATGGGCCGTTTTTATTTTCAGTATAAGTACCGGAATATAAGAATCTGCCTGCTCCATCATATTGGGGCTTAATCAAAGTCTTCCCTTTATTGTCAACAAATCCCCATTTTTCTGAGACTTTAACACTAAGGATTCTTCCGGGTGAGGTAGCAATGACATTATCATATACAGGTTTTACAACTTCTTTTCCTGATCGGTCAATTAAACCTATTTTACCATTAACTTTTATTTGATAATACAAAGTATCAATTAATTTATCGCTTACAAAATCATACTTCGCAGGTGTTATTTTATCTCCATTTTTATTAAAAAGTCCATATTTGTTTCCGTATTTATAGACACAAAATTTTGATAAAACCCAGTCATTTTTAATTACATTCCCCGAATGGGGAGATTCCTCAGTGTAGAACTTCAGCCGTTTTCCCACCAAAACTAAATATACTTAAAATAAATAAAGTACAAAAAAATACAATCCTCAAAATCAGTAATATTCAACTTATACCGATAGTAAGATTGTATTATTTTTTATTTAAGATTCTTTTTCAGCAATTACAACCTTAATACCCTGCTTATCAAATTTCTTTAGCTCTTCTTCTGATGCATCCCAATCAGTAATTAATATATTTAGTTTGTTTGCAGGACATATACTAATTATAGACTCAAATCCAATTTTTTCAGTCGGGTATAATCCAACTGTACATTTTGAACTGTTAATTATGGAATTCCAATAATCTATTGCAGCAGTTCTTTGTATTGAAAGCCCAAAGTCAGCAGATATACTTGCAGAAGTAATAAAACTTTTATCAAATCTCATTTTCCTAATACATTCCATTGAAAAGGAATCATAACAATTGCCCTTTTCGTCCATTTCTCCTCCTGCAATAATTACACGGATATTATCAAGCTTTCTCAATTCTTCAGCAATGATAATTGAATTGGTAACAACTGTAATAAAAATTTCTTTTGGAAGACTTTGCACCATGAAATACCCCACAGTTGCTGATGTAATAAAAATAACATCATGGTTTTTTATCATTGCTACTGCTTTTTGAGCAATTGCAAGATAATTATCTTTCACAGTATCTATATCCCGAGCAGTCATTTTTGGTGGTTTTGAAAATCCTATTTGACGTAAAGGTAATGCTCCACCATGTGTACGCTTTAGTAATCCATTTTCCTCAAGTATTCTTAAATCTCGTCTTGCGGTATCAAATGATACTTGAAACATATCTTGTATTTCATTTGCAGAAATCCTTCCGGTTTTTTCAAGATAATCTAGTATAGCTTGATGTCTTTCTTCAATAAACATACAATTTGCTCCTTTCAGTTGCATTATTAAGTGTCGACTACTTATATTAACACTTTATCACAATAATTAACATTTGTAAACACTTTATTTTGTAAATGTTAATGTATGTGAAATAATGTGAAAGGGAAATTAAGAATATCAAAGAAATATTCCTTTTACAAAGCTTAATACCAAAGAAGTAAACGGTAATGATACAAAGTATAAAATAGTACTTATAACAATAAATATTGACGATTCATGAGTTATATCCTGATTATACTTTATGCTAAAAACCAAAAGATTTATAGATATCGGTGTTCCAATTAAATATATCATAGTTAAAATATAGTCTTGAAAGCCAAAGATTCTTATTAATATGGTTCCTATTATTATTGGTATGATAAACATCTTAATTAAACAGACGCTAATAATTTTTTTATTTTTATATACATCTTTCAGCTGTTGGTTGGATATTACAAAACCTAATAATAATAGTGATGCAGAAGTTGCAAAATATCCAAAATTCTCAATTCCATTAAAAATAAAGAAGTCTTTTATATTGACATGAAGTATGTTTATTGCCACTCCAATAAACGTTGAGAAAGAGCAAGGATTTAATATCATTTTAACAGTTGAAGCATGCTCGTACGTTTTGTCAGATTTTATCAAAGCAATCCTGGCTGTATACAATAAAATTCTAAAAAATACATTGTAAATTGCCGCTATAAAGAGCATATAATCTCCAAACAATATTTTAATAACAGGATATCCAACATACCCTACATTTGAAAAAATCAATGAGAATTTTGCAATGCTTTTCATGCTTTACAAATATTTCACTCCTTCGTTATTTAGCTTCTTACCTTTTCTTTATAAAAGCTATGCTGTTAAAGTCTCTTTGGATAAGGTTCGGTGCAATTTACTTTTCCCTACTAAAAATTAATACACGCGAAAACAAACAAACGCACAAAAAATACAACCCCCATAACCGAGAATTGTATTCTTTCATATCATATTGTATTAGTTTTTATTTAAATATCCGTTCAGCAAGCCCTTAAATACTGCTCCGTGTATTTCAGACCTTAAGTATCCTTATATAAGTATGGGTTACCCCTTTTACAACAACCGGGTAGCTGTATGAAATATATCTCTCACAGAACTTAATATCGTTGGATTTTGTAAATCTCTTAGTATCAGGTAAGGTTATGGCCTTCAAGTTTATTCCGTCATATAAAAATCCTTTTGTATATCCGGGAAGTATTGCACAAATAGGTTCATTCGGCAAACTGTAAAAGTTAACTGCTGCGTTATTTTTATCTACAAAGCTAACATCTGATCCCAACTTGATCATATATATTCCATTTCCTATATATTTTTTCACTTTGGTCTGAACAGTGAAAGTCTTTTTATTTGTATCAAACAAGTAGTATGCATCGTATACCCTAGTGTACACCTTTCCTCCGCTGATATAATAATAATGTACGTTACCTTTCAATACTGTCGTTTTTCCAGCGTTTATATCATAAACATTTAGCTGGCCCATCCACATATCCGTCGTACCCATTGGAGCGATATCTGATTCGTAAACCAGGTAGTTTTTGAAATAGGTAATATTAGTAGCATCAGTGCTTAAATAAGTACTTTTTCCATTGCTGTCTACATAGGTTAAATCTGTTAACCACTCCTGTTGAGCAGCTTTATCAATATTGTAAAGCAGTGAAATACTTTTATTATCCGGTCCGAACATCATGCCATGAAATGGCTTTGACATGCTAAAGCTCTTAAATTCACCTGATTTCAGATCTATAACTACATAACTTGCAGATGAATTTATAATATAAATTGCATTACCGGATATATTAAAACCATATTGCCTAAAAGAGTATGTATATTTGCTTGTATTATCATCAATCTTCTGGTATGAACATATCTTCATCAGACTTTCATCAGGTTTCCGCCAATAGACTGAATCATCCTTTATATAAATAAATCCGTATTTTTCAGACTTAAGTATATAATCGTCTGCACCGTCTATATTTTGATATTCAGAAAGAGACAGGGTTTTGGGATTGAAAATATAATTCTTCCCACCTATTTTGCAGCTCAATTCCACCACATCATAGGAAAAACAATCCTGTATATTAAAATTATTGTGCGTATTGTGTATGTCCTGTATATTCTTAATATTAGTCAGAGAAAAATTCCTGTCGAAATCATAAACTGCATCTCCAAATATAAAAACAGAATTATTATAAACATGGCCTATACTTGACTCCCAGCCAATTTTAGTTGCAATCACCTGCTTTTTCCCGGTTTTGATGTCGTAAACACTTCTGTCATAAACCCCGTTACCGACACTATCAACGCCATCAAGAGTGTGCACAATAAAATAGTTTTCACCAAGGGTGTATAGTCCGACGTTTTTGTCAATGGCTACATTACATTTCTGCTTCATAGTTCTAGCATCAAAATACCTTATAACCATCCCACCGGTATTATTAGCCTCAACATATATAAGTGAATTATTAATTTTTACAAGATCGTTAATAGAATTCTGCCCTTTGCTTTTTTCAAAGGTAGCACTGTTGTTGGCGGCACTCACATATGTAGGAACAGTGCATAAAAAGATCAAACACATTATAATCAGTTTTATAGCTATTTTCCTCATGATATCCCCCTTGTCTTAACCATAAATCGCTTATATTGAACATTTTAGCATAATACACATGACCATCCAATTACATAAGTATTACGATTTGTATATAGTTTAAGACTGTCCTGAAGTAACATTGCGTACGACTAATCAACAGGGATATTGATTGTCTGATCTCTCAACTTGTGCATAGCATAAAGTCTTCTAGTTCCCACGTTTCCCACAAAAAAATACAACCCTCATAACTGAGAATTGTATTTTTTATATCATATTGAATTAATTTTTATTTAAAATATCTGTTCAGCAAGCCCTTAAATCCTGCACCATGTCTTGCTTCATCTTTACCCTATACTGATTATCAATGGTTACAAGCATTAAGTTATGCAATACACAGTATTTTACACAGCTATTTTAATAACCCATCAGCATCCATTTTGGATATTTTTGAGAATGCGTCTATTCTAAATTTATCAGTTTACTTTTCCGTAGGCACCTGCTATAAGGAGTATAGCGACATACATGTAAAAACCGGCCACATAATGGATGGTAATCTCATATGATGATTTTTAACATGTTTAAAAGGATTATTAAGTATGTTTCACTTAAGTTTAGATTATTGATACTATTGTATTAGTCTGTTAAAATCATTTAAGTATACATGCTATATTTATCACAAGATAATCCATTGTCTAATTCTTAATTACAATAATGGCTGGTATTAATTAATTAGAGAAATCTTATCCGTATGCGTAAACATGAAGGGATAGAACTGGATAGTATGACTTAAAATCAAATTCTTAAAATTACAAATGGTTTAGGGCTTCATTATATGGAGTTATTATCGGAAGAGAACAAGTAATCATTCTTTGCTATATAGAGGTGAATTTATATGCCTAAAACTGACAATATGCTAGCGATTTTATGGATGCTTAGTTCAGGTGAAAAAGTAACTGCAAAACAAATTTCAGAAAAGTTGGAGATGAATATAAGAACTGTGTATCGTTACATTGATACACTTTCAACAAGTGGTGTACCTATAATTTCAGACACAGGACATAACGGTGGATACACTTTATTAAACAATTTTATTGAAGTTCCCCTTTTTTTTGATTCTGAGGAGCAAACCTCACTAGTTCACGCTGCTGTTTTTGCTGAAGAAGCAGGATATTATGGTGGTGAAGCACTAAATAGGGCTATCTCAAAGCTAAGCAACTATTCAAATCAAGAGCAGGAAACAAGAATAAACCAATATTTGAACAGTCTTGAAGTAATAAATCGAGTAAGATCCCATTCTATAGAACCTTACTTAAAGGAATTGGAGCAGGCCATAGCTAACGGATATTCTGTAAAAATTCAATACCATAAAAGTAGTGAAGTGCAATCAAAGTATAGATTGTTAAATCCGTACAGAATTATTTATTGGAACAATAAGTGGTATGTGATTGGATTTTGTCATCTTAGGAATGATATCCGTAGTTTTAGAGTAGATCGAATTGAAAGTCTAGTGCTAACCGAAAACAGGTTTAACCGGCCAGAAGATTTCTCAGCACGTGACTTTTTTTTGAAAAACCTTCTTCCTACAGAAGATAATGAAGGGATTATTTCTTTAGTTATTACTGGAAATAAAAGCACACTGAATGATGTTTGCCAACATTGGTTTTTGGGGAATTATTTACAGGAACGGACCTCAAATCAAGCAGTATTCCTTCTTGAAAAAGGTATACTACATACATATGTACCTTATTTACTTTTACCTTACGGTAAATCTATTCAGGTCATTGAGCCAATAAGTTTTAAGAAAAGACTAATTGAGGTTCTATCGGAATTAATACAATTTCATCAAGCATGAAAACTTCGCTGACAGTAGATGTCAGCGAAGTTTTATTATAATAGGATATATAAAACATGATTGGAGTGTTATTGGATGCAAACAAAAAAAGTATATCTTTATGTATTTAATACAATGTCAGACTGGGAATATGGATATTTAATCGCTGAACTAAACTCAGGAAGATATTTCAAAAAAGATTTAGTACCTTTAAAAGTAGTTACAGTGGGGGCTAATAAAGAGATTATTACTACGATGGGAGGGCTGAGCATAAAACCAAGCATTTGCCTTGATGAGTGTACTCTTGAGAGTAACGATCTTTTAGTTTTGCCTGGAGGAAATACTTGGGGAGAAGATACTCATCAACCCATTTTGAAAAAAATTGGCAAAGCTTTAGAACTAGGCACTATTGTTGCAGCAATTTGTGGTGCCATTGAGGCACTAGCGAATATTGGATACCTAGATTCTAGAAATCATACAAGCAATAGCTTAGAGTATACTAAAATGGTCTGTCCTAATTATAAAGGAGAAAAATTTTATGAGATGGGACCAGTGGTAGCTAGCGAGAATTTGATTACTGCATCAGGAATAGCACCTCTGGAATTTGCTATGGAAGTACTGAAAAAATTAGATGTATTTGTACCAGATACATTACATTCATGGTATGATCTAAATAAGACTCATAAACCTGAATACTTCTTCCAGTTAATGAATTCAATAAATAGTTGATCTGAAAAAATCAACTAGGTAGATTATATTAGTTTAAATAAAGACCATACTTTAACACGATGTTAGAGCATGGTTTTTATTTAAACTTAAAAAAGTTTATCGCATACGACAACGATTGGAAATGCCCAGACTGTGACAGTCATAGGTTATCTATACAGTATAGTGAAAACCTTGTAGGTGTCGTTACACGACTGCTTGACAAGGCATAGATGTTATTAGTTACAGTTGCTATATACACTACCTCTACGATAGCAAAAATAGGGACATATACAACCTTATCTCCAAATAATGAAAACTCATAAGGTTCAACTTCCACATATACTGCACTAGGATCTACTTTTATGCCTTTATCTTTATCAACCTGAATAATTTCACCTGTTTTCAAGTTTCTTGCATAAGCACGCCAGTTTATATCATACAAGGTGTCAGTTTCAACTTTTACATCATCTTCTACCCAAACAATCCATTCATCATTAACCGATACTGTGTTTATATATTTTTTAGGACTTACCACTGAAGACACAACTGATTTGATTTTTTTATCAACATTGTACAAATAAACATTCTTATTATCTTTATCACACATTTGTACCTCTGTTAAATCAGTTTTGTCTTTACTCATAGCATATTGGCTTCCCTTGGAATTGTTGGCATTATAAACTGATACGTTTGTCTGGCTCTTCTTATTGAAACAACCTGTACTGGAAATAATAATACACAGTAACATAAATAAAACTAAAATTTTTCTTTTCATTTAATTTAGCCTTTCTAATTTGCCTTCATCTGTGTATTAAATAGATAGTCCTAGCATTATGTAAAATACAAGCCGCTGTAAAGCAATTTTGATTTGCAGCGGCTCTTTTTACCGTTCGGTATAATTACGTTTTTATCATAGTCAATATTCAAATAAATCTTACGGGAATAGTTTAATTAAAAAAGAATTTACTGTTGTTATTCCTGTTCTTATCTTGAAAATCTGATATGTGATTTGGCCTTGATCGTTTATTTTTCCTAAAATATCAAATTCTCCTGACTCACTTCCCAAATCTCTCATTCGCCCGTTTTCCCATAAAATAACATGATTACCATTATAGTTTGATGTTCCAATAATCTGACCTAAATTATTAATACTCAATACTCTTGTAGAACTGCTGCCCGGTACGTCCAGCACTGTCATTTCACCAATATCTCGTAAAAAAGCGAAGGACTTACCATCCGGCATTTTTACATTCCCAATTACCTGACCATTGTCATTTATAGCAATCGCCGAAGATGACAATCCGCCAAGTGTCCCCAAGTCATTCATCTGACCGTTTTCCCACAAAAACCCATGGCTTTGTCCATCAGGCATATACGAGTAACCTACAATCTGCCCTCTGTTATTTATATCTGTTGCAAGAGAATAATTTCCACCCAACGTACCCAAGTCTACCATCTGTCCATTATCC
>JAEZIU010000188.1 GCA_023436485.1 Bacillota bacterium | reverse complement strand
GAATGAGAATGATTATGTCAGTATCATTATTCCTAAAGATAGTATTGAGTTGTCATTGAAGGCAGAGGAGGTGTAGTGAATATGAAAATTCATTTTTCACGTAAACAACTTTGCATTCCTTATGCAGTATTTCTGGCATGTTTTGTAATTGCTCCTCTTATTGTTATAGTTTATTATGCCTTTACAAACGGAGAAGGCAGATTTACAATGTCAAATTTAGCAGACTTTTTCACTAATAAAAATACAATTGGAACACTTTTTTACAGTGCTCTAATTTCAGTTACAACAACATGCATTTGTCTTCTGATTGCATATCCTGTAGCGTACATACTTGCACGAAGTAAAATGAAGAAAAAAGCTGTATTACTGGCCATATTTATAGTTCCCATGTGGATTAATTTTACATTGAGAATATTAGCGTTAAAGGAAGTTCTCACCATGCTGGAAGGGAACCTTGCGTTTCATCCATTTTTAAATACAATAATAGGAATGACATATGATTTTTTACCTTTTATGATACTACCCTTGTACACAACTTTAATAAAACTTGACAATTCTCTTTTAGAAGCTGCATATGATCTAGGTGCGAATAAAATTGCTGCATTTTTTAGAATCACACTTCCTCTGTCTATTCCTGGAATTGTAAGCGGAGTAATGATGGTGTTCCTACCGGCAATGACCAATTACGTAATTCTAGACATGTTGAACAACAGCACGTTTAACATGGGAAGTTTGATTGGAAGCTATTTCAATGCATACGACTGGAATAGCGGAGCTATGATATCCATCGTGTTACTGATGATAATTTTTGTCATAACCTGGGCGACTAAAGGTTTTGCTGAAAAGGAACCGGATAGAGAGGTAACGCTATGATAAAGAAGATATTTAGTTCTGCTTGGCTTGGCATTGTTTTGCTATTTATCTATTTTCCCATATTATTACTTGTAGTTTACAGCTTTTTGGATACTCCTACAATTGGGGCATCAGGTAATTTTTCTATTCAAAATTATGTGAGGCTTTTTACTACACCAGAGCTAATTGAGATGATTTGGGAAACAATGTCACTGGCTTTGAAATGTGCTGTTATTTCTACAATTTTAGGAACGATGGGAGCCATCGGCAGTTTTTATTCAAAAAAAATGATGAAAGGTTTTGTGGTCGCATCCAATCAGCTTCCTATTGTGAATGCGGATGTAGTAACCGGATTTTCTATCTGTGTATTACTGATTGTTGTTTTTGGTATGGACAAGGATACATCAATTCCTTTACTCATAGGTCATGTTGTTTTGGCTACTCCATTTGTTTATCTTTCTGTTATACCTAAATTGAAGCAAATGGATCATTCTTTATATGAAGCAGCACTGGATTTGGGTGCAAGTGCCACAAAGGCCCTTAGAAAAATTGTGATTCCACAGATTATTCCTGGGATTGTTTCAGGTTTTCTATTGGCTGTAACACTTTCTTTGGATGATTATTTCATTACTACATATACAAAGCCTGCAACATTTAATACTATCAGTACTTATGTGGTTAATGCTACAAAAGGCTCCCAGACAGATATAAAAACTGCACTTTGGGCACTATCTACATTGATATTTGTAGTCATACTTATAGCAGTACTGATTGGTAATTTTACTATCAATAGAAAGGCTGTTGAGAAGGGTGGTAGAAATGAAATCTAATAGTAAAATATGGAGACATTCTTCGCTTTTCATATTATTAATATTATTGACAGTATTATTATCCGCAATGACACAAGTATCAATAGTGAATGCGGAAAGTAGCGATACTATTGTTCTGAAAGTAGGCAATTGGGAAGAATACATTGATCAAGGCGGCTGGGAAAGTGACGAAAACATAGACCTGGAAAATGAGACCATTACCAGTGAAAATGGGATGATTTCGGATTTCGAGGATTGGTATTATGAAACCTATAAAAAACGTGTGAAAGTCGAATACTCCACTTTTGGTACCAATGAGGATTTATACAGCAAGCTTATTTTAGGAGAAACCTATGATCTTGTATGTCCCTCTGAATATATGTTTTCAAAGCTGATGAAAGAAGACTTGCTTCAGCCTCTGTCAGCGGATTTTTTCGATTTATCAAATGAGTATAATTATTACTCAAAAGGAGTATCTCCTTATATTAAAGGTATCTTTGACAGAAATAAAATGGACGAAAAAACCTGGAGTTCCTATGCTGCCGGATATATGTGGGGAACCATTGGGATAGTTTATAATCCTGAAAAGGTAAGTGAAGAAGATGCATCAACATGGTCCATTCTTGCAAATCCTAAATATGCAAAACGAGTAACTATAAAAGACAGTGCGAGAGAATCCTATTTCCCTACTCTTGCCGTTTTAAATAAAAAATTATTGCTAAGTGATGAGTTTAAAAGCAGTGTGGATTATTCGGAGAACTTAAAAAAGGTTCTAAATGATACCAGTCCCCAAACTATTGCAAAAGCACAAGAACTATTACGGGAAATCAAACAAAATGTATATTCTTTTGAAACTGACAGCGGTAAATCAGATATGATTACAGGAAAAATTGTTGCTAATCTACAGTGGTCAGGGGACGCAGCGTATGCAATGGATGAAGCAGAAGATGATGGTTATTACCTGAATTATTCCGTTCCGGAAGAATGTACAAACCTATGGCTTGATGGGTGGGTAATGCTGAAGTCAGGAATAAAGGGCGATTCCAATAAGCAGAAAGCGGCAGAAGCATTTATAAATTTCATATCAAGACCGGATAATGTAATTAGAAATATGAACTATATCGGCTATACTTCCAGTATTTCTGGTGGAGATAACTCCTTGATTTATGAATTTGTCAAATGGAAATTTGAAGCGGAAGATGAAAAAGACACAGTAGAATACCCATTGGGCTATTTC
>JAEZIU010000073.1 GCA_023436485.1 Bacillota bacterium | reverse complement strand
TTCCTTTGCTTCTTCTATGAATATTTGTAAATACTGACTCATATCCATTTTAACGCACCCCCAAATATTGGATTATTTCACCTGGAATTTTATCAAGTGATACTATTTTGTCTACTGCTCCGGTTTGAACTGCCATTTTGGGCATTCCATAAACAACGCTTGTTTCTTCATCTTGGGCTATTATAAAACTTTTATTTACTTCCTTTAATTTTTTAATTCCTACACTCCCGTCAGCACCCATACCTGTCAAAATAACACCGATTATATTTTTTAACCCAGTTTCTGACAAAGATGTCATCATAACATCTACTGACGGTCTGTGTCCTCCGACAGGAGGAGATTTGTCCAAATTAATTATTATATCACCATTTGCAGATGTTTGAACCTTCATATGTGAATCCCCCGGTGCTATATATGCGTAACCCTCAAGTACTTTTTCTCTATGAGTTGCTTCTTTGACTATCAGGTCACTCTTACTATTCAGTCTTTCAGCAAGAGATTTCGTAAACCCGGGAGGCATATGCTGAACAACCAGAACCGCTATGGACATATCTCGAGGCAAATAAGGTATAACCGTTTGCAGTGCCTTTGGACCGCCGGTGGAACTTCCAATCGCTATGATATTTTTTACAGGCTTTGTGCTCTTTGCTGCCACTCTTCTATCGTTATCTACCGACTTTTTCTGAATAGATTTTAGTTTAATATTTTTAGCTATAATTATTTTTTCTATAATTTCATTTCGTTTAGTATCATTTTTTATTTCAAAGATATTCTTGGGCTTTACAACAAAATCAACAGCACCTTCATCCAACGCCCTTATGGTCATTTCAGTACCATATTCTGTTTCACTTCCAAACATTATTACGGGTTTTGGGATCATCTGCATAATTTGTCTCAGGCAGTTAATCCCGTCCATTACAGGCATGTCTACATCCAACGTTACTACATCCGGATGCAAATGATGTATTTTCTCCAGTGCATCCTTGCCATCAACAGCAGTACCAACCACAGAAATAGAGTCATCTGAGTTAAGCATGTCTGATAGCACTTTTCTCATAAATGCAGAGTCATCTACAATCAATACCTTTATTGGATTGTTCTTTTTTAAATTTAAACTCATTGGTTACCTCAGCCCTTTAATTAGAAGTTTCATTGCTGACCTACTATTATCCTATTATCTTCTTCCTGTCTTTGTAGCCAATTTTATATACTTTAAATATAAATTTTTATTTTTTCCCCGTCAAAATTATAAAACATACCAAAAAAAACCTATACTAATTATAGTATACTCTCTTATCAGTGAGTAAACAACCCAACAAAACGGTTCAGGAAACCTTTGATGCCAGATTGTGTATTATTTTGTTGATTTATGTCGTTTTTTATAAGTGTATCAGCAAGTTCAAAAAACAACCTGCTGGTATAATTTTTAGGATAGCTTAACAAGTACGGTTTCTGAAGCTTTACCGATTTTATCAACATCTGATCAAAGGGCAAATAACCCAGAGATTGAAGCTTCATACCTAAGAACTTTTCAGAAACCATTGCAAAGTTGTTGTATACATTTTTAGCCTCTTGTTCACTTTCAGCCCTGTTTATAAGAACATTTATTGTACAGTTCTTTTCTATATTTGACACAGTCTTTACCAATGCATATGCATCCGTAATCGATGTCGGTTCGGGTGTTACAACAAGAACAACTTCGTCCGCAGACATTACAAAATTCATAACAGTATCAGATAAACCGGCACCTGTATCTATTAAAATATAATCAGCAATATGATCTAGTAATGACATATTTGCCATAAAAAGTTCCAAAGAACTTTTGTCAAGATTAATCAGTTCCTGTACCCCTGACCCTCCGGAAATAAATTTTATATTTCCCGGTCCGTCACATAGTATATCCAATAATCCCTTGTCATTTTTAATACAATCCAGCATTGTGTATTTTGGTACTATTCCAAATAAGACATCTATATTTGATAAACCTAAGTCAGCATCAATTATTACAACTCTGTAGCCTCTTTGACTGAGAGCTATGGCAATATTAACAGTAACATTTGTTTTACCTACTCCGCCTTTTCCGCTGGTAACTGTAATAACCTTTGCACGCTTTTGCTCTGCTAAGTTTTGAGACTGCTGAGGTTTTTCTGTTTTATTAAGATTATTAACTAACTGCCTTAATTTATCAGCTTGATCTATCATATTATACTCCCTAATAGATTTTTTGATATCTTTTCTGTGTTTACCACTTCTATATCATCCGGTACGTTTTGCCCGTTAGTTATATACGCCAGAGGCTTATCTGAATAGCACTTTGTATTGAGTATACTACCGTAAACAGGCGTTTCATCAAGCTTTGTAAAGATAAGTCTGTAATTTTGGATAAATCCATAATTTTTAATTATGTCTCTGCAATTTTTTGAGCTTACCGTTGCACTCAGTACAAGGAATACTTCATCTGCATTGCAGACTTCTATAATTTTTTGCAATTCCTCAAATTTCTGTTTATCCCTGTAGCTGCAGCCTGCAGTATCTATAAGTATTACATCCTTGTCACTGTAGTTCTCTATTTGGTTGCTGATTTCCTCTACTGAATAAGCTATTGATATGGGGATTCCAAGTATCTCTGCATATGTCTTTAGCTGGTCTACAGCAGCTATCCTGTAAGTATCCGCCGTAATAAAACCAACGTTTTTGTTGTTAGTTAACATAAATGAAGCAGCAAGTTTAGCAAGTGTGGTTGTTTTTCCTACTCCGGTAGGGCCGACAAAAAGTATTACCGTCGGCTTGCCGTCCTGCCTGAAGTTGATAGGCTCTGCTTTGCCCAATATTGAAGATATAACAGATAACATAACGACTGATGCATCATTAATATTTCTTGCATCACTCTTTTCAGCGACTTTTTCTATGATCTTCTGAGCAATATCCTGATCTACTTCATTCTTTAGCAGGTTATTGTATAATAATTGAAAAACCTGTGACAATTGTGCACTCTCATCACCTTTAGTAACATCTGCACCTTTGTTTTCGGGTTTTATAATGTCCAATATTCGATCCAATAAAGTCTCTATTTTAGTTACTTTATTCTCTAACTGAGTTATTTTTTCCTCTTTTTGTGATAGCACATTTTTAGGATTTAAGTCACTTCCCAAGGAATTATCAGATCTTGCTAATTCCTTTCTTGACGTTTTTCCTGAATCATCATCTATTGCAGCCATTACCTCCATCATAGGACTGGAAAAGTACTTTTTAAATCCTCTTTGCCTTACTTTTTTTGTACTCAATATAATTGCATCGTTTCCCAGATCCATTTTTACTTTCAGCAATGCTTCCTGTGTATTTTTACCCATATATCGCTTTATTTTCATACGTTAACCTCCGTATTAGTTTGCAATAGATTATTCTTATTCATTAAACACTGACTGTCCCTACTGATTGTATTTCTACCCCAGAATCAACTTCATTATAAGATAAAACCACCAAACCGGGAATTACATTTTCTGTCATGCGTTTAAAATATAGTCTTACAACAGGAGATGCCAGTATAATCGGTTGACTTCCCAGCTGTATCAATCGTTGAACATTTTTTGAAACACTGTTTATTATTGTATTGGAAACAGCAGGATCAAGAGCAAGGTATGATCCAAACTCCGTTTTTTGTATTGAATCCAGTATCATTTGCTCTACCTTTGGGTCCAGAGTAATTACATTTGTATTTCCGTTAAGGAATTTCTGTGAAATGGACCTCCCCAAAGCCTGACGCACATATTCTGTCAGCATGTCAACATCATGGGTAGCAGGAGCATAATCCGCCAACGTTTCCATAATAGTAACCATATCCCTTATTGTTACATTTTCTTTTAAGAGGTTTGCAAGAACCTTTTGTATTTCACCTATGCTCATAATCTTAGGAACGAGTTCATCCACAATAGCCG
>JAEZIU010000009.1 GCA_023436485.1 Bacillota bacterium | reverse complement strand
CCTCAGGGAACTGTCTGTGGGAACAGTCATAGTCCCTGAAACCGATGGACGGGGATTGGAGAAAATAAATAGTATCTGCAAAGAAAAAAATATTTCAGTAGTCAAATGTAAGCAGGGAGATAGAATAAAGCTTGATAACGAAACGGTATTTGAAGTATTAAATCCGTTGCCTTATAAAATGGACAGTCTTGCCCAAGAGGATTTGAATGAAAGCTCATTAGTGTTAAAATTAGTTTATAGGAATATAAAAGTTTTGCTCACAGGTGATAGCGGAATACCGTCAGAGGAGAGAATGATAAAACAAGGTCTGGATTTAAAAGCGGATATAATAAAAGTAGGGCATCACGGTTCACCGGGTTCGTCTGGTAATGAGTACATAAAAAGTGTAAAGCCGAAATATGCTGTTGTTTCGGTAGGTCGAAACAATTTTGGGCATCCAAGCCAATTTGTTATTGACACAATTGAAGAGAATGGGGCAAACCTTTTTAGAACAGACGAAAACGGAGCAGTTATTGCAACCAGCTACGGAAACGGGTTTAGTATTAGTACAATGATACCTTAAAAATATAATAAAAAGAGGAAG
Organism: Bacillota bacterium; assembly: GCA_023436485.1. Classification (GTDB taxonomy): domain Bacteria; phylum Bacillota; class Clostridia; order Acetivibrionales; family DSM-1351; genus Ruminiclostridium. Next base: position 17,129 of record JAEZIU010000009.1, on the reverse strand, counting down.
AATATGAGTTTTGATATATTAAAAAAAGAGCTAAAGGAAAACAAACTGCAAAATGTATACCTCTTTTATGGTCAGGAAGATTATCTGATAAAGTACTATATGAATTCAATAGCCAACCTGATTGTTGATGAAGAAACCAAAGATTTAAATTATATATACCTGGAAGGTAAAAAAGATACTGAAACACTTATAGCAAACTGTGAGACAATGCCTGTTTTTAGTGATAAAAAGCTCGTTATTACAAGAAACTCCGGCTTCTTCAAGTCAAAAAAAGGTGTGGGTGAAGGTTCTGACAAGAAATCAGAAAACAATAAACTTGCAGACTATATTGAAAATATTGCTCCCTATACATGCCTTATTTTTGTGGAACAGGAAGTAGACAAAAGAATAAAACTGGTAAATGTTATTAAGAAAAAAGGACTAGTTGTAGAGTTTGATTATCAAAAACCGGCGGATCTTGTGAAATGGGTAGCAAAGGTCTTTAAAAGCCATAAGAAAACAATAGACCCTATTGCAGCATCGTATATAGTTGAGAACAGTGAATACTCCATGGTAGAACTGTTGAACGAAATTGACAAAATAGTGAATTTTACAGGTGATAAACAGCAGATATCCATTGAGGATGTCCAGTCAGTATGTACCAAAACCATAAAAAGCAGAATTTTTGATCTTACGGATGCTGTGGCGGAAGGCAACATCTCCAAAGCACTAATGCTATTGAATGATATGGCTTCTTTAAAGGAACCAATGCAGAAAATAATGTTCATGATTGTCAGACAGATAAGAATGGTTTACAGAATGAAATTATTAAAACAGCAGGGAGTTAGAGAGGATGCAGCAGCAAAGCAAATGGGACTGACACCTTTTGTTGCATCGAAAGTTCTGGGTTTAAGTCGGAATATGGAAATATGTATTTTGGAAAAGGCAATGTATTACAGCCTTGAATTGGACGAATCCATAAAAACCGGAAAAATGACTGATAGAACAGCTATAGAGCTTTTAATAGCTTCAATGAAGTAATATTAATATATGGGGGTCAATGGAATTGCAAAAGTGGATACTAAGGAATCCCAAGTTTGATTTTAAGGAAATGTCAAAGGAATTGGGAATCAGCGAACTCCTTTGCAGGATAATAGTAAACAGAGGCATAAAGGATATAGATAATGCCAGAAAATTTATAAAAGCCGATAGTCGAGGTTTGTATGATCCAAGGCAAATGAAGGATCTGGTAAAGGGTGTTTCAATCATCCGAGAAAAAATAAAGGATAGTAAAAAAATAAGAATAATCGGAGACTACGATGTTGACGGGGTTGTAAGTACGTATATTTTGTATAAAGCTTTGGCAAGGTGCGGGGCTGCCGTAGACTATGCCATTCCTCACAGAATACTGGACGGCTACGGAATAAACAACAGCTTAATCGAAAAGGCGCTTAGTGACGGGATTGACACTATTATAACCTGTGACAACGGTATTGCTGCGAAAGAACAGATACAATATGCAAGAGAATCCGGCATGACAGTTATAGTTACAGACCACCATGATGTACCTGATTCTATACCTGAAGCTGATGCAATTATAGATATGAAGCAGGCTGATTGTCAGTATCCTTTTAAATTACTTTGCGGGGCAGGAGTGGCGTTTAAATTTATAAAGGTGCTATATGAAGAAATGTGTATTCCTCGGGAGGAGGAAACGGAGTTTTATGAGTTTGTAGCAATTGCGACTGTTTGCGACGTAGTTGACCTGACTGATGAAAACAGGATTCTTGTAAGGCAGGGTCTTAATGTAATATCCGATACAAAAAATATCGGACTAAAAGCGTTATTACAGAAAACGGGGATATTGGGAAAAAATATCAGCGTGTACCATTTAGGTTTTATAATAGGTCCTTGTATAAATGCCTCCGGAAGGCTTGATTGGGCTATGAAGGGGTTGAAATTACTGTTGAGCGATGATGAACAGGAAGCAATGTCCTTGGCTGCCGAATTATATGACCTCAACAATGAAAGAAAGAGTATGACCATTCAAGGAGTTGAGGATACTATTGAAACCATAGAAAACAGCAAGTTAAAGAGTGACAGGGTTTTGGTAGTTTATAAGCCTGACATTCATGAAAGTATTGCGGGTATTATCGCGGGAAAGGTAAGAGAAAAATATAATGTTCCCACATTTGTACTTACCAGCGGAGAGAATTGTGTAAAAGGCTCGGGCAGGTCTATAGAACAATATAATATGTTTGAGGAGCTGTCAAAGTGTAGGGAACTATTTACGAAATTTGGAGGACATCCAATGGCAGCCGGATTTAGTTTGGATGCTGACAAAGTTGATGTTTTAAGGAAAAAAATAAACAGTATTGCTACCCTCACAGACGAGGATCTCATTCCTAAAATATACATTGACGCACGTATACCGTTGTCAGCTATAAATTTAAGGACTGCAGAAGAATTAAATTATTTGGAGCCTTACGGAAAGGGAAATTCGAAACCTCTTTTTGCCGAGAAGGATATATCAATAAAACGTTCGTCAGTATTCGGAAACGAAAGAAAAGTATTAAAGCTTAAATTGCAGGGAGGAAATAGTTTTCTTGATTGTATTTACTTCGGGAACATTGATGAGTTCGATACATATGTTTCGCAAAGGTTTGGGGAGACAGAGTTGCGAAAGATGTATGAAGGCGGTGTAAATAATGTAAAATTGGATATTATTTTCAATATTGATATAAATGAATTCAATGGATATAAAAATGTCCAGATTGTTTTACAATATTACAGGTAACCGACTTAAAAAAATCACAAAAAGTATAAAAAAATATATAAAAAAAATACAAAGTTGTATTTTTTTTTGCCCTAGCATAAATAATTACAAAATTATTATACCATTATCAAAAAGATTTATATTGAGGTTTGTATAATTTATATTCTATAATAAGTTTAAATATGATTTAATATCTATCTTTTCACTTTGCTATTATTCTTTACACCTTCTTTTTTAACAGTATCCATAGATAATTGAAAAGTACCCGTGTAAAAAAATTAAAAGGAGGATCATTTATGTCAAAGAGAGTTAAGAAACTATCAATTTTACTGGTGATCTGTATACTGGTATCAATTTCAGGGATTAATACCGTGTTTGCCGATTATCCGATTTTTTACCAGCGCTATACGGCTGACCCGACTGGTATTGAAGCCAACGGCAGGCTATATCTATACTGTTCACACGATGTTTACGATCCAAATAATCCTGGATACATCATGAATGATATAACTTGCATATCCACAGATGATATGAAGAACTGGACGGATCACGGAGAGGTTTTTAAAGCATCAGGGTGGGCTTCACTGTCGTGGGCTCCGGTAGTTGTAGCTAGGAATAACAAATTCTACATGTATTACGGAAATGGTGGCGGTGGTGGAATAGGAGTTGCAGTGAGCGACAACCCTGCAGGACCTTTTAAGGATGCACTGGGAAAAGCTCTTGTAAACGGAAGCACCCCTGGGGTTAACGCTCCTAACGGATTCTGGTGCTTTGATCCGGGTGCTTTTGTAGATGATGACGGACAAGCATATTTATATTTTGGCGGAAACGGAGAAGGAAATACTAGGGTAATCAAGCTTAACAGTGATATGATCAGTGTTAATGGTTCCGCATCACAGATTGTGGCTCCGATTTTCTTTGAGGATTCGTGGATTCATAAGTACAATGGGAAGTATTACTACTCATACTCTACCAATTTTTCAAAAGGAGCTGCTACTATTGATTATATGATGAGTGATAACCCAATGACAGGATTCCAATACAAAGGAACTGTATTGGCAAACCCTCCTTTGAATGAAGGAAATAATAACCATCACTCAATATTCTCATTTAAGAATAACTGGTATATAGCTTATCACAACAGAGCGGTTGCTATAGCTAATGGTGCTGCCAGCGGTGATGCAAGAACATACCAAAGAAGTGTGTGTATAGATAAAATAACATACAATGCAGACGGAACAATGCAGAAGACTAATATTACAACAGACGGTCTTACCCAACTGAAGTATGTAAACCCCTATGTTACTAATGAAGCAGAAACCATGGCGCAGGAAAGCGGTATAAATACTGAGACTTGCAGCGCGGGTGGCCGTGATGTCTGCAATATTGAGAATGGTGACTGGGTAAAGGTTAGAGGCGTTGATTTTGGTACTTCCGGTGCGACATCATTTGATGCAAGTGTTGCATCAGCAACCAGTGGAGGTAGTATAGAAATCCGTCTTGACAGTGCTGATGGAAAACTTGTTGGAACTTGTAATATCACAGGAACCGGAGGTTGGCAGACTTACACAACAAAATCCTGCACAGTCAGCGGTGCAACAGGGGTTCATGACCTATATCTGAAATTTACAGGAGGAAGCGGGTATTTATTCAATGTAAATACTTGGAAATTTAATACTCAAGTAAATAAAATAGTATATGGAGATTTGGACGGAAGCGGAGACATAAATGCACTTGACTTTTCACTTATGAAGCAGTTCCTACTTGGAACAATAACAAAGTTCCCTTCCGCTGATGGACTTATTGCGGCAGACTTGGACGGTAGCGGTGCAATAGATGCACTGGATTATGTACTTCTGAAAGAGTATCTGCTTGGAAAAAGAACGCAATTTCCGATTGAAATACAGCAATAAATACATCTAAAATGTGGGATTAACCCTACAACATATGATGGTGTTTAGTAAAAAGGGCAAAGGCCAGGGAAGAATTACCTGTGTTTTGAGCCCTTTTTCTATTAGATATAGTAAGAATTGGGCATGGCAAGAGGGACATAATATAATATTTTCCTACAGTAAATTTATACGACCTTGTAACCTTGGATATATTTATTTATAATATATTTATGTATGATATAATATTTATTTATGAGAGGAGTTTACTATGAATTTTAAAGATAAACTCAGACATGTTATGGATTTTCCTAAGGAAGGAATCGATTTTATCGATATTACGACAGTTCTTCAAGATCCTGAGGCATTCAGGGAATGTATGGATACATTCAGGATATTGGCGGAAAAAATGGGAGATTTTGATATTATTGTAGGTTCAGAGTCAAGAGGATTTATTTTTGGTGCACCCCTAGCATACCACATGAATAAAGGCTTTGTTCCTGTAAGGAAAAAAGGAAAACTTCCATATAAAACCATAATTGAAGAATATGATCTGGAGTACGGTAAAGATGTCCTTGAAATGCACGCAGATGCAATCATGCCGGGACAGAGAGTGTTAATTGTTGACGATCTTCTTGCAACAGGAGGAACAACTCAAGCTAATATTAGACTTATTGAGAAGTTGGGAGGAGAGGTTGCAGGTGTAGTATACTTTATTGAGCTTATGTCACTGAATGGAAGAGATAAACTCAAAGGTTATAAAGTCGATTCAATAGTAAAATTCTAACAAGAACAATTTTGTAATTCATTCGAGAGTCTTTTGACAGGTGGAGGGATACATTGATAGACAGCTTTTCAGTACTTGTTGAAAAAGTAAAAAAGTACGACCCCGGCTGCAACCTTGAGATGCTTGAAAAAGCATACTCTGTTTCAAAAGCAGCACATATGGGTCAACAGAGAAATTCAGGAGAGCCATACATTATTCATCCGGTTGAGGTTGCTATAATTCTTGCCGAAATGGAACTGGACTGTACAGCTCTTGTTGCTGCCCTTTTACATGATACCATTGAAGATACAACATGTACTTACGATCAGCTGAAAGCTCAGTTTGGACAAGAAGTAGCAGAACTGGTTGACGGTGTAACCAAACTGGGGAAAATCCCATTCACTACAAAAGAAGAGCAGCAGGTTGAGAATCTTCGTAAAATGTTTTTGGCCATGGCCAAGGATATCAGGGTTATTATGATAAAACTTGCAGACAGGCTTCATAATATGAGAACCCTAAAGTACATGACTCAGGATAAACAGCTTGAAAAGGCAAGAGAAACCCTTGAGATATACGCTCCCCTTGCACATAGACTAGGTATTTCTAAAATTAAGTGGGAGCTTGAAGATATTTGTCTAAGATATCTTGATCCAAAGGGTTATTATGACTTGGTTGAAAAAATTAATACGAAGCGAAAACAAAGAGAAGCATATATAACAATAATTATTGATACTCTACGTGAAAAAACAAATGAACTTGGGATTGAAAATGCACAGATAGACGGAAGACCAAAGCATTTCTACAGTATTTACAGAAAAATGGTAAAGCAGAACAAGACCCTTGAGCAGATATACGATTTATTTGCTTTTAGAATAATTGTAAACTCTGTAAAGGATTGCTATGCAGTACTGGGTCTTGTTCATGAACTATACAAGCCAATGCCGGGCAGATTTAAGGACTACATTGCCATGCCTAAGCCCAATATGTATCAATCTTTACATACAACGTTGATTGGTCCCGAAGGACAGCCTTTCGAGGTACAGATAAGAACATGGGATATGCATAGGGTTGCAGAGGTTGGTATTGCGGCACATTGGAAGTATAAAGAAGGAATTAACAACGCAAAGGATTCAGACAATAAATTTGCATGGCTCAGGCAGCTTCTGGAATGGCAGAAAGATACCAGAGACGAAAGCGAATTTATGGAAACCCTTAAGATTGATCTGTTTACTGACGAGGTATTTGTATTTACACCAAAAGGTGATGTTATAAATCTCCCGGTAGGCTCCACGCCTGTAGACTTTGCATATGCGATACACAGTGCTATCGGTAACAAAATGATAGGTGCCAAGATAAACGGCAAAATGGAGCCTATAGATTACAAGCTAAAAAACGGCGACATTATAGATATTCTTACATCATCAACAATTCACGGGCCTAGCAGGGATTGGCTTAAAATTGTTAAGAGCAGTCAGGCAAAAAGCAAAATTAACCAGTGGTTTAAAAAGGAAAAGCGTGAAGAAAATATTATCAGAGGCAAGGAAATGCTTGAGCGTGAGCTCAAAAAGCAGGCATTGACCTATACACAGCTATTCAGAACCGAGTGGGTTGAAATTGTATTAAAAAAATACAATTTCGCATCACAGGAAGATTTATATGCCGGAGTAGGGTATGGGGCTATAACTGCAAACAAAGTTATAACCAGGCTCAAAGAAGAATTCAAGAAGACATTGAAGCCGGAAGAATTAGAAGAAATACTGGAAACAATTGCCAAGACTAAAAATGAAAGAAAGAAAAAACACACACTTGAAAGCGGTGTAGTAGTAAAAGGAATTGATAATTGTCTTGTACGTTTATCAAGATGCTGCAACCCTGTTCCAGGTGATGAGATAATAGGCTATGTAACTAGAGGAAGAGGTGTTTCAGTCCACAGAAGCGACTGCATAAATGTTTCGGCAGATCAGGAGGAAGAAGAAAGGCTTATAGATGTTAAGTGGCGTACTACCAATGATGTTGCCTACAAGGCGGACATAACACTTATGGCTAATGACAGAACTTCCCTTCTGTTGGATGTAACCAACTGTATTACTGAAGCAAAAATACCTATAAAGGCAGTCAATGCAAGGACTACCAGGGAACAGATTACGGTTATAACCCTTACGCTTGAGATAACAAACACTGAGCAACTTGAAAAAATAATTAAAAGACTCAAAAAAATAGACAGCGTATTTGACGTAACCAGAAATAAGCAATAATTGGGGTGTTATAAATGAGAGCAGTTGTTCAAAGAGTGAAAAAATCAACTGTTACAGTAAATGAAAAGATTACGGGTAGCATTGATCGGGGATTGATGGTTCTTCTTGGAGTAGGACGTGAAGATGATGACCGTGATATAGAATATCTTTCGGATAAGATATTGAATTTACGTATTTTTGAGGATGATAACGGTAAGATGAATAAGTCACTGCTGGATATAGGCGGGCATATACTTGTCGTTTCACAGTTTACACTTTATGGAGATTGCAGGAAAGGCAGAAGACCCGGTTTTGACAAAGCAGCTAAACCTGAGATAGCTAAAGAACTGTACGAACGTTTTGTAAGCAAGTGCAGAGAAGCCGGTGTAGTTACCGAAACAGGGATTTTTCAGGCTGATATGCTAGTAGATATAAGCAATGACGGTCCGGTTACAATTTTACTCGACAGTAAAAAGGAATTTTAGATACGGAGGTTCGGCAAAATGTTTGTAAAACCAATAAACGGAGGTTTATTCGACTCGGTTTCCTATATAGTTGGAAATGGAAAAGAAGCTATTCTAATAGATGCAGGAGTTCCCGGTGATAAAGTATTGGCTGCGGAAAAAGAACTTAACACAAGTATTAAAAAAATAATACTAACACATGGGCATATTGACCATTTATTGCATGCTGACGATATTGTACAAAAAACTAATGCCATGGCATATATTCATATTGACGATGAGCAGGCAATTACGGATGCAAGAGTCAATATTTCTGCTTTTACGGGTAAAGCGACGACATTGAGAAGTAAGTATGAAGTTCTCAGGGACGGAAATAGTATAAAAGTCGGAGAACTGGATTTTAAAATAATTCATACTCCGGGCCATTCTGCCGGTTCAATCTGTATTCAGGTTGAAAACCTGCTTTTCTCTGGAGATACTTTGTTTAAATACGGATATGGAAGAGTGGATTTACCCAACGGAAATTTTTCGGATATTTATAATTCCATTGTTGAGAAACTTTTCGTACTGCCGGGGGAAACCATAGTTTATCCAGGTCATGGAGAGAGTACAACTATTATAGATGAAATAAGAATCAATCCTATAAAAAACGCTGTTCAATGGTAAAGAGGATAAAATGTTAATTTACAATAATGAGACAAAAAAATTTGATTATGAACTTGAAGATGTAATAAAATTATTTTTTACTCAAAACGAAATAAAGAAATCCGATGAGCCTTGGGATGAGCGTTCCGGGGCATTTCTTTTCTGTTTTATGTCTTATGACGACGGAAATGACTGCTTTAATTTAAGTCTGAAGGCTGAAAATTTTAGCCAGATTATAAGCCTTCCATGTGCAGGTATAATTGATTCTTCTGATAAGCTTAAAGTAAAAGAGTTTAAGAGAATACTAAAAAGAAAACTATTTCTATTGTTGACCGGATATACCGGGAAGGCTATTCCTTGGGGTATTCTGACAGGAATAAGGCCTGTAAAGCTGGTAAACGAGCTTATTGACCGTAAGATGGCTAAGAGTGATGTCCTTGTAGCTTTGCAGGCAGATTACTTTGTAACCGAAAGTAAATCAAACCTTCTTTATGAGGTGGCAGTCAACCAAAGGGAACTTTTTGCTAATTCGAGGGAAAACAGCATATCCTTGTATGTAGGCATTCCTTTTTGCCCTACCCGCTGTTTATACTGTTCCTTTAGTTCAAGCACAATAGCACAATACAAAAAAATGGTTGATGTCTATGTGGAAACACTCTTAAAAGAAATAAGGCACACTGCCCTGCTTATGAAAGAAAAAGGACTGATTGCTGAAAGTATATATATTGGAGGCGGTACACCAACTTCCCTGAATGAGCGGCAGCTAAGCCGTCTGCTTAGTGGAATAGAAGAATGTATTGATATGACATACCTTAAAGAGTATACACTTGAGGCTGGCCGTCCCGATACCATAACTATTGATAAGCTAAAGGTTATTAAAAATAGCCGTGTTTCACGAATCAGCATAAATCCTCAGACAATGAATGAAAAAACCCTTGTGAGAATAGGCAGATTACATAAGCCGGAAGATGTGGTTAAGGCTTTTTACGCTGCAAGAGACATGGGCTTTGACAATATAAATATGGATTTAATCTGCGGATTACCCGGAGAAGATGTTCAAATGTTTGACGAAACACTCAGTAAAATAAAGGAGTTGCATCCGGATAGTTTAACAGTTCATACAATGGCTATCAAAAGGGCTTCACAGCTTACAAGGGAAAGGGAAAATTACAGTCTGGAAACCCAGTACCTTGATTCAGCCCCGATGGTTGATATGGCCCGTACAAGTGCAAAAGAAATGGGTTTAAACCCTTATTACCTTTACAGACAGAAAAATATTCTTGGCAATCTGGAAAACGTAGGATACAGTCGGCCGGGTATGGAGTGTTTGTATAATATACAAATCATGGAGGAACGGCAGACAATTCTGGCTTGTGGTGCGGGAGCGGTTACAAAGGTAATTTTCCCAAGGAACAGGATAGAAAGATCATTTAACGTAAAAAGTGTTGAGGAATATATTGGTAGAATTGATGAAATGCTTGTACGAAAAGCTAATATTCTCACGGAAGAAAATAATAAATATTGACAAGCTTAAATGTAAATTTTAAAATATATGTATGTAAATAGGGAAGTAGCCTTAAGAGGGAAGAGTAATTAGTACTGCTATTAAGGGAAAAGTTGTCATGGACTGAGAGCAGCTTATAGTAAGACTACTGAAAGACACCCTTTAGAGCATAGCTCAGGGCTGATGAGAAAGACTCATCCGTTTTCCGCGTTAAGGATCTAAGTGGGTTCTGTTTTGGAATCATTAGGGTGGCACCGCGGGAAGTTCCTCTCGTCCCTTGTTGGGATACGGGAGGTTTTTTACTGTTCGTGGACATGCTTTCATTAGAAATTACATATTTCTTTTTAATATTTAATTAATGTGTTAATAATTGGTAGTGTATAAATACTTTTATGATAGGAGTTGTTCCAATGGCAAAAGACGTAATTACGCCCTCAATACTACCCGGTTTTATGGAATTATTGCCGGCTGACCAGATTGTTTTTAACAACATGCTGGATACTATTAAAAAAACATATGAAAAGTACGGTTTTATACCTCTTGATACACCCATGATTGAAAAGTCAGAAGTTTTGCTGGCAAAAAGCGGCGGTGAAACAGAAAAGCAGGTATACAGGTTTAATAAGGGAGATAACGATTTATCCTTGAGATTTGACCTTACGGTTCCCCTTGCCAGATATGTGTCACAGCATTTTGGTGATTTGACATTTCCCTTCAAAAGGTATCATATAGGCAAGGTATTTAGGGGTGAGAAACCACAGAAGGGCAGATTCAGAGAGTTTTATCAATGCGATATAGATATTATCGGAAATGAAAGTCTCAGCGTAATTAATGATGCTGAAATATTAAGTGTTATATATTCAACTTTTAAAGCACTTGGATTTGATGATTTTACTATAAGGATAAATAACAGAAAGGTACTTAACGGATTTTTTGAGGGCCTTCAGGTATCAGATAAAACAGAAGTCCTGAGAACCATAGATAAACTTGAAAAAATAGGCAATGAAGCGGTTCTAAAGGAGCTTGAAGCCATAGGACAATCAAAGGAAAATTCCCAAAGGGTTTTGGATTTTGTGGGTACTAAGGGTAGCTGTAAGGACGTAATAAAACAGCTTAGAGAAATGAATGTTCAGAATGAGATGTTTAATGAAGGTATAGATGAATTGGAATTAGTGGTTAATTACATAGATTCCTTCAAGGTCCCTTCATCAAACTACATGATAGACCTTACTATTGCAAGGGGATTGGATTATTATACAGGAACGATTTACGAAACTGTTCTTAATCAGTATCCGTCTATAGGTAGTGTATGTTCAGGCGGCAGATATGATAATCTTGCACAAAAGTATACTACAAAGAAATTACCGGGAGTAGGTATTTCCATAGGGCTTTCAAGGCTGTTTTATCAGCTGAGGGAAGCAGGAATTCTTGGAGAAATGAAAAGGGCAACGCCTTCAAAGATACTTGTAATACCAATGACCGGAACAATGGGAAATGCTTTGGAAATAGCAACAAAAATAAGGGATGAAGGCGTGTCTGCTGAAATATACTTTAATGAAGGAAAAATAGGAAAAAAGTTTTCATATGCTGATAAACTGGGTATACCTTATGTAATAGTTGTTGGAGAAGATGAAGTTAATTCAGGCGTTTATAAGTTAAAGAATATGGCAACAGGAGATCAGGTGGATTTGACTGTTGAACAGATTATTGAAAAACTAAAAGTACAGGAAAACATATAATCAGAAAAATTCTGATGGGAGGATAAATACATGGGAGAATCAATAAATGGCTTGAAAAGAAGTCATAAATGCACAGAACTGAGCAGTTCAAATATAGGCGAGAAAGTAACGGTTATGGGCTGGGTTCAAAAACAACGAAATTTGGGAAGCTTGGTTTTTATTGACTTAAGAGACAGAACAGGAATTGTTCAGCTTGTTTTTACTGATAAAGACGGGGAAATGTTCGATAAGGCTAAAACAATACGAAGCGAATTCGTAATAGCAACCGTAGGAACAGTTGCAGCTCGTTCCCCAGAGGCAGTAAACAAAAAGATGGCTACAGGTGAAATTGAAATAATTGCCAGCGAATTGAGAATACTCAGCAGTTCTGAGACACCGCCTATGTATATAGAGGAGAATTCAGAGGTTAATGAGCAAACACGTCTTAAATACAGATTTTTGGACTTAAGAAGACCTGATATGCAGAGAAATCTCATACTCAGACACAGAGTTGCAAAAGTGGCAAGAGATTATTATGATGAAAACGGATTTTTGGAAATTGAAACTCCAATACTGATAAAGAGCACACCGGAAGGTGCAAGAGACTATCTTGTACCAAGCAGAGTTCATCCCGGAAAGTTCTTCGCATTACCTCAGTCCCCACAGTTATACAAACAGTTATTGATGGTATCAGGTTATGACAGATACTTCCAGATTGCAAAATGTTTCAGGGATGAAGATTTGAGAGCTGACAGACAGCCGGAATTCACTCAGATAGATATTGAAATGTCATTCGTAAATGTTGATGATGTTCTTGAAGTTAATGAAGGATTTGTAAAGAAAGCGTTTAAGGAAGCTTTGGACATAGATGTTGAAACTCCGTTTATCAGAATGCCTTACGCGGAAGCAATGGAGAGGTTCGGTTCAGATAAACCGGATATCCGTTTTGGTATGGAACTGATAAATATGTCCGACATGGTTTCAAATTGCGGTTTTAAGGTGTTTACCGATGCAGTTGCCATGGGTGGCAGTGTTAGAGCAATAAATGCAAAGGGCTGTGCTAAATTTAGCAGAAAAGAAATAGATGCATTGGTAGAAGTAGTTAAGACTTACAAGGCAAAAGGAATGGCGTGGATTTCCATTAGTCAGGAAAACGAGATAAAATCCTCATTTGCCAAGTTTATGTCAGAAGATGAAATGAAGGCTATTTTGGAAAGGGCTCAAGCTGAGGCTGGGGACTTGATATGTTTTGTAGCTGATAAGAACAATGTTGTTTTTGATGCATTGGGTCAGTTGAGACTTGAAATAGCAAGAAAACTGGATATTCTGAATCCAGACGAGTTCAAGTTCCTGTGGGTTACAGAATTCCCACTTTTTGAGTATGATGAGGAAGAGCAAAGATGGGCCGCAAAACACCATCCTTTTACCAGTCCTATGGATGAAGACCTTGAATATTTGGATACAGACCCGGGTAGAGTACGTGCAAAGGCTTATGACATGGTTTTAAATGGTGTTGAGCTTGGTGGTGGAAGTATTAGAATTCATATGCAGGAATTACAGTCCAAGATGTTTAAAATGCTCGGATTTACTGAAGAAGATGCAAATAGAAAGTTCGGATTCCTACTAGAAGCATTCAAGTACGGAACTCCGCCTCACGGTGGAATGGCATTTGGCCTTGATAGGCTTATAATGCTCATGGCAAAGAGAAACAGCATCAGAGATGTAATTGCATTTCCAAAAGTACAGAATGCATCCGAACTGATGTCAAATGCACCGGACTTAGTTGATGAGAAGCAAATTGAGGAATTGCATATTAATATAACAAAAGAATAATCACAAAGAAATAATTGTTTATTCGGAATAACAGTTAAGAAAATATAAAAATCTAGTTTGGAGAGATTAGGTCGTTAATATGAAGAAAAAATATCATGTGGGGTTAGATGTTGGTTCAACCACGGTAAAAATGGCTGTACTTGATAAAGATAACAAAATGGTATATTCAAAATATCAAAGACATTATTCAGATATACGTAAAACCATATATGAATTAATGAATGAAATGTGTAATTCTTTTTATCAGGATGAATGTACCATGATGATAACTGGCTCCGGTGGATTACTGGTTTCTCAGTGGTTGGGACTTGAATTTATCCAAGAGGTAATTGCAGGTTCGGAAGCAATTCAAACCGTCATTCCTCAAACAGATGTAGCTATAGAATTAGGTGGAGAAGATGCTAAAATCACATATTTCAGAGGCGGACTCGAACAGAGGATGAATGGTACCTGTGCAGGTGGTACAGGTGCTTTCATAGACCAGATGGCCTCCTTGCTGCAGACGGATGCAGCAGGGCTTAATGATTTTGCCAAAAAAAGCAGAGTCATTTATCCAATTGCAGCAAGGTGCGGTGTTTTTGCTAAGACGGATATACAACCATTGCTTAATGAAGGTGCTGCAAAGGAGGACATAGCCGCTTCGATATTTCAGGCTGTAGTTACCCAGACAATAAGCGGGCTGGCATGCGGAAAACCGATAACCGGAAATATTGCGTTTTTGGGAGGTCCACTTTACTTTCTCTCTGAGCTTAGAAAAAGGTTTGAGATAACACTTAATTTGAAGCCGGAACAAGTTATTTTTCCTGAAAACTCACAGCTTTTTGTAGCAGTAGGTTCAGCTCTGTCTTCAAAAGAATGTGAAATAACCTCCTTTAAGGATATAAAAAATAAACTTCCGGTTTTAAATACTATATCAGTACATGAGGTTGAGCGATTAAAGCCCCTATTCACTTCGCAGGAAGAATTGGATGAATTCCAAAACAGACATGCCCGGCAGTCAGTTTCTGTTAAACCTCTTGCGGATTATAAGGGAGACTGCTTTCTGGGGATTGATGCCGGATCTACAACAACAAAGGCAGTATTAATTAATAACGAAGGTGAACTTCTTTATTCCTTCTACGGAAGTAATCATGGAAGCCCTTTGAGTTCTTCTATTAAAATATTAAAAGATATCTATTCCAAATTGCCTGCAGATGCAAAGATTGTTAACTCAACAGTAACAGGCTACGGCGAAGGACTGATAAAGGCAGGGCTGGGAGTAGACATCGGAGAAATCGAAACAATTGCACATTACAAGGCTGCAGATTTCTTTTTGCCGGGAGTAGATTTTATTCTTGATATCGGTGGTCAGGATATGAAATGCCTTAAAATAAAGGATGGTGTAATTGACAGTATTATGCTTAACGAGGCATGTTCTTCAGGGTGTGGGTCTTTCATTGAGACTTTTGCCAAGTCACTGAATTTTTCAGTTGAAGACTTTGCTCAGCAGGCGTTATTGGCTGAAAAGCCTGTTGACCTTGGATCAAGATGTACGGTATTTATGAATTCCAGAGTTAAGCAGGCTCAAAAGGAAGGGGCTCAGGTTGGAGATATATCAGCGGGGTTATCCTATTCGGTAATAAAAAATGCACTGCTGAAGGTTATCAAAATAAGAGACCCTAAGGAAATGGGCAAAAAGATCATCGTACAGGGAGGAACCTTCCTCAATGATGCTGTACTAAGAAGCTTTGAACTCATATCAGAGAGAGAGGCTGTAAGGCCTAATATAGCGGGATTGATGGGGGCTTTCGGAGCTGCTCTCATAGCAAGGGAAAGGTATACCGGGGAAAAGTCTACCATTCTTTCCAGAGAGAATATAGGCAACTTTGTATTTGAAACTGAGCTTCAAAGATGTAAATTATGCAGCAATAATTGTCTACTCACTATCAATAAATTCAGTGACGAAAGTAGATTTGTATCCGGAAACAGATGTGAAAGAGGTGCAGGTTTTGAAAGCACTACACAAGATGTACCCAATTTGTATGACTACAAATACAAAAGAATTTTCGGATATAGGCAAAACAGTGACGTTGTGCATAGCAGGGGAACAGTTGGTATACCGCGTGTTCTGAATATGTATGAGAACTATCCGTTCTGGTTTACTTTCTTTGATGAATTAAATTTCAAGGTAGTATTGTCACCTCGTTCATCAAAGAAAATATATGAATTGGGTATTGAGACCATGCCTTCGGAATCGGTTTGTTACCCGGCTAAACTTGTACACGGTCATATTATGAGCCTTATAAACCAAAAGGTTAACTATATATTTTATCCTTCTTTACCTTATGAGAAGGTCGAGGATAAGGAAGCTGACAATCATTATAACTGTCCGATTGTTACATCGTATCCTGAAGTAATTAAGAATAATATGGATATACTTCACACAAGTGGAGTTAAATTCTTTAATCCATTTTTGCCGTACGACGATAAAGAGAAACTAAAGATGCGACTTTTCCAAGTCTTGGGTAAAGAGTTAGGTATCTCAAAAGCCGAAATTGAACAGGCCGTGGAAAAGGCTTGGGCAGAAGAAGAAAAGGCTAGGGAAGATGTAAGGATAAAAGGTGAGGAAACCCTTAAATATTTACAGGATACCGGTAAAAAGGGTATAGTCCTTGCAGGAAGACCGTACCATGTGGACCCTGAAATCCACCATGGAATTCCTCAGATAATTACATCCTTTGGATTTGCAGTACTTACAGAGGATTCTGTGGCACACCTTGAAAAAACTGAACGGCCACTTAGGGTTGTTGACCAATGGAAATATCATTCACGTCTGTATTCGGCGGCAACAGTAGTAAAGGAGCATCCGGAACTTGAAATGATTCAGCTGAATTCCTTTGGTTGTGGACTTGATGCTGTTACAACAGACCAAGTTCAGGAGATATTGCACTCAAACGACCAAATTTATACAGCATTGAAAATAGATGAGGGTAACAATCTTGGAGCAGCTAAAATCAGAATCAGATCATTGGTTGCTGCTATTGAGGAAAGAGATAAGAAAACAGTCAAGCACCAGAAAAAATCCGGTAGCTTTGAAAGAAAAGTATTTACCGAAGAAATGAGAAAGACACATACTATCCTTGCACCACAGATGTCACCCGTTCATTTTCAGTTTGTAGAGGCAGCTTTTAAAAAAGCCGGTTATAATATCGTTGTGCTTCAGGAGCTTGACAATGAAGCCGTTGAGGACGGATTGAAATATGTAAATAATGATGCGTGCTACCCGTCTATTATTGTTGTTGGACAGATTATACATGCACTCAAGTCGGGACAGTATGATCT
>JAEZIU010000293.1 GCA_023436485.1 Bacillota bacterium | reverse complement strand
ATCCTTTTCTTACTATCCTCTAAAATGTCATTTACATTTGACTTAAAAGATGTTATAAGTTGAACTTCCTTCTCTGCCATTTTATTAATAAATTCATCATAGCTTTGTGTTCTTTCTGTTTTTTCGTTAAAGAAATCCTCTCTACGCTTATCTTGGGATTCTAAAAACTGCTGTTGTAATGTAGTAATAGTTGCTTGAGAATTTGAAATAAAGGTGTCTATTCTAGTTTTTTGTGACTCTATTAATAATTGAATCTCATTTAAATTATTTCGAATAAAATTGGAGTTATTAGAAAGCTCTTGATACTCTCTTTCAATATTTGCCTTATGTTGGCTAGCTGATCTCCTAAAAGTTGATACAGAATCCCTTAGTCCTTCAACATCGCTACAATCTTTAATGACATTTAGCTGAGAAATAAGTACAAGAAAATTATTAACATTATTATTTGACTCAATAATGTAACTAGTATTGGGTGCCCCTATGTAGTTAATCAGATAATTGTTAGTATTTGTTGCATAGGAATAAATATTATTCATAGTATTTGGTGACACAAGCCAAGGATCGATCTTATTTAGTTCGCTTACTAAAAAAATAATAACCCGCTCAATCCTTAAAACATATTCACTATCTTGTTGATTTAAATTATCAAAATCCTTTATTGCCAAAATATTATTTTGAATTTGTCCTAGCATATCAAATAATTGATGGCTTGTTATTTGTTCAGATATTTCGCTCACTATTAATCACTCCATTTCTTTACATATTTTTAGTTATTACCAATAAAATATTAATTTTAAGCCATAAAAATATTATACAAAACTAGAAGATTTCAGAGATAACGGTCTCGCACTACAGTAATCCCGAGTAGCAGTAGCACCTCGACTCTTCGAGTGGAGTTTGGCTGTGCGCTCACCTTTCTCTTCTCATGCTAGAAAGCCCTTATGGGCTATAGCCCTCTACAACTTATTTGTACTGCACAATCTTCGCACTACAACGCCAACCCTAGGGGGAGTGCGATTGTTATGTAAAGTGACTTAGGCATCAAAAATTAGGTATTGTTAGCAATTTCAAATACCCTTCTGTTTGTTGTCTTAGCGTTAGCTGTGATACTCTAATAATAAACTGTTAAGCTTTCCATCCTCTGTATAAATAAACTTTTTACTATAAATACCATTCATAATGGCCATATTCCACATAAATACTTGGATGGAATGATAATATCAGAAATATCTTCCCACGATGTACTCCCTCCTAGTTTCCTGTATCTATTTTCTAGTATCTGGTCACATTTTCCTTTACATGCCCAGTAAATATCAAATATAAGTTCATTTTCATAATTGTTATTCTGCATATACTTATAATCACTCACAAAAACAATTATACCCTTATAGTCTTGTATTCTATTGTGTTGTAAAAGGTCTTCTCCACAATACATACATTTTAGAGGATGATAGTCAGTTAACACATTAGACTTAAACTAATTAAAATTTGTGTATTCTTTATATGAATTAGGGAAAAACCTACTTGCTACCTTTTTGCCGGATATAGAATTTAGTAATTTTCTCTCTATGGATTCGTTATCAAAAATTTTTATTTCTAAATTATTCTTTAAAGCATCAAATCTTCTGCTCAAGGGAGAACTAATAACTGTAGAATAAAACCCAATAAATCCACTTCATCATGAGATTTAACCCTATCAATAATATTCATTTCATCGGCATCCTTTACTGACTCTCCAGAGTGCACCTTATGCTTACAACTTACTAGCCATTTAACACTCGTGGAACCAATTGTACCTGTTCGCGATTCAATAAGCGCAATTGTTATATGATGTCGCGTGCCTTCTTGCTCAGAGGCCGATAGGTAGTCAGTCCCTTATATATCATCAAAGTTTGAAATATCTATTTCAAGCTTCGAATTTCTTATGTATTCTTTAAATTTCAAATATATTCTTTATCATTTCTATATACTCATCCTTAGAATATTTGGGGTTACTGTTCCACTCAGAATCACAAACACTTATACTACCGTATATAGGGAATTTAAGTTCCCTATAATTGCCTCTGCTTGTACAATCAATAACATATCTAGAACTGAACTTTTCATACTCTATTAAAACATTATCCAAATGCTCAGATAATTTATTATCAATGAAAATATATTTACTATGTTTCCAATGTTCACAAATACTATCTAATGAAGCGATAATTAAATTTGAATTCAAATAATCAAGATAATACTTTTTCTCTATCTCAATTAAGGTCTCAAAGATTTTTAAATACCCTAACGCTAGTTTATAGTCATGGTTGCTACTTATTCGTTTCACTAAATTTGTACTTAAATTTGCATATTCAACTTTCCTTAACATAATATCTCTTGCAATAGTAAAAACCGTTTCTTTGATCCTTTCCAGGAGTTCCATATCATTTTTGAAATAATAATACGAAATCCTATTTTCATTAATCTCTTGGATTATTTTTTTACTCCCATCATTTCCGTCTCCTAACTTGATGTAAACATGCTTTGGTATATCATTATCTAATGAAATCTTAAGCTCTTCATGAGTACCAGATAACCCTTTTTCGGTTTCTGTTCCATATTTATCTTTTATTATAAAAATTACAAAGTCTGCATCTTTAATATCCGATCTATAAGTCATAGGATTAATGGATGGAGTTAAATTCCTTTCATATAACATTACTTCGGCCCCAATAGAACTAAAAAATGTATTCAGTTCAGTCCTAATGTTTAAGTTCTCTGTTAAAGTTGAACTTATAAAGATTCTTGGTTTAAAAAACATATTTATATCTCCTTATTTATTCAATTTCTAGCCTCAATGTTTTTCTATCATTATTATCTACACAGAAACGGTTGTTTTTTGAACGAGCCTTTCACATAACGCCCTCGCACTCCCGAAACCCGCAGCAGTAGTGACACTTAGACTCCCGCGAGCGGAGTTTTGCTTGTGACCAACAAATCCGAACGGTCCTTGCTAAAAAGTACTATCTACCACTTGTAGCTAAAGACGGTACTGCACAATCAACTTTACCAGATGCCTTGCGGGGATGCGATTGTTAGCTGATGTCTAGTCTAAGAATTACTTTTTGCTCTGTAACCAAGCCTCATATTCATCAGAAGATATTTCATACTCTATCAAGACATGTTTGACATAACTTTCTTTCACGCCGACTCTTCCTGTTAGCTATGGTTTTCTTTAATCCACTTTTTACATTTATAACAATAAAACTCGTAAGTAATAGAATCCCCCAGATTTTCTAGTGCTTGCATAATATCATTATTAAATAGGTATCAATAACTTTATTATTAGTCGATAAAGCAAATTCCTTTAACCTAATAATATTGGCTACTTCAATAGGGTGAGTTATATAAGGTTCTCCACTATTCTATGCTGACCTTTATGTTTGTTAGTAGCATATTCTAATGCCTTCTCATAAAACATTTTTATTACCTCTTTAATTCAAATTAAGCACTTTCTATATTGATTTAAGCTAACTAAAATCTTCACGAATACCTACTCATTAACTCTACTAATTACTATATCACAAATGACAATATATTGTAATTATTTACTAAATATTCCACTGTAAAATTTTACTCAACGGATTTTTTGCTATAAAATCTTACTTTAAGGGGATGATATATACAAAAATCTGAATATCGGAATAAACTAATATGACTAAAACTATTCTAGAAAGATATGGATCTGAAAAAATTGGCCGTTTAAAAAAGGTGATGCTTCACAGTCCTGAGCATTCCATCAGAAGGATAAATGAAACAAATTTGAAGTTCTACCTTTTTGGTAAAGTACCCGACTACGATCGTTTTATTGAAGAGCACTATGCCTATAAAAAGCTTTTGACAGATAACGGAGTAGAAGTATATGAGCTATCAGATTTGATAGTCAACAATAGGGAGTTAATGACTTACCTTCCCAA
>JAEZIU010000216.1 GCA_023436485.1 Bacillota bacterium | reverse complement strand
TTTTATAAGCAAGTGGAATGAACAGCTTAACAGTGAGGATATTCTTAAAAGAGTTACTGCTAAAAGATTTATTACTATTTTTAAAAATGCCGAGCCATTGGAACAGTTTGATACTGAGTTGTATTTTAAGCTGGTGGAGAAGGTAGTAGTTTACGAGGATTCCAGGTTGATTGTTAGTTTGCTGGATGGGTCAGAGATTGAGTGTGGGATTGAGTAATTATTAAAATTTACTTGATATTAATTACTATTTTTGTTGTAATAGTAATTAATAACATTTTGTTAAAGGAGATGAGAAATTGGTCTGATAATTAAAAGAAACAGTTGAATAATATTGCAGTATATGCTGAACTGCATAGACAACTAAAGATTGCAGCAGCACAATAAGGTATTACAATTGTCGTAAAGGTGGGTTAAGGCATGACTAGCAAAGAAAATTCAATCTGTTACAGACTAACAACCTTTGGTATAGTATATTAAGATTTTTTGGAAAGTGATGTATTAAGATACATACATTTAAGGGGAATACAATTAATGAAAATAGGATGCCCTATATGTAAACAAAAACAGGAATTAAATATTAAGCTATTATTTAAAGAGAGATGTAATTCCTGTAATGGAAAATATTATTTCCATTATAGCAAACCAATTAAATTATTCCGTTTTTTAATGCAAACTTTTATTTTCATTATTATTGGAATTTATAATTCTATAGCAAATTACCCAAAACTACTAATCATCCCTCTTTTTTTTATTTCTTTTATGATAATCGAAATTTTATGCCTATTATCTTTAAAAGAATAATGTAAATAAATCTATTAAGGTATAGACCTGAACTGATATTGCTGTTGTTATACTAACGTCAAAATTTAAAATTATTAAATCTTGAAAGAGTAATCCAATAAGTATACTACGAAAACGATTTCCTGACTCAACTTTTTTCTTAAGGGAAAAATTCAATAGAATATCAACAATACTTAAAACTAAAAAAGTAATAATAAGTACAGAACTTGTAAAAGCTATTATACAGAATAAAGCTATAAGTATTATACTTAAAATTAAGATAAAACCAAACTTTTATGTTGGAGTATATAATGTATTAATTGTAAAAAAGTAGACAAGGCTGTTATAATCCTTGTCTACTTTTTTACAGCTTTAGTAATTTAGCGATACTTGAAATACTATAAAATAAATCTTTAAATGGTGTGGTAAAACTACCTATATTCTGTACCTAAGTATGTAAAATGACTTGTCCAATATGAAATATTATTTATCAAAACCATAATATACAGCACCACCGTAATCTACATTTGAACTATACGACAAAGGTTCAGTATAAGCTTCAACTCTTCCGGTTCCCCATACTCTTTCGGAATATATCGTCTCTCCTAACGAAGAAGATAGTCTTACACTAGTATAATGACTTGTGGTAGACGTAATAAACCCATAACCTCTAATCATTGTGTTATTGCTAAATATATTCGTACTAAAACCTGAAGCGGTTATACGACTATCCATAGCGAAAGCTGTAATTGATGATGCCACTAAAGAGCATACTACTAAAGCTGAAATCACATATTTTCTCACAAAAAATACCTCCGTTTACATTTTTTTAAAATTTTAACATATAATATAAAATTATGCAATAATTAATATTTAATATTTGAATTTTTACCATAATATGCTATTATATTAAAATATAGTTTAACTAGGTTATTTGCGAAATACCCAAAAGAAAATACTTAAAATACAAGAGGAGAGATTAATTTATGAAAGAAAATAAGACGATATATATAAAACTTTTAGAAAGTATTATATATATTGTGATTTTTACAATTATCATACTACCAAATACTATTTATCAGTCGAAATCTTTACAAGAACAATTAATTAAACAAGATACTGAACAAGGATTCATAAGGCTGAAAGACAATTATAATGGTGAAGATAATGGAATGTCAATTATGGATTTCTTTAAAAAACCAGATGCTATAGAAAAAATGGGAAAACTATATAATAATATTAGCAGTAATAACAATTTGAAATATTATGAAATATCAAGACAAAATTTACAATTTATTGGGAAGTATACAGGTAACAGAAACTTGGTTAATGGATCTGAAGGGAGCATTAATACAGAAACAGATGGAACCCTTTATACTCCATTAAAATCATTGCAGCTAGGTAAAAAAGCAAGTACATATTTGAATATGGAAGATAAAATAAATCAAGGAAAATACTTTTTAGAAAAAGATTATTATTTGAATTCCAATAATGAGATCCCAGTTATTTTAGGTGATTTATATTCAGGTATGTATAAAATAGGAGATTCGTTTGAAGTACTTTATTTAGGCGTTAAAAAATTTAAATGCAATGTTATTGGATTTTTTAAGAAAGATAGTAGTTTTTATATAGACTATAAGGAAAATTTGGACGACAAAGTTATAATGCCAGCACTAAATATTGACCCTCGGTTATCTTTAAAAAACAAAAATTTTGAACAAATTTTGTACTCTATTAAAAATACTGGATACATACCATACAATACCGATGACGAATATAATCGCATTACAACAATAATTAATAAAACAGCTAATGAAATAAATATTGATTGGGGTTATATAGGAAAGAATAAAAATATATTTAAAGAAAACCCTATAAAAATATCTTTAAAAACAGCAAAATTTATAAAAATTTTATCATGGCTTATAGCATTAGTTTTGACGATAATTATTTATAAATTAGAAAAGCAAATATATAAGAGAACAAACTTTTCTCAAAACAAGAAAAATAGAGTCTTATTACAAACTAAAAAGTCAATTTTTATGGCATTGCATTTATCTTTATTGTATGCAATTACTTGTTTTGTAATGTCAATTTGCTTAAAAGATAATGCTATTTATTTAACTTTAATACGTATGCAAAAACAGATGGTTATATTTGTATTATTTGGATTTATAGCCGTAACTTTCATGCTTAACTTATATCTGAAGAAAAATATTAGAACAGAATAAAGACGAGGAAGGATATTATGAATAATATTACCAGTGCTCTTTACGAGGCGGTACCATTTTATATTGCAGTAATACCATTTACAATATTAAATTTGTACATAATTAAGAAAAAAAGAGAGCTTCTAAATGTTGAATATAGAATTACCGAAAAAATATTTACACTTGGTTTTATATTAAGCTTAATGTTTATTTTAAGTATTACAATAGGAAATAATCCCCCTTTAAAATTTCAAAATGTAACATGGCAAAATATAAGTGTACGCCCATTTGAAGGTGTTTACATGCAATATGTATTAGGAGTTAATGGGAATATATACTCTATAATAAACTTATTTGGGAATATATTTATATTTGCCCCATGGGGTTTTTTCCTAGCAGCTTATTATAAAGAAAATAAAAATGAAAAATTTAAAATTTTACTAATTGCATTCCTAACGTCTTTTTCAATAGAAACTATACAATTATTTAGTGGAAGATCTGCAGATATAACGGATATAATTTTAAATACAATAGGGGTTCTATTAGGGCGATTTGTATTTTGTTATTTAAATATATTATTTAATGAATTCTTTAATAACATGCATATAAGGTGCCCAAATAATAACAATAATAAAGTAAAAGTGTTTACTGTGGTACAAGTAATTAGTTGTTTGATTTTTCTTGTAGCATCCCAATCCTAGGTTTGCCGGAACTACTAAGGGGCTTTTGGATTGCACATAACATCCTAAAACTGAACAAATTTCACCAATTACACATAACATAGATAAAAAGTGACAAAACTAATCCTCCGACTGAAGGTTGATATGTTCCCTCTTGATAAACAGTTTTATTATTTTAACTGTATACCCCAGAAGGAAGCATATCAGTTTAACTTCAATTGGAGGATTATTTTTTACTAGTTTGTTCTATCCATGGTAATACCTCCTTGACACAGATTACTAAAAGTTAAAAAATGCATATAAGGAGGTATTACAAATAATGACAGGAGAGCAAAAACAACAAATCAAAATACTTCGCTACCAAGGTTTTGGGTATGAGAAAATAGCTAAATCAATAGGGCTGTCAAGGGACTCGGTCAGGGGTTACTGCGTAAGGAATGGATTAAACGGATTAGCAACAGAGTTAGTAACTGAGTATCGTAGTATAATGAAAGAGGAGTTCCAATCCATTTTGTGCCTAAACTGTGGAAGCAAAATTGTACAAAACAAATCTGGGCGTAGAAAAAAATACTGCTCTTTAAGCTGCAAAAGAGAATGGGAGAATATTCACAGAAAATCGTATAAACTAACTTGTGAATATTGCGGAGCAGAATTCAAATCATTAGGAGCAAATGGCCGAAAGTACTGTAGCCAGAAGTGCTATATCAGGGATAGATTCTGGAGAGAAGAGGATGTAGCAGAACTGACAAATAAAATTCAGGAGTATAAAAAAGTGAGCTGCTTGCCGAAATGGCTCAAGGATTTACTATTGTCGGGTACTTAATTTTACGGTGGGTATGCACTAATTGGAAACGCGTGGGAAAAAGTCGCAGAGGGTATGCGCGAATCAATTTTTGGAGAGTATAGTTTTTATAAAAAAACCGTAAAACTCTCTAAAACAAATAGTTACAGAAAATATAAAAAATTTTACGGTATAATAAAACTGTCAGAATTTCGGCCCCTGGGGGTCGTTCTCTTCAAAAAGGAAAGCATTTCGCGTATTTCTATCATCTTACGGCCTCAACACACGTAGAAGCGATAATTCTGATGACAAGATGTGGTTTGGAGGAGAAAAAGTAGGGGTTGACCACAAGATGTTGTGGTTTGAGGCTTAAAAATGAGCAAAAATCAGGGCGAAAAAGTGCCGTTTTTGAGCCTGAAAAAAGGGCGAAAATATAGATGACATAGTGGGGAGCGGTTTTATTAGCATTCGAAACACATTTACTTGTATAAATTCTAATGCTGAAAAGGAGGATTATTATGGGCATGAAACAGCTATCAAATTATGAGGCTTATAGCGGGTATTATCAATTTGTTGGAGCTACAAAATATAGAAAGGAACTATTTAAAGATGAAAAAATTAGAGAAACTCTTAAAAATATAATCACTAATGTTATTAACAAGAAGGTAGGCGTTGAGCTAATAGAGAGTACGGTTGCATATAATCATATTCATGTATTGATAAAAACAGAATTGGCACCAGCTGATGTAGGGCAAGTTTTATTTAGTGCCACATCAAGGTTAATAAGGAGTGAATATTCAATATTAGTTGAAGAAGTACAGGATGGATTATGGGGAGGTAAATCATGGGAAGCTATTAAAGATGAAAAGCACCTTAATAACTGCGTGTCTTATATTCAAAGGCATCAACCGGATAATACAAAGATAGATTAAAAACTCTGTTAAATGAAAATTAAATAAACTTCAGATAAAGAGGCAAAGTTTCCAGATCAACTAAACGATCTATAGACTAAGCTTCTTTTTTTATACCCAAAATCAGAAAGCGAGGTCAACAGACAATGTCAAAATATTTTATGTACGGTACAGAGCTACAGGAGCTTGAACAGCTAATGATGCTCGTACCAAATTTTATGCCAAGAGGAAGCGGGGTGATTGTTGTGAAGAAGATACATGATAAAAAAGAAAATCTACGATGCTCCGACTGTAATAATTATGTTGGAGGTCAAAGCAGTGAAAAGTTAGCAGCCAGACTGATTTGTTATAGAACTATTGTTGAAGACTGCTATAAAGAATTCAAGGAATACCTTTTTAAAAGAAGACTTGCCCGGTTAGTCAGAAACTTTGATGGTGATGTATTTATAAATATGAATCACCGTTTCCGATTCTGTAAGGTCTGCCGAATACAAAATGTATTAATGAAAACAGAAATCCAATTTATCTTGCAGTGTTGTTTTTGCTTACAGCAGATGACAGGCTGTGGGATTCGGCGAAGGATAAAATATATTTAGATTGCTTTGATTTTAAAAGAATGAACCTGAATGGAATTAATACTGATGGATATGCGTTGTACCAGACAGCACAAACCATCATTTTTGGCAAAGAGTACATAAGGATGAATGAGATAGCAGACGAATATTTGATTGGAGAGGATACATTCAAAGCCATCATTAATGCTATTTTAATTACAAAATACGGATCAGATATGTTCCAAGTGAATTGTTAGTGAACTCTAATTATTCCGAGTTCGCAATCATTTTATATTTTGATATTTTAAGATCTCAATAATTATTGATTTCCATTCACTTTTAGGTAAGGAAGTTTCAGTTACAGGAATAGTTTCCGAAATGTGCGTATCAAGGTTTTGGATAGTATCAGTTATAAAATTATACATTAATTCGAGTGACATAGTGCTTCCCTGCAGGCTATGGCAATGTGGGCAATTATTTGCCATGTATTCGCCAGCAAACTGTTTACTGAACCTCATATAAATTTCCTTATATTTAGATGAAAGATACTTATCTAATGTTACTAAAGTTCCAAGTCTTATGATGGTTAAATCTAATTTTTTAGCCAAATCAGGCTGATCTGACAAAAAATCAATGTGAGGAAAGTAGCTCCGTAGTTTTATTAATTTTCCGCACTTCCAACAAGGCTGTTCGACCTCATAGATATGAATACCGTGTTTTTCTAACCAAGAATATGTTTTTTCTTCTGCTCCGATATACTGTATTTATTTAAGTAAAATTCGTGTTCGCCAGAATTAAGAAAATCTATAAGGATTTTAGTGACAAGCATATCGATGCCATTGAGATTATGCTCGGAAAGTTGTATGGCAAATGGGGTATCAGTGACAGTACCGATTTCAGTAGCCTTAGTTCTGACGATTATCCAATGCTTTCAGACCTATACAAGTTGATAGAGGAAGAATATAAAAGCTATGACAAAGCGAAGTATCAGCTGTATACGGCAGAATTACTTCAAGAAATACTGCTTGGTCTTCATTCCATATGTCAAGGTGCAGAGAGTAAATTTTTCAATGGACATACAAACATCACATCAAACCGATTTATAGTGTTTGGGGTGAAAGGCCTGCTTCAGGCAAGTCGAAACGTAAAAAATGCTTTGCTGTTTAATATTCTTTCCTTCATGAGTGACAAGCTTCTGACAGAAGGCAACACGGCAGCGGGCATTGATGAGTTGTATCTGTTCCTGACAAATCTCACTGCAATTGAATATATCAGAAACTTTATGAAACGTGTGCGTAAGAAAGAATCCGCTGTAATTTTAAGCTCGCAGAACCTTGAGGACTTCAATATTGAGGGGATCAGGGAATTGACAAAGCCTCTGTTCTCGATCCCAACACATTCGTTTTTATTTAATGCCGGCAATATCGATAAGCAATTTTATATGGATACCTTGCAGTTGGAGGAGTCTGAATACAATCTGATTAAATTTCCCCAAAGAGGTGTCTGTCTGTATAAATGCGGAAATGAAAGATACAATCTGGCAGTTCATGCCCCAGCATATAAGGAAAAATTATTCGGAAAGGCAGGAGGAAGATAATGAGCATTCAAAGGGAATTGGATGAACACAGAAAGAAAAAAGAGAAAATCATCGAGGATATGAAAGCCTGTATTACATATACGCCGGATCAGGAGAATGACTTGCTTTGCCTGATGGAGCAGTATATAAAGACAGAAAAAGAAAGAAGACCAAAGCTTCTTCACCAGATCAAGCTGTGTATGGACGGAAAGGATTACGAAAATCCTTTCGCTGTATATTACTGTTATTTTCAGGATGACATCGCAAGGTTTGACCAGATTCTAAATAAGTTCATTAACCAAATCAAGGCATATTGGCAAAATACATCTGAGGTAAGGCTGATTGTGCAGCTTACTGTGGTTGAACTGAACAATCTTCATACGAGCTGCCGGGGACAGCTGATTGATACATACAGGCGTGAAAAACTGATTTCTTTTCTTGAGGAAGGAGGTAGAATTGTAAAATGTATCGGTGTAAAAAACATTATCAATGAGCATCGCACATGGTAAGGCGGTGATTTTGTGGATTTAAGAGAGCAGAAATTCGGGATTGAGATTGAAATGACTGGAATCACAAGGCAAAGAGCCGCCCAAGCCATAGCGGAATACTTGGGAACAGCACCACAATATGAAGGGGGTACATATGGAGAGTACTATGTTTATGACGATGAAAACCGTAGATGGAAGATCGTAAGTGATGCCAGTATTCAGTGCCAGAAGAAAGTGGGTAACCGGAAGCTGGCTACGGACAGGGAATACAGTGTTGAGTTTGTAAGTCCAATCTGTAAGTACGAAGATATCGAAAAAATACAGGAGATGGTAAGAGTATTAAGGGAGGTAGGAGCATTTTGTAACAAGTCCTGTGGGATTCACATACATATTAATGCAGCACCGTTTGAGGCATATCAGTTAAGAAACCTTGTGAATATCATTGCCTCAAAAGAAGATATGGTTTATCGAGCTTTGCAGGTAGATTCTGGGCGTGAAAGTCGGTATTGCAAGAAAATTGATCCTGATTTTTTGGAGAAATTAAACCGTAAAAAGCCAAATACGAGAATTGAATTGCAGAATTTGTGGTACAACGGCAGAGATGGCAGCCAGCAACATTACCACGACAGCAGATACCACTGCCTGAATATGCACTCTGTTTTCCAAAAAGGGACGATTGAATTCCGTGCCTTTAACGGCTCTATTCATGCCGGAAAATTAAAAGCATATATCCAATTTTGCATGGCGATAACAGCGCAGGCATATAACCAAAGGTCGGCAAGCCCAATTAAAACCGTGTCGGAGAATGAAAAATATACCTTTCGTGTCTGGCTTCTTCGCCTTGGTTTAATCGGCGATGATTTCAAAACAGCAAGGCAACATCTCCTGGATCACTTGGATGGAAACATTGCATGGAAATCTCCGGGACAGGCAGAGGCGCAGAAGGAGAGAATCCGCAAAAAAAGGGAACAGGAACTGCAGCAGGGCAACGGAGCGGAAACAGCTCAAACAGAACAGAATATAGATATACATGAGCAGGAGGAAGATACCCCTGCTTTTTCTGTGTCTATGGGAATATAGGAGGTACAAATGCAGAAAGAAAAAATATACATTGCCTATGGCAGCAACCTGAATCTGCTGCAAATGAAATACCGGTGTCCAACTGCTAAAGTAACAGGAACGTCAGAAATCAAAGACTATAAGTTGCTGTTCAGAGGTTCAAATACAGGTTCTTATGCAACTATTGAGCCTTGCGAAGGAAGTAATGTTCCTGTTTTGCTCTGGAGGGTAAAGCCGAAGGACGAAATTGCACTTGACCGTTATGAGGGCTATCCGATATTTTATGAGAAAGAAAGCATGGAACTTGAATTAAAGGGGAAAAAAGTCACAGCCTTTGTGTATGTTATGGCGGCGGGTCACCAGCTCGGTATGCCGTCAGAGTCTTACAAAAGGACAATAGAGGAAGGCTACAGAACAGCAGGCTTTGATACTTCAATACTTAAAGATGCTATTGCAAATACGAAAGAGAGAATGGCTGTAGAGCAGGAGAATCTGCCTGAACAGGAGGAACTGTTTGGACTGAAATGGTGGTGATAACTTATGGTTGATCCTGTGTTAATTGCCAAGGCAGCAGCAACGGTATTAAGTGATGAGAAAATCAGAAAAGGAATCGGCTGGGCGATAGCGGCAATACTCTCACCTGTCATTGTGATCTTGATTGTTGTATGCGGTATGCTTTCGGGAGGCGCAGACCACAATAACAAAGTGCTCGATTTGTGCTTCCACGGCGGAGTAATAGCGGGGAATGTGCCGGAAGACTACCGGAAACACATAGAAGATATGCGTAGCAGCTTTACAGTAATTGATGAAAAAATATCAGCAGTCAATGCAAAAATGGAGAATGGCAACAGTCTCGACTCAATAAGGGTCAAGGCTGTTTTTTATTCTCTGTATTTCGGTTCAGACCAGCCATCTATGCTTGACAGCAGCAAATATATTGACTGCTTTGTTAAATATGAAGAACGCACAAGAACTGTCAAAAAAGCAGATGGAACAGAATCCAGGGAAACTTATACGGTTGCTGTGCCAATAAAGGATATGTCGGAAGTCTATAAAAAAATTAATTTCACATTGGGCAAAACAGTTAATTATGAGGATATGGCGAATGCAAATGAAATATATTACCGCATCGTATATGGAATTCCGGCACCTTTGGAGGATGACAGCACTGAAGGATGGGATGGCTGGACATATCAATTATCAACAGAAGAAAAAGAAAAAATGCAACATAATCTGCCTGCAGGCAGCAAGGGCGGAGAAATTTTAAAGCTCGCACTATCAAGGCTCGGCGATCCATACTCACAGGAAAAAAGAGGCGTGGAAAGGTATACCGACTGCAGCTATCTGTCTATGTGGTGTTATAGGCAAATCGGAATTTCTATTCCGGGAACTGCTGCAGAACAGGGGAAATTCTGTATGGAAAACGGTCTGACGGTATCCAAAGAGAATTTGGTTCCAGGTGATTTGGTGTTCTGGAGCTATAGACCGAACGGGCGGTTTATGAACATAACCCATGTCTGAATTTACGCTGGGGACGAAAAAGTAATAGATGCATCGTCCTCCGAAGGAATGGTGGTGTACAGGGATTTATTCAATTCAAATAAGCAGGTTCTGTACGGCAGACCGCATATTAAACGATAGGAGTGAGGAAAGTATGTTAATATCAAACGCAATATTTGAAAGAAAAGTTGATGCACTGAGGACAACACCTTGTGTTATTGAGGCAGTAGAAGTAATGAGCGATAAAGAATTTGAAGATTTTAAAAATAATCTGTTAACAGACAGAGCGTTTATTTCAGACAGGAAAGGGGATGTGTTTACAGATCCGTCCGGCAGAATTCACTGCCTGCTTGCTATGAACGAGGAAAGCGGTGACGGGATTTTAATAAATAGCAGTGGATATGACTATGCGAGATATGTAAGTTTCATGCCCAATATCAAAGCATATATTGACCAGCAGATTTCATTTGCGGCAGACAAAATTATACATAATGCAGCCGAAAATACCTCAAACGGAAGCTGGACTGTTTCTTTTGAAGAAATCAGCGAACAATTTGCGCTTACTGTAAAAGAAAGCAATGGTATTACAAATATGCTGTTATCTAAGTTGGAAAGCACAGACGAAATGGCTGACATTTTAGTAAAAGACGGCTGTTTTGATATGGTTCTATACCTTGATTACTGCAAAAATCTTGAGCAATCTTTCATGAATCAGAACATGGAAATATGAGGGGGTGGGCTTTATGAAGAAAGAAAATACCATCCGGGTATTGAAAATTGAACCCGGAAAAATGCCGTATGAAAAAGAAATTCATAACGATTTGGAAGGGATTCAGGCAGAAGTGGAAGGGCTATTTGAATGTGTTTATCTTGATGACAACTGCATTGCGGTAGTTAATGAAGAAGGAAAAATAAACGGAATGGAACTGAATCGAAGGGTTGGTAATGATATTATTGCCGGTCCTTTCTTCATTTGTGGTGACACCGAAGAAGGAGAATTTGCATCGCTCACGGATGAGCAGATTGAAAAGTTCGCAAGTGAATATAAAGCTATTCCTGTTTTATCAGGAGAAGAACCAGAGGCACAACCAAGAATGATATTAATTGGTTTTAACTAAAAGGGGGTTGATTTTTATGACAGTCAGAGCAGAAATAGCAGTACTGCAGGTGAGCTTTTCAAAGGAAAAACTGGAGGCTCTAAAGTTTTATATGGATGAAAAAGACACCACAGTTGAAAATGAATTGCAGGACCATATCAAGAGTGTCTACGAAAAATATGTTCCTGCTCCAACCAGAAGATATCTCGACAGAAATGATTCTGCCGGGGATATACAAGCGGAGGTAACAGTAGGAACAGGTGATGTTCAGCAGGAAACAGCGGCTACAGCTCCCACAACCCGTGGCAGGAGAAGGAATGCCAGAGAGCAGACGGAAGAAGCAAATGAAACGGTACAGGCAGAAAATTCCATGCTATCAGAAGAAAATGCAGAGCAGTCTGAGCAAGAATCGCAGGGCATGAGTATGAGCATGTAACAATTTTTCTTCTCTGCTTTGCGGCTAAAAAATCTATAAAAACCTATGAAGGAGGACAACAGTTTTATGAAAAAAGATACAATAGCAATCAGCCTTGATGCTGAAAAATTGAGAGCAATCAAAAAATATATGGAAAAGAAGGATGCGGATCTGCAGGGCGAAATGGCAGAACAACTCCAAAGACTTTATGAGAAATACGTCCCTGCAAATGTCAGGGAATATATTGACGAGCTTGAGGAGGAAGAAGTAAAGCCTGAAAAACCAAAAAAGACCTCAAAAACATCAGTAGTTGCCGGGACAGCTTCAACTATGCAGAATGAGAACTAATTGATAAGGCAGTGTCAGCCTTTGTTTGCCCTCGTGTCCGATTTTCCGGCATGGAGTAGGATAACTGTACCCTTGCAGGAACTGAAACGAAATTTGAGCCGGATTTGACGGCTGTTGAAACTACGGGGTTGAACGATGGTTATTACAGAAGCAGATGGCAATCATAGGTGAACTACTCCATTGATTCTGGTGCAGCCGGCTATATATTTGTAAATAGGAAAATGCAATTTTTTTTAAAAAGCAAAAGTATAATTATTCAAATCTGATATTAAAGGCCGCAGTTAACAAGACCATCAAAAATGATGATTTTTAGAGTATTATAATATCTAAATTATGCTATTACCGAACGTAATAAGGTTTTTTATCCCTTAAAACTGCAAAAATAATGTTCGTTAGTTTCCTTGTAACATGACCTATAGCATTCATGTACGGCTTGCCTTCGGTTCGCTTTTTATCCAAGAAATATTTCAAGTTTGGCTCATACATAGCTGCTCTTACAGATGCTTGCCTAAGAGCTCGTCTAAGATATGGTGATCCTCGCTTAGACATATGATTTTTAGTCGAGCTATATTCACCGGATTGCTTTATGGTGGGGTCAATTCCAGCAAAAGCAGCTAATTTCGCTGCTGATGAAAAACGGCTAATTTCCCCAATCTCACTAAAAATAGTAGCTCCTAATATAGGACCGATGCCTGGAATAGTCGTAATGTAACACTCGAAGGTACTAAATAAGTCGGTTATTTTATCATCGATTTCTTTTATTTGACTCTCCATAAATTTGACGTGCTCAACATGCTGGCGGATCAGTAATTTCATCGAATCAATGCCGAGAACGATACCAAATGAGTTTTGTGCAAGATTTTTAATTTCTTCCGCTTTAGCAATACCAAATCGTTTTCTACTTGGCCCAGAAATCAATTCAACCAGCTTCTCAGTTGGAATTTCAATTATATCATCAGGCGTGCAACATTTTGTTAATAGTTCAATAGACGTTAATCCAAATATATCGGTAAAAAGTGTTTCGTATTCCGGGAATACTTGATCCAAGAGGGCGATAACCTTCTTTTTAAGATCGGCACACATATCAACAATGAATGTTCGTGCTCTACATAATTCTCTAAGTTCATAATATTCTGTGGATTGAATTGCACCTTCAGAGTAATGCCCAAATCTGATGACTTCTGCAATAATAAAACAATCGTGTGTATCCGTTTTGACTTGCCTTATATAAAGGTTTCTGAGTGCATCGGATTGAATAGGATTCATAACCTTAACAGGGTATTCTTTTCTGAATAAAGCAGAATAGAAAGCAATCCAATAGTGGCTGGTTGATTCCATAGCAATGATGAAATCGTCTTTGTCTTGGCTGACTTTGTTAAGTTTTAAAAGAAACTCTTCAAAACCTTGAGAAGTGTTCTTGAAGCTGAATGGTTTTTGGATAACGGTGCCGTTACCATCGATAATGATGGCTTCATGGGCTCGTTTCGCAATATCAACACCAACAATAAACATATAATAATCCCCCTCTCTACAATGTTACGGACATATCCTCACTTCCCTATGGATTGCAACCTGCTTCGAGATTAGAAGAAAATCATAAAGATTTCGACATCCGGCTTATAAGCAATATCCCATAAGGCAGAGGACTCAAACTGCACTCAGTAAACATAAAGTTACATGGATAATAGAAGAGTACCTCTGTCCGTCTGAGTATATTTTATCAAACACAAAAGGAGTTGATAAACAAGTTAAATGCATATTTATAATATCGCTATACAAAAAATCCTGCTGAATCTCTATATAGAAATTATAGCAGGATAAAGAGAGGTGGTCGCAGAGCGACCGCCTCTCGCTCACATCGCCCGGCAGTGCCGGGCATTTCAAGATATATGACAGGTGGTCGGAAAAGCCGATTTGTGACAGGTAGGTGGTCAAAACAAGCCGGAAACCGCTGTAATTGAAACTTTTTTAGGTGGTCTGAGATGACACAATAGGATTTCAATGAGAGGTAAGAAAGGAAAAAACAAAACAATGTTACCATTTGCAGGAAAATAATTCGATGTGTCGAATAATTCCTTGTAAGTAATAATAATTTGTAGATTGTCGGGGGCAACCCTGCTGGGAAATTGCTATACCCAGAACTTGCATGCAGTACTCATAGACTCTTTGTTAATTCCAATATTAGCACTTATAAGATTTATAAGTTTGAAAGTAGCACAATGTCGGTGTAAAGGAGAGATGCTTATGAGTATATGTCTATATTTATCATCTATAGTTGAAACATTTTGGGCTATGATTATTAGCTATGCAGTTGGGACTAGCATGTCCCCGAGAGTTTACAAGTTTTTCCACTCATATTTAAGTGAGTTTAATAATGGGATTGACTTTTGAAATCAAAACTTATTTGGTAGTTGGAGAGTCTGGTTTTGCTAATAATGAACTGATGAAGGAATATAAGACGTATGGGGAAGAAGCGGTTGTATAAGTATATTTCATTAGATAATGATGTTGATTTAAACAATAAAAAACTATCAGCCCTTACGACGAGTAAGGCTTGGTTGTCAACTTTTGCTGCCCTTAATGATCCATTTGAAGCGAAAGCGACATTTTATAATAAAGAACAGTTACATAATCAAACAGGAGCCAGAAATCTGTCGCTTAATCTTATGGGGTTAGCATTAAACTATTTAAATGATAAATATGTTGTTTACTCCTTAACTGAGAATTCATACGATTGTATGCCGATGTGGGCTCACTATGCGAATAATCACCGAGGATTTTGTATTGAATATGAGATTGATAGTAACTTTTATGATAAAAATGATGTTATGTGTGAAATGCAAAAGGTGGAATATTCTGAATCAAAAAAATCGATTAATATGTACATAGAAGAACAATTACGATTCTATGAATATATGAAATCTTCAAACTTTAATGAACCCACTGTGGAAGAACAGGAAAGGATCATAGATGGATTGACTACTGCTCAAAGCAAAAATTTTTTCACAAAGCACATTTCATGGAACTACGAGAATGAGTATCGGTTAGTATATACTGCTGTTCCGCATGGTGATTTTCCTCATGGTCAACCAGAATTAATTAAACATAATCTTGAGTTTATAAATAGCAAGCTATCTGAATTGCAAAAGGAAAAGGGGATTTTAGTTGAATTATCAAAGATAGGATTGTCAATTTCTAAAATTTATGTTGGCTTAGAATGTAGTGTGGAATATACAAAGTTCTTAAATAGGATATCCCATTCTTTAGGATGTGGTAATGCACATAGATTATCTGTTAAAGAGCAAACACAAGAATTCCGAGTAATTACTACAGAAATAACTGATTATTAAAAAACAGCCTATAATTTCGATTCCTTTGGCTGATAATGAGAAGCTGATATATACAAGGAGATACACAATGGATAGGAATTTTAAGTATTTAATAGATAAGTATGGTGAAGAAGGTGCAAGATATAAATTTGAGAATTTTATAGCGCGTGCATTACAAAAAAAATACAAAGATGCATATCAAGTAAAAGCAAGTCAAGGTGATGGTGGGATAGATGTATTCAGAGGTGATTTAAGAAATCCTATAATATATCAATGCAAGTTTTTTGTTAATAGTTTAGGAAGTACACAAAAACAGAATATAAAAGAATCATATAAAACAGCTCTAAAGAACTATCCTCTATTTATCAATTGGATTTTGTGCATTCCTAAACTATTAACACAGGATGAACATAAATGGTGGAATGGTTTTAAAAAAGATAATCCTAAAACGGACTTAATGGATGAAAATATGTTAATTTCCTTATTAAAAGAAACTAACGTATATGAAGAAATATTTGAGCTAAGAATAGATTCAGGTTTTTATAAAAAATCATATGAGGTACAATACAAAAAAGCACTAAATCATATTGAAAATGAAGAATACCAAGAAGCTTTAGAGGTACTTAAATCTTTAGAAAGTGAGTGTGAAGATAGCCAGATAAAGGACATTTTATACAATATGGGTCATAGCTATTTAATGATGGCATTACTTCCGACAGCTGAAAAAAAAGAGACATTATTAATAAAGGCTTCTAATTATTTAAAAAAATCAATGAAATTATTAAATGATGAAATTGAGGAAATAGATATAGACATATATGTAAATTTGACACGTGTGTATTTGGAATTAGCAGAATATAAAGATAAAGAAAAAAACTATAATAGTGCATTAGAAGTAATTAAGTTAGCAATAGAGTCATCTAAAAACATAGAGAAGTATGAAATAGACTACTTGAGATTTTTGTTAGATTTGGCTATGATATATGAAAATCTGTTTGATGTTTCTATTCTTCAAGAAGGAAAACTATATTTATATAAATCAATTGAAATATATAAAAGTATTTGTGACAAAAATGAGTATTTCTCAGAGGAATTGGCATTTCGTACATATCACAATTATGGAAGATGTTTAGAAAAAAAATCCGAAATTGATTATGATGTTGAACACCTAAATGATGCATTAAAATGTTATTTAGAATCATCAAAGCTTCCGAATGCTAGAGTAGAGAGTGATCCTAAACAATTTGCAATGATACATAACAATATTGGAAATGTTTATATGAAAAAATGTAATTTTTGTAAAAGTGAAGGTGAAATAAAAGATGTATTGAAAGAGGCTTTAAAAAGTTATAGCTTGGCACTAGAGGTGTATACTCCACATTTCTTAAGAGAAGAATACACTAAGACGAAAACAAATTTAGGCAATATTTATAGAATGCTGTATAAAAATTCAGGTGAGGATAAATATTTTTTTGAAAGTAAAAAATGTTTTGATGAAGCTGCTTCGTATAGAACCCTTTCATCTGAACCTGTAGGGTACGGCAAAATACAAATTGGATTGGCTCTTTTATATAAGTTTAAGGGTGACTTTAATAATGA
Organism: Bacillota bacterium; assembly: GCA_023436485.1. GTDB lineage: Bacteria > Bacillota > Clostridia > Acetivibrionales > DSM-1351 > Ruminiclostridium. Next base: position 14,855 of record JAEZIU010000216.1, on the reverse strand, counting down.
AGCATCATTGTATGAGAAATCTATAGAAAGATTTGATAAAGCGTTATATGTGTTTACAAAAGAAAAATATCAAAAGTATTACTGTAAAACTAAGCAAGAAATAGGAACAGTATACTTAGCTCTTGCGAATCAATCTGGTAACAAGGACTTGTATGAAAAATCTTTGAACAATTTTAAAGAAGTGCTTTCAATGTTTGCTCCTAATGATAATATGACTCTTTTCAGAGTGACATTTGATGATGCAGAGAAAGCTATGTGGACTATATTTGAAAGCATACAAGATATAGATAAAAAAATAAAATGGTATGAAGCACAATTGGAGTTTATAAAAAGTATCAACGCTGAAGGGTTTGCTTTTTCAATCTATTATAATTTGTGTATTGCACTTAGAAATAGATATACTGAAAAAGGTAATTTCGAAGATATAATTGCGGCTGTGAAACTTGTGGGGGAATACTTAGAACATGGTAATCAAGTAATGGATAATAAAGAGAGTATCTCTGAAATTTATCAATTGCAGAAAGAGTTGAAACTATTAATGTAGAAAAATTGTTTAAAAATGACTTCTAGACTTGTATTATCAATATAACGTAACTGACTAAATATATAACTGAATATATATAGCACTCCTTGGAATTTAAACCACAATTCCAAAGAGTGCTTTTTATATTATACAAATGATTGGAGGTGATGATTTTGAACCAGATACAGCATAAAGCAAAGAACAGAACCGCCGTATGGCTTTACCCTGAAACTATAGTTAAAATGGATTCTATGCTTGATATGGATAATGCAAAAAGTCGCAGTGAATTTATTGAAAAGGCTTTGCGGTTTTATATGGGATATCTGACAAGTGAAAATACTGCGGAGTATCTTCCGAAAGTTTTGGTATCTGCAATACAAGGGATTTTAAGAGAAACGGAAAACAGGAATTCAAGCAATCTTTTCCGCCTGTCGGTTGAAATGTCCATGATGATGAATATTCTTGCGGCAGGGCTTGAAATCAGTGATGAGGATCTCAGAAAACTCCGTGGCAGATGTGTAAATGAAGTAAAAAAGACAAGAGGAAAAATCAGTATAGAGGACGCAGTGAAGTTTCAGCAGGGGATTGATGAGTAAAAGCAGAAAAGGAGATTTCGTATGCCGAGAATAATTTTGAAATGTCCGTATCTCAAAGGCGGTACAGCTAAAGCTTCTGCTCATTTATCAAACCTTGTGAATTATATTTCCACTAGAAGTGGTGTAGAAAAACTGACTGAGAAAAACAGAAATCTTCCTTCCACTGCAAAGCAGGCGGATATGATAGAACAAATCATAAAAGAATTCCCCGGAACGAAAAATCTATTTGAATATGAAGATTACATAAAGAACAAAACCATTGAGAACGCATCGGAGTTTATTTCAATTGCTCTTGAGCAGAACCTTGATAAAATAGGACAGCGAAAGAATTATGTAGATTATATTGCGAACCGCCCAAGAGTTGAGAAAATGGGTACTCATGGTTTATTTACAGGCGGAGATGATACTATTGTACTCGGCAGAGTTGCGGATGAAGTAGCAAACCACACTGGAAACGTATGGACTCCCATTATTTCATTAAGAAGAGAGGATGCCATTCGTACCGGATATGACAGCGCGGAGGCATGGCACAATATGCTTTCATATTTTGCACCGGGGATTGCAGAAAGCATGAAAATACCGATTCAGAATTTCAGATGGTATGCGGCTTTCCATAATGAGAACCACCATCCGCACATTCATATGATTTGCTATTCTGTAAATCCTGCCAATGGCTACCTGACGAAAAAGGGAATTGAAAAAATGAAGTCGGGACTTGTGAAAAACATTTTCAAAAATGAAATGCAGATTATATATGAAGAGCAGAGCCAGAGGCGTGACCGACTGAAAGCCGAGAGTAGAGAAACAATGCTGAAACTCATCTCAGAAATGAAGTCTGGAGTTATACAAAATCCGAAAATAGAAGAATTAATCTTAAACCTGTCAGAAAGGCTTAAATTTACAAAAGGGAAAAGGGTATACGGATACTTACAACCGAACCTGAAAGCAATTGTTGATGAAATTATAAATGAGCTTTCAAAGGAAGAAGCAGTGGCGAAGGCTTATGAGCTGTGGTATGAAATGCGTGAGGAAGTGCTGCACAGCTATATGGATGAGCTGCCTGATAGGCTTCCGCTTTCCAAGCTAAATGAATTCAAGTCCATAAAAAATATGTTAGTTGCCGAGGCAGATAAAATCGAAAAGGGTGAATTAAGCTTTGAGGAAGCTGAAAACGCCGAGTCGGAGTATCTTGACAGTTTTGCTGAAACAGAAAGCTGGGAAATGCATGGGAGTTCTGAAACTGCTGAATTTGAACCGCCTGACTATGAAATAGCTGATGATACTGATATTGAAAGTCAGGACGTATATGTAAAATGGACAGATGAATACAAAAAGGCTCGTGAGTATTTATTTGGAACGGAAGAAACCGCACAGGATTTTGAAAAAGCACTGGAACTGTTTCTGGCAGAGGCGGATAATGGCAACGCTCTTGCGATGCACGACCTTGGCAGAATGTATGCGGACAGCCTTGGTATGGAAAGTGATAATGATAAAGCATATGAATATTACGCAAAAGCACTTTCTGGTTTTCAGCAAGTGGAAGCTCAAAAGGCATGGAAATATATCGAATACCGCATCGGAAAAATGTTTGCACAGGGTCTTGGAACAGAGCAGGACTATGAAACGGCAACACAGTGGTTTGAATTATCGGCAGAAAAGAAATACAAGTATGCACAGTATTCCCTCGGTGGACTGTATTACCATGGACAGGGAGTGGAGCAGGATTTTCAGGTAGCATTTTCATTGTATTTAAAATCAGCAGAGCAAGGCTTCCCGTATGCGGATTTTGAAGCCGCTAAAATGTATCGGGACGGTGTCGGTACAGAAAAGGATGCAGATAAAAGCAACAATCATTTCAAAAAAGCCTTTAAAGGTTTTGAAGCCTTGGAAAATAAAAGACATGATGATAAATTGCAGTACCGGCTGGGATGGATGCTCCAGAATGGAATAGGTACACAAAAGGACATTGCACGGGCGAAGGAATACTTTGAAAAGTCAGCTAAAATGGGTAACTTATTCGCCGGATACTCGCTGGCAAAGCTGATTTTGGCAGAAGAAAATCCCAATCAGGAAGAACTGCAGAAAGCAATTCAGTACTTGCAAAAAGCGGCGGATAATGAAAATGATATTTGCAGACCAATCCGGGCATTGGCTCAGTGTGCACTTGGCAAGATTTATTTAGCGGGAAAGCATATACCGAAGGATATTAAAAAAGCAATCCTGTATTTAACACAGTCAGCCGGACAGGAAAATGAGTGGGCTGCTTATCAGCTCGGAAAGTTGTATTTGCTTGAGAAGGATGTTCCGAAAGATACAGAAAAAGCAGTGGTATATCTCACAAAGGCGGCAGAGCAAGGCAACCAGTTCGCTCAATATATTCTGGGAAAACTCTATCTACTGGGGAAAGATGTTCCGAAGGACAAAGAACTTGCGATAAAATGGCTTACCCGGTCAGCAGAACAAGGAAATGAGTATGCGAGATTCTTTCTGGATAATATGGATAAGTTCAGAGAACCTTCTGTAGCACTCGGAATTTCAAGGATGATGTATCATATAGGGAGGATATTTGAGAATAATGTGCCACCGCCTGCCAAGAACGCAATTGGATTCAAGGTGGATAGTAAGCTGATGATGAAGATGAAGGAAAAGAAAGTGGGGCAGGGGCATAGATGGGATGAACAAGATATGATTCTATGGTAATAGGAATATTCAAGAACTGATTTTTGTCAAAGTTTTAAATTGAAAATTTTGTAAATATTTGCTACAATTACAATAAACAAATTATAATATAAAAGTTTATATATGGAAAACGAGAAATTGCATTAAATGTGTATAGCTTTTAAAAAGGGTGACGGGACGATGCCAATATTTAAAACTCGAAAACAAGAAACCTCCAATTTTAAGACACCTCAGGAAATGTATGATGACTATAAAACGAGAGCGATAGAGGGTATTCATGATTATCAGTCTAAAATGATAGACAGTTATATGGATAGTAAAGTAATAAATCAAAAAGATGTAGCACTAGAGTTGCCAACAGGCACGGGGAAAACACTGATTGGACTGCTTATAGGTGAATATCGTAGAAGAAAGTTCAATGAAAAAATTCTTTATCTATGTCCTACAAAACAATTAGTTTATCAGACTGTTGAAAATGCGGCAAACAAATTTGGAATAAAAGCTGTAGCCTTTATAGGTAGTAAGCATGATTATGATGTTGACATTAAAGGCAAGTATAATTCTGCTGAAGTTATTGGAGTAACAACATACAGTAGTCTATTCAATACAGATCCTTATTTCAAAGATGCTGATATTTTAATATTTGATGATGCCCATTCTGGAGAAAACTATATTGCCTCTAACTGGACTGTAGACATATCCCGAACAAATGATAAAGAATTATATTTTACAGTTCTTAATGCAGTAAAGGAACTTATAGCTAAGGAAACCTATTATAAGTTGATTGAAGAAGAACAGCAAATTTATGACTTTAACTGGGTAGATAAGATACCTAACTTTAACCTTGTTGATAAATACACTTACATTCAAGGTTGTATAGACTCTTATATTGATAGCTTTGAAAAAAGACCTAATCTAAGTTTTCCATGGGAAAACATACGTGACTATCTTCACGCATGCAACATTTTTCTAAGTTACGGTAATATTGTTATCAGACCTTTTATTCCACCGACTCGAACACATAGGCCTTTTGAAAATGCCAAGCAAAGAATTTATATGTCTGCCACATTAGGGAAAAGTGGTGAACTAGAACGGTCATTTGGAGTAAATAAAATACATACATTACCGATGGTTAAGGATTGGGAAAACAAAACAATCGGTAGAAAATTTTTTATGTTTCCGGATCTTTCTTTTGAAGCAGAACAGAGAGGTATGATAATTCTAGGAATATTGAAAAATGTTAATCGGGCTGTAATGCTTGTTAATGATGATAAAACAAAAGATAATATTTTAAAATTTATTAGAGAAAATATGGATATTGGAACTTTTGATGCAAAATATATAGAAAAAACAAAAGAACCTTTTATTAAATCTGATCATGCAATTGCAATTATGTCAAATAGATTTGACGGAATAGATTTTCCTAATGAAGAATGTAGAGTATTAATACTATTTGATTTGCCAACAGCAACTCATTTACAAGAGAAATTTTTAATAACTTGTATGGCTTCAAATGTTTTATTTGAAGAGAGGATAAAAACACGAGTTGTGCAGGCATTAGGAAGATGTACTAGAAGTCATTCTGATTATGCAGCAGTTTGCATTTTTGGTGACGATTTGATGAATAATCTCTTATCTCCAAAACGTCTCGCACAGTTTAACCCGGAGCTTCAAGCTGAAATTAATTTTGGAAAAGATAACTCTGTAGATTATACGGACATAAATAAGTATTTAGAGCTTCTTGACACTTTTATAAATAAGCGAGAGGTTTGGAGAGAATTAGATGCTGAAGAATCAATAATTTCAGACAGAGATAATATCATGAGTAAAATAACGGATTCATACCAGAACGAGGCGTTTTCATCATTGAAGAAAACTGCTTATTTTGAAGTAGAAGCCCAATATTGCATCTGGAAAAAAGACTTTGTGAATGCTTTGGAAAATATTACGGAAATTGTTTCAGGATTAGTACAAGACGCGCTTAAGGGGTATAAGGGATTTTGGTATTATACCGGAGCTTACTGTGCATATCAAATTTTTGTTTCTTCAAGTGAAGAATACTATAAAAAAGTGTTTAAAGATTATTTGGGACAGGCTTCTAAAACTACCATTGCAATAAAATGGTTTAATAATTTTAATTTAGTTAACGATCGACAAACTGATAAATATGCTGACCTGATGGAGTATACGATTGAAAGAATGGAGCAAAATTATCAAAGCAAATATGATACTTTAGATAAGTTCTATTTCCTATTAAATAACATAAAGGATCTGCTCAATAGCCAAAAAAGTGATGAATTTGAAAAAGGTCAAATGTTATTAGGGAAAATGTTAGGATACATATCAGCTAAGTATACTGATAAGAAGTATCCTGGTTGTCCAGATCCAATATGGACAGTTCATGAAGGACTAACAATAGTCTTTGAAGATAAGATATATGACAATGCAAGCTTAAACATTCCTCTCAATGATGTAAAACAAGCTGCTGGACATGAAAACTGGGTTAGAGAGTTTTTGGATAAACCTAAAATCAACAAGAATGCAGAAGTAATAACAGTATTTGTTTCTAACAGAGATAAAATCGATAAACCTGCTAAAATTCATGGTGATAAAGTATATTTTTTACATATTGATGAATTTTTGAAGTGGGCTGAAAAGTGTTTAAAAGTATTAAAGTCAACTCGTATGCAGTTTGATATAGCTGGAGATGTCATATGGCGTGAAAATACTATTCTAGCTTTTGAGCAGAATGAAATTACACCTCAAAACTTTATCAAGCTCATTATGGATAAAAAACTATCAGAAATGTAATGACAATGTTACCTCTTTCGTGCTTGTTTATAAATTAATAACTATTACCCTTTCCTGTGAAATTGCTTATTTAATCATTTGATATGGGAGATGTGAAAGAATGGCCAGAAATTCATCAGCGATTTCAACTACGGCTAGTAATCCGGAAGTTGTATCAAAGAAAAGTAAACAAAAAAAGAGTATAACAATTGATACTGGTTCTGGAAGTATGTCTTATAACCGATTTGAAATGCAAGTAAGCCAATCTCTTCACATGGCAATAGAGCTTTTTGATAGTTTGGATTACTTGTTGGTGCTAGATTATTATGATGATATCACTTTGTTTGAAAATGAGAAAAATCCGAAATCAGTAAGTTATTATCAAATGAAGACCAATGAGGAATCGATTAGTATTAGTACAGCAATTTCTGAAGATTGGTTAGTTAAGATGTATGCTCAGTTAGAGCATCATGAATGGATAGTTAAAGAATTGGGTCTAATAACAAACTGCCCTTTAAAAGTATCAGTTAAAATCAATGATTCTCAAGGTAAAGCAAAGAAACAAACTAAGTCTTATATAGCAGAGAAGACAGCATTTAACAATTTTAATCAAATTACGATTGAAAAAATAAAGCAAGACATAGCTCTAAAGATAAATATTAAACCAGAAGAGGTTGATTTATCTAAGTTTGTTCATATAAGAACAACTCTTTCAATTCCTAAACATCGTGAAATTGTTGAACAAGAGTTAGGGGAATTCTTACATAATAAATTTCCAAGGATAACGATGGATGTTATTAAGACGATTTTAGGAGCCATGCTGGATATTTTGACAAAGAGACAACAATATGAGTTGCTTGAAGAAAATGCCCCCCATAGACAAGTGCGTGAAAAGAAAGGCATTACAAAAAATGATTTTTCACGTGTAATAGAAGAAGCTATAGTAATATCTATTCCGCCGTTTGACGAGATATTGAGAGTGTTAGCATTATCAGATGACGATAAATATAAGGCATCATTTGAATATACAAAACTAATGAGTGATTCGCAGTCAAAAATGGAATCATTCACCGATGTTTTTAATAAGATTAGAAATATTTGTTCTAGTAATCATAAGGATCCATCTGAAAGTATTTGGCAATATGTTAACAGACTATGCGATCAATTATTTAAAGGTAATTTTGTTATTGAATCAATATATAATCGGATGTACATATGCATTTTAACGACATGTATTTTGATTAATGAAATGAGGCGAGCATAATGAGTGAAATGTATTTTAAAAATATTTTGATTTCTGATGTACAGGCGCATACAGCTCGGTTTCAAGAGTTTTCAAAGGGATTTAATATAATTACTAGTCAAGAAAATCATGTTGGTAAGTCTTCGTTATTGAAATCACTATATTATTCTCTTGGAACAGAAGTTGATTATGATTCGGTTTGGGACAAAAGAACGAAACTCCATGTTGTTACGGTATGTGTAAATGGTATTGAATATAGAATAGCAAGATTTCAAAAGAGTTTTGCAGTTTTTAAAGGAAAAGAGCTTGAATTATTGACTCGAAGTGTCTCTCATGATTTGGCAAAAAAGTATGAAGAATTGTTTTCTTTTGCCGTTTATCTTCCAAATAAAGATACGAAGAAAATTGAGATGGCGCCGCCAGCATTTTCTTTCATGCCATACTATATAGACCAAGATACAGGTTGGAGTGGATTGTATAATAGCTTTGCAAGCATTGAACAGTATCGGCAAGATGATCGAATTAAATCTTTGTATTACCATTTAAATATTTACACAAAATCTACCGTAGAGCTAATGGCACAAAGAGATCAAATCAAAGTTGAAATTGAAAAGTTAAAAAAAGAAGAAGAACGTATTCGTATTACACTAGAATCTTTATCACAAGAAACGCAGAATTTGTTACCGGCTGAAACGATAGAAGATTTGGAAAGGAACTTACAAATACCTAAAGAGCATATTGCAACACTTGTTAAAAAAATAGGTGAAGTAAGAAACAAAATTCAGTCTTTGGAAACAACACTTAATCAGCATGAGCATCAATTGCAAGTAATTAAGGAATATCGCAATATAAAGACTGGTGTCGAAGAGGTTGATAGGAGGAGTTTAAATACGTGTCCGAGGTGTGGTTATACCTTTGATGAGGAAATTTATGATGTCGTCCGATCAAATTATAATATACAAAACGAAGATTATATGTGCCAACAAATACAATTGATAATTAATTCTATATTGGATGAACTTGATAAATATAAAAATCAATATGTTGAATTGATGGCAGATTTGGAAGAGCAAGAACAGGCCTTCGACGAGTCGCAAGATGCATATGAAGTATATACAAGACAGCGTGGTTTAAAGGATTCATTAACTCATTTTAGCAAGCAGTTGAGCGATAATTTATTAAAACAATCTGATTATACCGAATCTTTAAAGAATATAGCAAAAGAACTCCGTAAATTACCTAATAAGAAGGAGGTTGAAGAAAAATATATTGAGTATGTACGTTTGAATATTATTAATTTGGATGCATGGAATCCAGCTTATGATGGAAACATAAAACTATTAAAGCCCATTAAGGCTCAAGGTACATTAGAAAATAAAATAATTTTAGCACAATTTGTAGGATTGTTTCAGACGATGGAATACTTCAAGAGCAGTGCTATAAGATTTCCATTTGTAATCGATTCACCAAGAGCCAAAGAAGCTAGCAATAGTAGTAGTAAAGACATTCTGAAACTTATTTTTAGAGTGGATATGCTTCCACAAGTGATTTTGGCGACAATGGATTATTCGGATTTTGAATCTGAACTGTCACAAAAAGCAGAAGTTGTGGTTCTGAATGAGAAACGTAAGATACTAAATTCGGATGATTATGCAAACAATAAAGAGTTAATAGAACAAGTGTATGAATTGTTGCAGAAAATATAAATTACATATTTCGTTTGATTTGCTTCGCTCTGTGCATTTATTCTAAAAAATAAAATTTACTTATATCAATTTTAACCGAAGCAGTCTTTCGTAAAAAGAAAGGCTGTTATTTTTTTACCCAAAAATCAAAATAAGAGAGGAACCGCTTATGAACAAAAATCTTAAAACCAAACAAAAACCCTACTATTCAAAACAGAACATGAACACTTACTTGAAACGCCGCCCAATAAAAAGGACGGCGTTTCAACGTATCTAGAGCAAAAAAGTAAAGGAGACAATCTATGAGTACATACATTCATTTTACAGAGGAACAAAAAGAACGAGCTAACAGTGTTGAACTTGAAGAATTTCTAAGTAGACAAGGAGAGACACTGCTTCCATCTGGCAGAGAAAAAAGGCTGAAAAGTGATCACAGCATTACAATCCGTGGAAACGAATGGTTTGACCATGCAGCAGAAGAGGGTGGGCTTGCTATTGATTTTGTTCAGAAATTTTACAGATTATCTTTCCCTGATGCGGTAACGATGCTGCTTGGTGGAGAACAAGGAGAAATATATTCTAAAGCCAAAGGGAAAGAAGAAGTCAGAAAACCATTTGAATTACCGCCTAAGAATAACGAAATGCGCAGAGTATTTGCTTATCTAATGAAGCACAGATTTATTGATAGGGATGTAATCAGCTTTTTTGCAAGGGAAAGGCTCATTTATGAAAGCAGAGAACTATCAGAAGATAAAACAAAAGAACATCACAATGCCATCTTCGTAGGATATGATGAAGACGGAGTTCCACGCCATGCTCATAAAAAAGGTATCTATACTGAAGGTAAAGGCTTCAGGGGGAATATCGACAGCAGTAATCCTTGCTATAGCTTTCATTACTTCGGAAGCAGTGACCGAATATATGTGTTTGAGGCACCGATTGATATGCTGTCTTTCATTACGATACATAAAAATACCAATTGGAAGAAACACAGCTACGTTGCTCTTTGCGGAGTATCCGAGCAGGCATTGTTTAAAATGCTTGAAATCAATCCGAGTTTATCTCATGTGGTTCTGTGTCTGGATTATGATCCTGCCGGAATTGAGGCAAGCGAAAAAATTACAGACATATTAACTGAAAAAAACATTGGCTGTAGCAGGCTGAAATCTAATAGAAAAGATTGGAATGAGGACTTAAAAGCCAGTCAGAATATGCCGTCTATTTCGGCAGAAGAACATCCGCAGCATCTTCTCAAAGATGAACTGTGTAAAGAGATTCTAATGCTTGTTAACGGACTTGAAACACTGGAGATAGAACATTCCGATGGCGGAAATGCTATCAAAGAAGCACAGTTGCAAAACGAATCACAAGCTGAAGCCATTAAAACGGCATCAGCCATTTTTTTATGTCTTGCGCTAAAAGAATACAGGCAGATTGGAAAAGCAATAACCGCTGAAGAAATTGTCAAAAAAATGAGAAATGAGTTTCGAGCATATCAAAACAGAGGCAGGTGGAATCCAACACTTTTGGATATTGAAGAACAACTGTCAGCGTTCAAACATCAGAGGGGAATTGTTTCTGGGTTAGATAAGACTGTGATTGCAGAACATTATGAAAAAACGGCATTGGAACTTTTAAAATCAGTTATCCGGCTTGAGCTGACACAGCAAAAACAAGTTCAGGCTCCGATGTTGAAAATGGCATAACAATACGAGGCATGGGGAAATCCTGTGCCTCAATTTATTGAAAGGTGGAAAAAAATGAATTCACAAGTATACATGTTAATAGCTGCCGCAGCTATTATGTTTTCAGTTATCGGAGGCTTATCCCTGCTTGCGCATTATTATACCTTGAACGGAATCAAATCCAAAACTGTAGGAGATGGACAGCATGGGGTTGCAAGATTTGCTACAAAAAAAGAAATTGAAACAACTTATCAGCATATTGCTTTTGACGTTAAAGCGTGGAGAAAAGGGCTGAATCTCCCAGTATACGAAAATGGGAATACAGTACAGGGTCTGGTAGTGGGATGCACAGGAAGTAAAGGAGCTGTTACAGGACTGATTGATACTGGGGATGTGCATTGCCTGATGATTGGTGCTGCAGGTGTTGGTAAGACTGCATATTTTCTCTATCCTAACCTTGAATTTGCCTGTGCCAGCGGTATGTCTTTTATTACAACTGATACCAAAGGCGACCTCGCAAGAAACTATGGCTTAATAGCAAAAGAAAATTACGGATATAATGTGGCAGTCATTGATTTAAGAAATCCAACAAGAAGTGACGGAAACAATCTTTTGCACTTGGTAAATAAGTATATGGATTTATACCGTGCAGATAATAATAATTTCTCAGCAAAGGCAAAAGCTGAGAAATATGCAAAGATTATATCAAAAACAATTATCTCAACAGATGGAAACAATGCTGCTATGGGACAAAATGCTTTTTTCTATGATGCAGCAGAAGGACTGCTAACTTCAGTTATTCTTCTGATAGCAGAATATCTCCCACCCACAATAGAAGATGGCCAACTGGTTGATAAGAGGCATATAATTTCTGTTTTTAAAATGGTTCAAGATTTAATGGCACCAAGTAAAATAAAAGGGAAAAGCCAGTTTCAATTATTGATGGACAAACTTCCGCCAACTCATAAAGCAAAGTGGTTTGCGGGAGCAGCACTCAATTCAGCAGAGCAGGCAATGGCATCTGTTCTTTCAACGGTACTCTCAAGGCTCAATACATTCCTTGATTCCGAGATGGAGCAGATTCTTTGTTTTGACACTGCAATTGATGCAGAAACCTTCTGTAACGAAAAGTCGGCAATCTTTCTTATACTCCCGGAAGAAGATAACACAAAGTATTTTATGGTATCGCTGTTTTTACAGCAGTTCTATCGTGAAATGCTGACAGTGGCTGACGAAAACGGGGGCAAGCTACCAAACCGTGTGATGATTTATGCAGATGAAATTGGAACTATACCTAAGATTGAATCTTTTGAAATGATGCTGTCTGCAGGCAGATCTAGAAGAATATCTGTAGTGCCTATAATTCAGTCCTTTGCACAGCTTGATAAGAATTATGGAAAAGAAGGCAGTGAAATAATAACCGATAACTGTCAACTTACTATCTTCGGTGGATTTGCTCCAAACTCTGAAACTGCACAGACTTTATCCAAAGCACTTGGCAGTAGAACTGTTTTGAGCGGTAGCATCAGTAGAGGAAAAAATGATCCGTCACAAAGCCTGCAAATGATAGAAAGACCATTACTTACAGCCGATGAACTCAAGTCACTTCCAAAGGGTAATTTTGTAGTAATGAAAACTGGTGTACACCCAATGAAAACAAAGCTGAGACTATTCCTCGATTGGGGCATTACTTTTGAAAAGGCATATGAAACAGAAGAAAGATCCCACCGCAAGGTCTACTATGCCGACAAGGAAGAGTTGGAAGAAAACATAATAAGGCAGACAATGGCACTGGAAATTGAAGAAGATGAACCAGAGGATAATGCTGAAGAAAGTAAGCGAGGCGGTACAATCCATTCTCCTATGGAACAGCCGGAAGAAACAGCCTCAAAGCGTAAAGCAATTATCAGAACATAGGGGGTGCGTAGTTTTGAGCTTTTTTGGTAATTTATATCGGGAGGAGCTTCCCTCTCGTGCAAAAACCGTATACATGTATCTGAAAGACAGAAGCAATGCAGAAGGTGAATGTTGGCCGGCTATTAAAACTATTGCAAAAGATACCTCTATGTCAGTCAGTACTGTTAAAAGAGCCATTGCTGATTTAACACAGCACGGCTTGCTATGCAAGGAAAAACGCTATAGGGAGAATGGCGGTAACTCATCAAACCGATATTTCTTGAAAAAATAAATTGCGTATTTTTGTTTGTTAAAAAGGCATGGTTGACCACCAAGGGGAAACTTTGCCTTTTTCTTGGACTGGGGTAGAGTTCATGGTGGACGGACAAGAAGGAAACACTTAAAAATGACTAAAGCAGAGAAAGAACAATATTATAAAAATACATACTATTGAAAGACATATCAAATATTGGTATAATTATACAAAATACGTCAATAAAAGAAAGTATTGTTGTATAAAAATAATATAAAAGCTGTTTAAATCCTAATAAAGGAGGTTTATAATGTGCCGCAAGCAGGGGATTCTTATATTGTTAAATTGAAAGATGCTCACCTAAAATGGGGTGAATACCATCCAAGCCGCCATTCGCACACAAGAAATACTGTTTATGGTGAAGGTTATATTAAAATACCGTCAGACGCTGCATACTCTTTTGCGATTTTTAACAGAAATAATCCTTTTGGAGCGAATGTTTATTATAATTGTACTTCTTTTGATGGATATTATACTGGGTATTTGTTAGCTCAAGGTAATCAAGCTAACCCTATTTATGCTAAGCAATTTTCCGAAGATGGGAATTTGAAAGCTATTGGAGATTGGTACGATTTTGTTGGTGCACAGGACGGTGATTTTGTTAAAGTAAAGTTTACTTCGCCAATGGATATAATTATTGAATATAGCCAGACTAGAATGGGATTTCATATATAAACTGTAAATAAGAAGATCTGCACAACATTGATAAATTATGTTCACAAGACAAAGTGATGGCTCTGGTTTTAACCAAAAAACAAGGTTTAAACTTATACATATAAAAGAGATTTTTACTCGATTAAGTGTTTTAAACTGAATATGGAAAACTATATGCTGCGGTAGTTCTAACTATCGCAGTTTTATATTTCGAGAAACTTTTATGGAATTAATACTGTTTCACGACATATGAATAATTTGTATTGCAGCGAAAAAGCAGCAAAAGTTAAATAATATTGCGTTACCGCTGCAAATATGCTATACTTCTAAAGATGGGGGTGAGCGTGTGAATTCTATTGGCAGCTATCTGAAAAAACAGAGAGAAAGACTTTCCTTGAGTTTAAATAATGTCTGTGAGCAAACAGGGATTACAACTACAAGGCTGAACCGAATAGAAAGGAACTTAGTAAATGAACCTTCACCAGATGTTTTAAAAAAGTTAGCAGTTTTATATCAGATTGATTTAATGTATTTATTTAAACTTGCAGGATATTTAGAAGATTATGAGATTAAAGAAATTCACCCTTTTAGGAATTATGAGATACTAGACGATGAAGAACATGATTTTATACAAAAATCAATTGATTTTCTGGCAAGAAAACATTTTGAGTCAAATAAGGAGGAGTACCATGAAGTATAGATTAGGGGAATTGTTCTGCGGACCAGGAGGGATAGCCTTTGGTGCATTAAATGCCCGCAGCGCTGATGGTAAGTACTCCATAGTACATGAA
>JAEZIU010000215.1 GCA_023436485.1 Bacillota bacterium | reverse complement strand
ATACTACTTCTGAGCCTTCCTCAAGTGTTTTGTATCCATCCATAGTGATTGCTGAAAAATGAACAAATACGTCATTTCCGCCATCTCTTTCGATAAATCCAAATCCTTTTTCAGCGTTGAACCACTTTACTCTACCTTTTTCCATTATAAAATTCCTCCTGAATATAACTAAACTGTGTGGTAACATCGTCACCACTTTTTGATAACATATAGAAGTTTAACACATAAGACTTAAACTGTCAAATTATATTTAACTTATAATATGCCATTTATAAAATCTATTCACCCGATGAAATTGATTCAAGCTTATTTTTTCACTATTATCAGCATTTATTCTTATTCTTCTCTGGAATCTCTTTCAACTTGAGAACATAAATTCCAAACCAAATTATATTACCATTTTACTTCCTGCAAACATAAAAATTTCTTTGACTGGTTGGTGAAGGTTTTCTCAAGGTCAATTCCCCATATTGGGACACAAACTTCATGCCAGAGTTTTCGATAAAATCCATTATTTCGCTATCAGAGTAGGATTTTTCATAATGGGTTTCATCAAACCTTTCATATAACCCATTGTCCTTAACGAAGAATGTTAAATCAAATCTTGCTTTCCTTGTCTTTCGGTTGTAATCGTTCTCCCATATATATGTAATCTCATCGTTGATTTCATAAAAAAGATTATCAGCAATTATATTTTCAAATTTGTACTGGGTATTAACATCAAAAATAAATAACCCTCCCGGATTCAGGTAATTCTTAACCAGCTTGAACATTTTATTTACTTGGGCAGGATTGGTCAGATAATTAAAACTGTCCAAAAGACATACGATTGCGTCCACTGTTCCGTAAAGTTCAAAACTGCTCATATTCTGATTTAAGAAAAGTATATCCAAGCCCTCTTTTTCGGCCTTTTCAGACGCACAGTCCAACATGTCGGAGGACAAGTCCAGACATATCATTTCGTAGCCCCTACGGGCCATTTCAACTCCGAAGCTCCCCGTACCGCAACCAAGTTCAAGAATCATGGAAGCATTTAAATTGTGTTTTTTAAATATACTTTCAACATAATCAGCCCACTTTTTATAATCAATATCCAAGGTCAATTTATCGTAAACATATGCAAAATTGTTATAAATAATAGAACACATCCTTCTGATTTTTATTATTCAAATAGTACCATATTATCCTTAACATGTACAAGAAAGCCAGCAAATTATATCTGCTGACTCTCCTGAATTTGCATCTTTTTTCTTTTTGTCACCAATCCTCCAATGCGTCCTGTTTCTTTTGGAGTAAGGCTTTTCCAACCGTTTTTCATAACTTTTTCTATCAAACCCAATTCCCGAGCAATTTCATACTTTAATTTTTCATTATCATCCACTTTATCAGCACCTCCTGTTGGTATTATGTGGATAATAATTAATATTTATACCTAATCCGGTATTATTTTTGACTAACCATTTCAATTGCCTTCTGAAGCTGTAAGTCATCTTCCCTTGGAATTGCAGCAACATCCGTATCTTTGTACTTGTCAGATAGTTTTACTTCTATATCCGGCTTTATACCTTGTCCCTGGATACAAACACCGGAAGGCGTATAATATCTTGCTATTGTTACCTTTAATCCAGTGCCGTCCTTAAAGGAGTAGGTTGTTTGAACAAGCCCTTTTCCAAAGGTTTTTGTTCCTATTAGTGTTCCTTTTTTAAAGTCCTTGAGAGCCCCTGCAAGGATTTCAGAGGCACTTGCACTATTACCGTTTGTAAGTACTGCTATAGGCATTTTTAATTCATTTGCGTCAGATGGCTGCACATGTTTTTTGCCGCTTTTGTCCTTTGTAAATACTATAGTTCCCTTAGGAAGAAGCCGGTCTGCAAGTGACACCACTTCATCATATAATCCTCCAGGATTGTCTCTGACATCTATTATTAATCCTTTTGCTCCCTGTTTAACCAAGGCGTTTAATTGGCTTATAAAATTTTTACTTATGTTTTTGTCAAACATTTTAAGCTTGATATACGCAACATTTCCATCCAACATTTCACTTCGTATATTTACCAGAGCTTTGATCTTTTTTCGCATCACAGGAATATTTTTTGTACTACTTTCTGATTCTCTTAAAATAGTTAGAACCGTTTCCGTGTTTTCAGGCCCTTTTATCATACTGGCTATCAGTGTTTCATCCTTAATCCCGGTAATGTCTTTACCGTCAATTTTAAGTATCTTGTCACCTTGCTTTATTCCTGCAGCTTTTGCAGGAGAATTGTCATATGGCTCCAACACGGTTACTACTCCGTTTTTATCCAGTACTATAGGTAATCCAACACCCACATACTCATTCTCTGTATTGTTCTGGAGGCCTGTAAACCATTTCATTTGCTGCTTATTATAGTATACAGTGTAGGGGTCTTTTAATGAATCTGCCATACCACTTATTGCACCTTCTACAAGCTTGTTTGTATCTACATTTTCATAGTAGGCTTTCTGGAGTATGCTCCTTGCTTCGTTAAATTTCAGTATTGTACTCCTGTCTACACTTTTTTTGTTAAAAGTGAGGGAGTAGCTTCCGTTAAAATACATTAAACCACCATATACCAGAATTGATATTGTAAAACATACTATTGCTGTCATTGTTATGACTGAAAACAAACGTTTTGTTTCTTGGTCTTTCATATTCAGCATTAAGAACACCTCTTGTTTGATTTTTCTTAGTTATATTCTTCCATATTTTCCGACTTTTAAGTATAAAAAACAGATATGTCTAAAAATATAATATTAAACCCGCATTTATATTATGCGGGTTTGTCTGAATATATATTTTATTTATAGTAATCAAGCGGGTTTTTTGTATCTCCGCTTTTCCTTACTTCAAAATGCAAATGCGGCCCGGTAGACAAGCCTGTGCTGCCAACTTTTCCTACTGTATCACCTTTTTTAAGGTAATCTCCTACCTGTACCAGTATCTTGCTCTGGTGGGCATAAAGTGTTGCCAGTCCTCCACCATGGTCGATTATTACGCAATTACCATACCCGCCGTTCCATCCCGCCATAATTACCCTTCCACTATTGGCAGCAATAATTGTTGCACCCGAAGGAGCGTCTATATCAATACCGGTATGCAATTTTCTGACCTTATAAATAGGATGTATCCTATATCCGTATGGAGATGAAATTCTCGTATATCCGGGTGTGGGCCAGGATAAAACTCCTCCCGCATATTTGGCTGTGGTACTGCTGAGCTGGGTTATCTTTTTTGCAAGCTGCTCAGATAAGGCTATCATTTCATCTTCTTTTTTTTCAAGGTCTTTGAGCTTTGATTTTGAAGCCTCTATCTCAGATTGAACCTGTTTACTTGTACTTTTTATATTGGAAACCTTATTAGTTAGCGTTTTTAACTGTTCATTTTTTTCCTGAAGTTTCCTCAGCTTATCCTGTTTCTGAAGTTCAGTACTTTCTCTCCCTGTAATAATCTCCTGTATGAGCTTGCTGTCATTTTCCTTTACCAGTGAAATTAACTCCAATCTGGAAAAAAACTCACTCAGGCTCTTTGATTCTACAAAAGCTTCAAAGGGAGATTGATTCATATTCTGATACATAATTCTCATTCTTGTCTTAAAAAGCTCAGTTTTAGCTTTATAATCCTTATCTATCTGTTCAATCTCTTTTGTTATTCGTTCTATATCTGACTTTACATCAGAAATCTCCACCGTCTTTTTGTTTAAACTACTCTGTGCCGACTGGGCCTGAGAGTCCAGATTCTCTTTGTCTTCTTTGCCCTGCTCAATCTGATTTGACAAGGCTTTCTTTTCACCTGCTATTTGGCTAAGCTCACCTTTTACATTTTTCTGCTGCTGTTTAGCTTTATCCAAAGAGGATGCACCGACAGGTATAAATACACATGAAAATATGTACAATATAACCATTAACAAAGTTAAGCGTTTTTTCATATTACCCCCCTATTTATCATACGTATAAAATCTAATTAATTAAAATTATAAATTCATACTAAACATGGAGGTGCTTTCGGATTGACATTATACTTCCGGATGCACCTATCAAAGCACTGACCCCCAAATAGAACATAACAAGAGTACTCCATACGTACTTGTAATCCAGTATTTCGAAACCGTCGCCCAATGTAGCAAGGTTACCGGTTACTCTTGGCTGAGTGAAACCGTAGAGATATGAAATAATTACAAATGCAAACAACGCTCCCGTTAACCCTATGAGAATTCCCTCGAATATAAACGGCCATCTTATAAACCAATCGGTAGCACCTATATATTTCATAATATTTATTTCCTTACGCCTTGCAAACACGGTAAGCTTTATTGTGTTTGCAATTATAAACAGCGAAATAATTAACAATACTCCGATTAGTACAAGGCTTACTATTCTCACCCAACTGGAAACTGTAGCAATCATGTCTATAGTCTGTTGAGAATATTTCACATTTTCCATTCCCGCCAAAGCACGTAGTTGGCTTGCCACAAGCTTGCTGTTCTGAGGATCTTTCACCTTTATAATAAACGATACGTTCATGGAGCTTTCATCATAGCCCTCAAGTATATTTGTTCCGCCGTCGTTTGCCTTATCATTGGCAAGAAATTTCTTGAATTGCTCAAAAGCTTCTTTTTTTGTTACAATGGAATAGGTTTCGATATATTTATTGTTCTTTATCTCTGTCTCTATTCCGGAAATCTGCTGATCTGTCAGTGTAGGCAGACAATATGCCTGCATCTGTGGCTGGTCGTACAAAATATCGAGGTTGTGACTCAGATTGACAAGTATAAGGTAAAATACCCCAAAAAGAATCAAAGCCGCGCTTATTATACTGATTGAAGCCAGTGACATAAGCTTGTTTCTATATGCATTTTTAAAACTCTCTTTAAGAATATATTTTAAACTCCGTATCTTCATCCACGTAAAGCCCTTTCTGCTGATCCCGTATTATCTTGCCTTTATCGATGGCTATTACCCTTTTCTTCATTGCATCGACTATGCTTCTTTCATGAGTAGCTACTACAACAGTAGTTCCTCTTTGGTTTACCTCGGTTAGTAGCTTCACAATTTCCCATGAATTTTCAGGGTCAAGATTTCCTGTCGGTTCGTCCGCAATAAGCAGAGCAGGGTTATTTACCAAAGACCTTGCAATAGCCACACGCTGCTGCTCTCCTCCCGATAACTGGTGAGGGTACGCATTCGCTTTTCTGCTCAAACCTACAAGGGCAAGGGACATCGGCACCTGTCTGCGTATTTCACGAGGGAGACACTCTGTTATTTCCATTGCGAAGGCAATATTCTCATAAACAGTTTTATTGGGCAGAAGTCTGAAATCCTGAAACACCATACCTATACCACGACGCAAATATGGCACCTGTCGTGTATGCAATTTTGAGAGCTGGTACCCGTTTACTATGACCTCACCCTGTGTCGCTACTTCTTCCTTCATTAAAAGTTTTAGTAAAGTAGATTTACCCGAACCGCTGGAGCCGATAATAAAAGCAAAATCTCCCTTATTTATTTTAAGGTTAATTCCCTTTAATGCTACCGTACCGTTCGGGTATTTTTTGTATACATCAATAAATTCTACCACCTGCAATTAACTCCCTTGTTTGGATTTTGTGACATGCCTTACAGCTTAGGCTAACCATTAATATTAGCCAGATACTTTTTGACAAGTATTGCGACTTTAAATATTACTGCATCATCAAAACTGGTAAGTTCGAGGCCGGTGAGCCTCTTTATTTTTTCCAGTCTGTATACAAGAGTATTTCTGTGAATATAAAGCTGTCTTGCAGTTTCGCTGACATTCAAATTATTCTCAAAGAATTTTTGTATTGTCAGCATTGTCTCATTGTCAAGAGAATCTGCTGAGTTGTCCTTGAAAACCTCATCAAGGAAAAGCTGGCATAAGGTGGTTGGAATATGATATATCAGACGTCCCATACCCAAGTTATTATAATCAAATATATTTTTGTCTTCACTGAATATATTTCCGATTATCATGGACATCTGTGCTTCTTTATAAGATTTTGTAATATCCTTAAGGTTATCTATTATAGTCCCTATTCCTATATAGGCTTTTACCAAAAGTTCAGAATTAAGTGTATCTACAATTATTCGCGCAAGTTTATATACTTCCTTGTAGTCATCCTTATTCTTGACCTCTTTTACAAGAACTACATTATCGTCATCAATTACTACTACAAAATCCTTTCCTTTATTCGGGAAAAGACTTTCTATAACTTCATGGACATGAATATCCTTGTCACTGGCGGCATTTATCAGATATACAACTCTCATTGAATTATAGTCAATGTGAAGCTCTTTTGACTTTACAAGAATGTCACCGGGTAAGATATTTTCAACTACAATGTTTTTGACGAAAGTATTTTTATCATACTTTTCATCATAATAGCTTTTAAGGTTAAGTATATTTAAAGTAAACAGTTCAAGATATTTTGAATCCTGAGGATCAGCCGCCTGTATAAAAGTAATAAACTCTATCTTATTCTTCAAGATAACCTTATTATATAATTTACCGTCTATAAGCGCTTGTTGTGCCTTTCCCGGTACAAAAGAAGCAGCTTGCTGGTCTTGTTGTCCTATCATCTGAAAATTTGAATGGGCTATAATAATACCACTATCGTCTGTTTCCCCAACCTCTTTGCCGAGTATTTCGCTATATTTATCAGACAGTGTCTGAAATAATTTTACAGACATCATAAACCTCCCTGCTTAAGATGAGCAAAGTAATTTGCCGTAAATGTATCACAATTAATTAGAATTATACACTATATCATTTTTTTTTACTACAACGCATATTGTAAATTTATTTTTAATAGCCTGAAAATGTCTCTATCTGTTTATGATTACAGACTTATTCTTAAACAAGCTTAACCCGACAATCATTAAAAGTGGAAATACAGCTGCTGCAAATATTCCCGTTTTTAAGCCTACCTGTTGAGCATTTAATCCATATGCATTTCCATACTCAAGAAGTTTAGCCGATTTTTGAGAATAGTCTGATATCAGCCCGGCAACCCATGGCCCCACAGAACATCCCAGATCCCCAAAGATTGCAAGTATACCAAACATAGCCGTACCTCCACCGGGATATTTTTCGGAAGTTATGCTGAATATGCCGGGCCACATAAGACCTACAGATAAACCACACAAAGCACAGCTAAGTAAAGATATAATCGGTACCTGTACAAAAACAGCAATTGTATAGCAGATTAAACACAAGACGCTGCTGGTCAGCAAAGCCTTTTTTAAATTAATCTTGTGTCCATAAACACCGTAAAGTATTCTTACAATCCCCATTAATACCGCGAAAAGACAAGGACCCAGTAAATCTCCCATAAATTTCGACACTCTCAGCCCTTTTTGAGCGAATAGTGATGCCCACTGGGACATTGCCAATTCAGATGCGCCCGCACATACCATTAGTAGCATGGCAATCAAAAATAGCCTTGACTTCAGCAATCTCTTTACCGGAACTCTTTCATGTTCCGGTAAGGCAGGAACCAGCGGTACCCTTATAAATTTAAAAAGATTATACAGGGGAACGACGGCCCAAATAACAGGAAGTATATTCCACCAACCTTCACCCGCTATTTTTATAAATACGGTAGATATTAAGACCACCGCAAACTGTCCCCAACAGTAGAAGGAATGGAGAAGGCTCATTGCAGAAGCCTTTGCATCACCGGGAATAGAATCTACTATAGGACTAATCAACACCTCAATTAAGCCCCCACCTATAGCATACAGTACTACAGCCATTACAAGTCCCATATATGGTATCGGAACTAACCCCGGCAATATTCCCAAGCCTATAAGGCCAACAGTGCAAAAGAAATGTGCCGTTACAACAGATATCCTATATCCAATCTTATCCACAAACTTCACCGTCAAAGCATCTACGACAAGTTGTGTACCGAAGTTTATCAATATTAACCTTCCTATCATCTCAAATGAGATATTATACTGATTTTGGAAGATAATAAATAGAAGCGGTGCAAGATTATTCACTATAGCTTGTGAAATATACCCAAGATAACAAGCATGGAGTGTATTCTTATAAGTTTTTTCCATTTTCTGCTCCCTTAATTGTATTCTTTTATATGATTACCTATAATACATGATTTTTTTCGTATTTTAAAGCAAGTCTAATACCAGTTTACATAATTATACGGAGTAACACTAAAAAAGGCCTGTCGAATTAACGACAAGCCTTTAATTTGTTTTTAATTAGTTAATAATTGTACGCTCAGTTTCCTTGTCAAATATATGAACCTTGTTAGCGTCTATAGCAACCTTGATAACATCACCAGTCTGAGTCTTTGTTCTAGCATTAACTCTTGCAGTAACAGTTCCAGTTGCACCTTCAATTATCATATAGAGATAAGTTTCAGCACCCAGCATTTCAACCAGGTCAACTTTAGCTTCTACCATACTGTCAGGCATTGATTCAATAAACATTGCCTCATCATGTAGATGCTCAGGTCTAACACCAACAACAACTTCTTTGCCGATGTAATCAGTTCCTTCCAATTTCTTTGCCTTACCTTCAGGAATCTTAATATCACTTTTACCGAATACGAGATGTAAGTCG
Source organism: Bacillota bacterium (assembly GCA_023436485.1). Taxonomy (GTDB): domain Bacteria; phylum Bacillota; class Clostridia; order Acetivibrionales; family DSM-1351; genus Ruminiclostridium. The sequence continues at coordinate 223 of JAEZIU010000215.1, read as the reverse complement.
TTTCCTCTCTTAGTAAGAACAGCATTCATAAAGTTCATTTGAGGGCTTCCTATGAATCCTCCAACGAATATGTTGCATGGTCTGTCATACAGAGCTGTTGGTGAATCAACCTGTTGGATGTAACCATCCTTCATAACAACGATTCTTGTACCCATTGTCATAGCTTCTGTCTGGTCATGTGTTACATATATGAATGTTGTGTTAAGTCTGTTGTGAAGTCTTC
>JAEZIU010000213.1 GCA_023436485.1 Bacillota bacterium | reverse complement strand
GTGCAATGGCTCCCATATGCTCAAGGCTTGCCGGAAAGGGAGTTCCGCTTTATTATGTATTCACATTTCTGTTAAGTGCTCCTGCCGTAAATCCTGTTGTAATTACATCAACATACTATGCCTTTCCAAATAAACCGGAAGTTGTTTTAATGAGAGTTGGACTGGGAATTGCTGTGGCATTGTCGGTAGGTTTGTTTGTGAAATTTGCCGGGGTTTCAAAAGAATATGCCGTAAACGATACAATCATGGATACACCATGTGCAGGCGGCTATCTGGGAGACTTTTCACAAGAAGGATTTGCCGGTAAACTTGGGATGCTTATAAGACATGCGGGAATGGAATTTTTTAATGTGGGTAGCTACATAGTAGTTGGAGCTTTTATCACCTCAGGACTGCAGACTTTCATATCAGGGGAAATGCTCTCAATGGGGGGAATAAGCCACTTTGTAGAACTACTGGTAATGCTGGGGGCTGCTGTATTTATGTCGGTATGCTCTACCTCAAACGCATTTATTGCAAGAGGTTTTTCCTATAGTTTTCCTATGTACTCGGTAGTGTGCTATATGGTAATGGGGCCTATACTTGATTTGAAAAATATACTAATGCTGTCGGCGGGCTTCAAAAAGAGATTTCTGGTAGAACTGTTCTCAATACTAATAGTTATTGCCGTTTTTCTTTTTTCAATAACAGCGCCAATTTTATAACTATAGGAGTGGGTTATGAAAAGATTAAACAGAGAGGTTTTGGCACAGATAACAGTTTTATTTATAATGGCAGCTTTACTGCTTCATTCTGTTGTGGGAGGCAAGATAAAATATTATGTTGATACACACATGGTAAAGTACATCTGGTTTTCGGCAGTAGGTGTTATAATTATTGCATTATCCTTGATGCCCGCTTTGTTCAAGCCAAAAAGAAGAAATAACATACTCCCTTGTGTTATTCTGATAGTTCCAATAATGATAGGAATTGTAATCCCGGCAGCTCCTGCTGACAACGCCGATATCAAGGCTAATACCGGGCAAATACTGCATGAATCGGACAGGAATTCGATAGTAAATATAAGTGATGATGAATATTTGAAGTGGTATACTGAAGCCGGTGAGAACCCCGAGAAATACAACTCTAAAACGGTGAGAATAAAGGGTATGGTATTCCGCGTGGAAGGCTTTGGCAGAAATGAGTTTGTTCCCGTGCGTATGGCAATGGTGCACTGTGCCGCAGATCTTGTACCTTATGGCTTTATGTGCAGATATGAGGATGCGGAAAAGTGGGAAAACGGTGAATGGGTTTACGTCACAGCCCAAATTAAAGTAGAATATGAGACACATATGAAAAAGGAAATGCCCATACTTTATGCAATATCAGTTACTCCTGCACAGAAACCGGAAAATGAATTGATTTACCCCTATTAATCGTCGTCAGTTGGTTAAATTTGAGGAGCTTTTGAGTACGCTCAATAGTAAAACTGCTGTAGTGATTAAGGCTTTAATTGAAGTTGAATCAAATTTACACATTATGTTAACGAAATACTTTAGTCCGGCAGCAAGCAGGTATGTATTAGCAGACGAAATTCCACATATTAACATTAATTTTGAATAAATATATGATTTTAATTAAGTTAGCGTCAAACTAAATATGGAAAAAATGGTAATAATGTAGTAAAATAAAAATCAATCGCAAAAAATAAATAATACTGACAGTTTTTATGAGAGGTGAGTCTATGAAAAGCAGTATATCTATGAAGAATATCGCCAGGGAATTAAATGTCAGCATCGTCACGGTTTCTAAAGCACTTAATGATAAAGACGGTGTCAGTGAGGAATTAAAGCTAAAGATAAAAAATTTAGCCGATAAAATGGGGTACAGGTACAATATGATGGCAAAATCCATGAGAGATGGTTTGTCATATAATATAGGAGTAATCATCCCTGAACATTTTTTGGGGGATGACAAGTCGTATTATTTCAGTGTTTTCAAACACCTTTCTCAGATAATGGAGAGGTACCAGTATTGTGCAATCCTTCAGGTATTAAACTCGGGGGATGAGAGAGATGTTATACTTCCAAAGTTTTATTATGACAAAAAGGTAGACGGGCTTATTGTGTTGGGACAGGTGAATAAAGCCTATATAAAGACTCTACAGAATATTGAAATACCAACTATTTTTCTGGATTTTTACGATGAAACTACAAATGTTGATTCTATAACAGTGGACAATTATTCCGGAGCTTATGAGATAACAAACTACCTGATAAAAAACGGACATGTTAATATCGCATTTGTCGGAGATATATATGCAACCAGTAGTATTCAGGACAGATATCTGGGAATGTGCAAATCTCTTTTAGAACATGGTATAAAATTAAGAGAAGATTATGTGATATGCGACAGGGACGAGCGTGGAAAGTATATTGAACTCAAGTTACCAAAAGATATGCCTACAGCTTTTGTTTGCAACTGTGACGGTGTAGCCTATAACCTCATAGTAAAGCTGAAGGAAATGGGCTATAGTGTACCGGACGACTTTTCCGTAGTGGGGTTTGACAACGATATATATGCCACAATATCTGAACCGCAAATTACTACGGTAGAGGTAGATGTAGAAGAAATGGCGGGAACAGCAGTCAAATCCATTCTTGACAAGGTAAAAAAAGAGAACAGAAGCCAAGGCAGATCCATGATAAAAGGCAAAATTGTATACAGGGACTCAGTTAAAAAAATTTAACAGAAGGTACAAATAAAAATTGTATGGGTATTTCCATACGATTTTTTTATTTATTCTAAGTTGGAGAACTTAACGTTAACTTAATATCCTGAGAGCGAATTTGTGGAGGTTAGTTGATTTAGATTAATTATTTGGTATAGAATAATACATAATACGAAAACCGGAAAGGAACTTATATGCAAATACT
>JAEZIU010000142.1 GCA_023436485.1 Bacillota bacterium | reverse complement strand
CTGTCCTTTAAAGCTCTGGGGGTATCAGTTGCTATTATCTTTCCATCATCGATTATGGCAATGTTGTTACAGATTTCCGCCTCATCCATATAGTGGGTTGTAAGGAAAATCGTGATTCCTATTTCCTCTTTAAGCTTGACAATATAATCCCATACATTTGCTCTGGTTTGAGGATCAAGGCCTACTGTTGGCTCATCAAGGAAAAGTACTTTGGGGTAGTGCAATAGTCCCCTTGCAATCTCCAATCTTCTTTTCATACCTCCTGAAAATGTCCCGACAAATTTATCTCTTTTGTCTGATAGCTGCACCATTTCCAATACTCTTTCAACACGGCTTTTTCTTTCATTCGTCGGTACGTTATAGAAGCGGCAATGCAATAACAAATTCTCTTTTGCCGTTAATTTTTCATCAAGGGTGTTATCCTGAAATACAATCCCGATAGATTCCCTGACTTTGGATTTTTGTCTGATAACATCATAGCCTCCGATTAATGCCGTACCACTTGAAGGTTTTAACATAGTGCACAGTATGTTAATAGTCGTACTTTTCCCTGCTCCGTTAGGGCCCAGAAAACCAAATAATTCGCCCTCTTTTACTTCTAAATTGACACCTTTTACCGCCTCTGACTTACCATAGCTCTTTTTCAAATCCTTCACTTCAATAACATTTTTCATAATACCTCACTCCCATGTCTCTGTGATATAAAACATTCCTTTTGTATTAATTCAAACCCACTATGCGTTCAGTTCATTCTGCAGCCAATCCGTAGGTATTTCCCTGAATACATCCTGGTTCCAATAAACGTCATCTACCCTGTCATCCTTGACCAATGAAGTGCTTGCAAAATTTTCATCTGCCATTATTTTATCAACAAAACTTCGGATGATAGATATGTATCCTTCACCTGTCCTTTCCTTCATTTCGAAAAAAGCTTCTCTTAAAGGTGAATTTATAATCCTGAACAAAACAGCCGTTATGGTGGAAGCCGATGAAATTTCTTCACGGCTCATCCCGTTGGTTGACAGGACACAATGAGGTGCATTGATGGAAAACTGCATATCATAGTCACCGTAAAGCTTTTCAATCCCTGTTCCGGGAAGAACCTGCAGGACATGGATATTCAGCACGTGATCCGTTTGCCTTAAAAATGGCAATATAAATTCCAGTCCCTCAAAATAGGAATCAAGGGTTTCAAAGGGTAATCCCAAAATGAAATCCATTTTCAGTACGATATTAAGCTCCCTGCATTTTTCCATAAAGCTTCCGAATAGCTCCCGATCCACCGGGCGCCTTGAAACGGCTTTTAGGGACTTTTCATTAAATGACTGAACCCCTAAGCAGTTGACGGCAGTATAATCTTTTAGGAGCTGTGAATATATCTGAGGTCTGTTTACGGGTACAGCCTCTTCACAGTTGTTGATATAATCCTTCTTTTTTAGTGTCGCAACACCCTCTAAAAAGCGGTCATCAACACTTTCATAATCAAATTCCCAGTATATCCAAGGTATATTTATTCCCTTTTCTTTTAAAGCTGCCAGATGCTCCACAATCAATTTGGCCCTATCCATATCGGACGTAAATACAGCGTCAATAAACCTCAATGCCAAAACCTTTTTTTCTACAATCAGGTAATCAATCTCCTCCAACACTCTTCCTATGGGGTAATAAGACACGTGAGGAAGGTTTTTATGGTAAACACAATATTTACATCTGTATTTGCAGCCGCGCTGGGTTTCTACGAATACTTGTCCGCCTTTATAATATTTGTCCTCCAGAACACCCGTCAGGTATATGGATGGTATGTCCTCCAGGGGTACTATGGCAGCATCTTCTTGGTAAACCATATTAGCACCATCTTTCTCCCATCCTACAATACCCGGAGGCAGCGGCATTTCCATTCCTGCATTTCTGAACATGAGATACTTCATCAAATTTGTCAGCTTAATCTCACCTTCACCGATGATATAGAAATCTGCAACCTTGGAGCCGCCAATGGTAGTGATACGTTCCATTGAAATCTCAGGGCCTCCCAGTATATGTACGAAATCCATTTCGGCCCGCAGGGTTTTTATAACATCAATGAACTTTTCGATATTCCATACATAACTGCTATAGCCGATTACATTCGGAGAATGTTTTTTTATTTCATTGCAAATACTTTCCGTGGACATTGCCGGGCTGAAGTTGACTACCTCTACCACCATGTTGTCCCCCGCAATCTTGCTGTCAAGGTAAGCCTTCAGCACATACGAGGAGAGCGTATATCTGGCTATAGAATCATCCGGGTAAATATTGACCATAAGCAGTTTCATGGGTTCCTTCATGGTTGGCAAATTAGATATTTCAAGATTTTGTGTATACATTCTTCATCGTCCCTTCAATATAATTTATAACTATTTTCTCTTTATTGGTTTATAGCGTACAGTTACAACGGAGGACTAGATCATGGTTTTTGTCAGAATGTCATTGATGATTCTTCCGTTCTGGTCAGCATATTTCTCAAAAATCATATCATCATGGGGCCCCATCCCCTTGTAAACTTCAACTGACCCATTGGTAAAATCAACCCACTCTTCTCCGCGGGGGTCATGTTTTGAGTTATCTGACCTGATAAGATGCACCCTAGAGCTTATCCCCTTTTCATTAATGAGCTTCAGACTGTACTCTGCGTATAAGCGAGAATGATCAACTACCTCTTTAAGTACACGTTCAATATCAACTTCATCTTCGTTATATCCTTCATTGTCAGACAAGAACATTAATAGCTTCTCTTTTGTAAACTCATATGTAATCAGTTCTTCAGAAGGTATTGAAGTATACGCTTCTTTGTTTGGTGACGCATCCATTACAATCAAGTCAGATACCTTATGGCCTAACCTTTCCAATTCTTTTCCAACCTCGTATGCAAGATTCGCACCGGCTGAATATCCTAACAGAACATAGGGTCCTTCCGGCTGTATGCTTGTTATCGCATCTATATACTTGTGGATCCTGTCCTCTGCCTCCAGAAACTCAAAGCTATAAAAGGATGCTGATTTAACTTTCATAGCCAACCGATTGTACCCGATTGCATATCCTATCAATGAAGGGAATGCAAATACATTTTGTTTGGCTTTTTTATTAAGCAAAACAAACGGCTGTTCAGAAAAAATCTCTCCTGAATAGTACATGGATTTAGAAATATAATTTGCCAGTTCCTTAATCGTATGTAGCTTTAATATATTCATAAGTGAGAGCTGTGTATTTAGCCTTTCATTTACCAAATGAATCAGCTTCATGGCTTTTAAAGAATGACCGCCAAGCTCAAAGAAATCATCATTTATTCCAATATTCTCCATTTTTAGGACATCGCACCATATTTGTACCAGTATTTCTTCCGTTTCATTGGTTGGTTCTTCATACTCAACTCTTCTGATATTCCTTTCTTTCACTTCGCTGACAGGCAGTTTAAGTATATCCTGTGCAGTATGGTTCATTAGCGGCATCAAATGATTTTTGTGCAGCAGATTTCTTTCATTTATTATATTCACATCCCATTTATAGGAGTTTATATTTGATTTACTTACTGTTTGTTTGCCGGAAGCGTCATTATCTTCACTACATTTTTGTATGTTGTCAGACATGTGACTGGTCAGAAAATGAGTTGACTCAGGATCATCTATTTCCTTAGCTATTCTATAGGTAGAATCAAAGTAGCAGTCAACTACATCATCGGGTTCCGGTAATTCCTCAACGGGTATGGAATAATTGATATATTCATCATTTTCAGTTGTCTTCACAAAACCAATCACCTCAGCAAAATCTGAAACGAGCTTATTTTTGGCTGTTGGCTTATAAGACATTTCAATTGTACAAATATTATTGTTTTCACAGTACTTTTTAAGCTGTTGGAATATAGCGTTTTCTATCCTTTTACCCAATATCCTGCAACTTAAAAGGAAAGTGTCAATAAACATTTTTTCTTCTTTTTCAGCGGTAATCAAAACTCCCACAAGTCCGTAGTCCCCGAACCTGTCACTAGCTTCTATAACACGGCAGCTGATTCCCGGCCTAGTTATAAGTTCATTGATTTCCTTTACATTACGGCGTATTACACTTAAATTAAACTGGTTTGTTCTCTGCGTTAGCTGTGATACTCTTGATATTTGAGATAAATCTATTTTGTTTATACTGATCTTCAGTTTCAGCTCTTTAATAAATTCATCAAGTGACAGATAATCCGCTTCCGATTCGTGCCTTTTTCTCTCCTCAATATACATAGTTGTGCGTTTTCTGTCTTCATCAGTTACTTTTAACTTGTCAAATGCCCATATATGCTTAAGGAATGATGGTATTGCTTCAGGGTCTGCAGGTAATTGGATGGTCAACACCTCAGGGCAATTCATCATAACCTCCGCACACTCTGTCGGACTGTCATCTAAAAATACAAAACTATCGATACCCAGATTGAGGTCTTTTGCAAGTTTCCTTATAAAGCTTGATTTTGCTTCCCAGCCTATTCCCCAGCCTGCTAAGTGCTCCCTTTTTAACAGCATCTGCTCATTTTTTTCAAATACTTCCCACACGTCTGCTTCATTGTTCTTGCTGCATAAACACAGCAGCATACCTTCTTCAGACTTTTGTATCATGAATTTTTGGAGTTCCGCATAAGGCTCTTCTACAGATACGCCTGTAGGTCCGTCTTCTCCGCAAATTCCCTTCCACAGCGTATTGTCACAGTCCAGAACTATAACCTTGAATAACTGTTTTCTGTAAGAACATATCTTTCTCGCAAGTTCTGTTCCAATTGCCGCAAAACACTTATCGGTGAATGGCATATGCCCTTCTTTGTCACTTATCGGATCAAATATCTCTTCCAAATTATAGCTATCTGTCAGCTGTGTAAAGTCCACAGTGTATATATCTTCTGTTTCTTCAAGGAACTGTTTCCACCTGACATTCATATCCTCTATGTATTTGTAGATTTTCTCTCCTAAAGCTATGTGCGTAGAAGTTGGAAAAACTCCAACAAAATATGTGCCTTTTTTCTCTTTATGTCGAATCAAATCTTTCAGATATTCAAAGTTTGTTTCAATTTTTTGTATTTTTACTTCGTCTTCCGTATTATCATGCCTTATCCAATCTTCGAATCTGATGAATAATGCATTTATCCCCGGGTTTATAGAAGTAATGCTTTCCGGGTCAAGCAGTTCCTGGAATACCTGATTATAGGGAGCAAACTGGACATTTATATCTTCACTGAAATTCTTACCCCACCATTTTATATAGCTTTCCACAAGCTCAGCAGTAAAGGTCGCACTTATAACAATATTCAGCTGCGGCTTTTGCGAAGCGGCTCTTTTTTGCTCAATACTTACTTTTTCATCATTTGAAAACAAATTCATCTCGGAAATCTTTTTGCGTGGATTTTCCAATACCATTTGAATGAGTTCACTGTAATGTCTACCAAGTGCTTCCATGGAACTTTCCTCAAAAAGATTTGAATTATACTCCAACAAGCACTCCAAATTTCCCTCTGAATCAAAAAATATGTCCATTTTAAAATCCAGTGCCGAAGAATTTGTATTAATATCATACGGTGAAAACTTCAAACCCTGTATTTCCATATTATCACTATGCTTTACCTGATTGTGAAAAACCAACATAGTATCAAACAAGGGGTTTCTGGAATGGTCAACTTTGCCAGATATATTTTCTACAATCTTGTCAAAAGGATAGCTTTGGTTGTCATAAGCTTTTAATATTGTACCCTTTGCATTCTTCAAAAAACCTATGAATTCTTGGTTCGTACCCAACTTCATTCTTATTGGAAGGAAGTTGATAAATGCTCCTACCACATTTTCAAGGTCTGCATTCTGTCTTCCTGCCACAAGTGATCCGATTGTAATATCATTTTGTGCGCTGTACTTGTTAAGAAGTACGGTATATACAGAAAAAAGAAAAATATTTATAGTGGTATTCTGTTCTTTTACCAACTCCTGCATTTTCTTTACTCTACTTTCATGAATGGTGAATTTGACTTTACCTCCCGTAAAGGTTAATATATCAGGCCTTTTGTGGTCCAGCGGCATTGCAAGTAAAGGTATGTCTCCTTTAAATACATCTTTCCAGTGTTCTTCCTGTTTTGCAATTATATCTGTTTCAAACAAGTTATTCTGCCATTCTGAAAAATCTTTGTACTGTAGCTTAAGAGCAGGTAATTTGTATCCTCGATACAACTTCATAAACTCTTTTACGATTATTGCCATTGACATACCATCTGATATTATATGATGCATGTCATAAACCATTATATATTTGTCTTCTTTTATTTTTATTAATCCTACCCTAAGCAGTGGAGCCTTATTTAATGTGAAAGGGCGTATCAATTCTTTTACTTTTTCTGATACTTCCTCTTCTTCCTGCTCGTAGTACTCTAATTTGAACTCCACACTTTTATGCACTATCTGTACCGGCTCGCCGTCTACAGTTTGGAAAGTTGTCCTCAGTGTCTCATGCCGTTCCACCAATTTTCTGAAAGCATCCTCAAATTTGTCTTTATCTAATCTTCCTTCCAATACGAAGGCTCCCGGCATGTTGTATGTCAGTCCCTTACTGTCCAGCTGGTTTAGTATATACAACCTTCTCTGGGCAGGTGATAATGGATAATACTCTTTCTCTTTGGCTTTGGCTATTGTCAGATATTGTTTCTCTTTAGCTTCTAAAATGTATTCTGCTATATCCTTAACAGTAGAGATATCAAACATATCTGTCAGAGAAATTTCAATACCAGTTTCTTTATGAATCTTTGACAAAAACAGTATTGCATTTAAAGAATGTCCTCCATAGTCAAAAAAGCTACGGTCAATGCTTATTTCATCAACCCCAAGAACTTCATACATAGCTTTAGCAACCATTTTCTCCATTTCAGAGTAGTTACCGTCATCTCTCCCGCTTAATACTACATTTAGCTGGACATTTTCCGTAGTTGCCTGCTCTTGTTCCGAGTAACTAATTTTATTCTCTGATTTATTAAAAGCTTTGTCCTTTACTTCTGTTTCATCGGCCACAGTCGGTACATCCAGCCAACATCTTGTCTGCTCAAAAGGATATGTAGGCAGGCTGACCCTATACAGCCTTTCTCCACTATAAAACTCACTCCAGACAATTGCAGCACCTTTTACATACAGGCTGCATATGTCATTTAATAAATCAGGTGTAGTTTTTCCACCTTTAACAAATTGTCTGGTCTTTTGTAATGCCTCATCATTTATAACATCTATTTTTTCAAGTACAGACTTTTCCAACTTACCGAAGTAAATTCCATTACGCGTAGCTTCTAAGCTTTTCTCCTTGAACAGAATTGCAAGTTTATTTGTTAAATCATCAATATCCTTTACCTGAATCGCCAATCTAAAATTGTGATGCTCCCTCCCGGTATTCGCAGTATAGCAAACATCATCTATATTGACAGTCTTGTTTGCTTCCAAGAACTTATAATACTGACTGACTAGCTCATACAAAGAGTTTTCACTTTTGGCAGATAAGGTCAATATGTTGTTCTTTTTACCTTGAAGGGCTTCTTTTATCTTTTTTTCAGGAGCTTCCTCAAGAACAACGTGGCAATTCGTACCGCTAATCCCGAAACAGCTTACTCCACATCTCAGAGGAAACCCGTCTGCTTCCCATTTCACTAATTTGGGATTCACATATACAGGCGAATCTTCAAAATTGATTTGTCTATTTGGCTCTTTGAAGTGTAAAGATGCTGGCAATTCCTTATTTTTCAGGGCTAGGACAAGTTTAAGCAAACCTGCCATTCCTGCAGCATGGCCCAAATGTCCGATATTTGTCTTAACTGAACCCACAGCACAAAAGTTTTTCTTGTTTGTGTACCTCCCGAAAGCTCTCTGCAAGCCTTCTATTTCTATTGGATCACCAAGCCTTGTTCCTGACCCGTGAGCCTCCACATACGTGATTGTTTCAGGGTTAATCCCAGAATCTTTCCATGCCCTTACGATTACATCCTCCTGTGCTTCAGGATTAGGGGCAGTTATCCCCACAGATGTTCCGTCCTGGTTTACTGAGCTTCCTTTTATTACTGCATGTATATTGTCTCCGTCTTCCAAAGCTTGTGCGAGCGGCTTTAGTAAAAGAGCTGCAACTCCTTCGCCCCCACCTGATCCGTCAGCACTTTCGTCAAAGGATTTTGTCCTTCCATCGGAAGATTCGGTTCCGATAACGCCATCGCCGGATTTTAAAGGCGAAAATGCCAACCTGATTCCCCCTGCTATCGCCATATCGCATTCTTTGTTCCTTATGGCATTACATGCAATATGCAAAGCAACAAGTGATGATGAGCAAGCTGTGTCTACCAGCATACTTGGTCCTTTTAAATTTAATAAATATGATACTCTGCTGGCCAGGATTGAAGGTATGTTTCCTGGAAACGCCATGCCGCTATTTGAAGGATCAAATCTCTTAACAAGATCATAATAGGTCATGTTTCCCCCAAAGCCAACATAAACACCTGTCCTGCTGCCCTTGATTTTTTCTCCACAATAACCTGCATCCTCGATAGACTTCCATGCGGTTTCAAGGAATATCCTCTGATTAGGGTCCATAAGACTTGCTTCTTTTGGTGAAATGCCAAAAAAACTATAGTCGAAGTTGTCAATATGATCAAGAAAGGCCATGTCTGCATATTCATAATCCCGCACATTATAATGCTTAATAAGCTTTTCTATGTCCTTCCTTCTACTTTCTGGAATATTTCTGACACAGTCAATTCCATCCCGGAGATTCTCCCAAAATTCATCAACATTTTCTGCCATAGGCAGCTTTGCTGCCAGCCCTATTATCGCAATATCCTTTTTATCGTCGTTCTCACGGCAAGAAACAGTGACTCTTTCATCAGCTTTATTAATATCAAAGTCTACCAATTTTGTCAACATTTTTATAACCTCGCTTGTACAAATAGTATTTGTATCCGTTCGACCAATATCGTTTTCTATATCGCTTGCTCCTTGATACATTCATCAATAAAAAGTTTCAAAAGCTTTACATAACCATTGATGAGCTGGTTGCCTTTTTCCCTACTGATTCTGCTGCCAAACTCAATTTTTATATAGATCTGTTCAGCATACTCGTCAAATTCTAAAATTAAATCAAAGTAATCCGAAGGTTCCAGTCCGGGGGCAACTAAATTTTTCCTAACAAAGGCAGGTATAATTGATGTTTTAGAAATTTTCTTAACTCTATGACGGATATCGTTAATATTAAGAATATCCCCTTCATCAAATTCCCGATGCTTTTTGTTTACAATCTCAAAGAGGTCATTTATACTTTCAATTTCATCTTTATTAATGGCTATAGGGGTAAACATATTACCGGTATTACTCATATCCAGAACCATTATTTCGTTCTGTTGTGTTATTTCGGCCAACAGATAAATATAAACCGCCATTAATACATCAATATTGCTTATCTTTCTATTCTCGGAAATAGTCTTGATAAACTCTAGCTTGTCCTCATCCAGCTTTAATTTATATGTACCGTTTATGCTTCTGTGTAAATCTCCACTTAGATAGTCAGGGCTTAATTCAATGGGTATAATCTTATTGCCTTTTACAGCAGCACTGACGGTGTTTTCTATCAATTCGGCAATTTTCCTGATAGTCGGCTTCGCAAAAAGATCGGTGATTTTGGTTATACCGGGGTATATTTTATCAATCTCATTGTGAACCTTTATCAAGCTTAGAGAATGTCCTCCTAAATCGAAAAAGTTATCATCCAGACCGGCCCGATCTAAAGAAAGGATGTCCTGCCATATAGCTGCAATACTTTTCTCAATGGAGTTTGTCGGCGCTTCGTAGGCAACTCCCGTACTGATACTGCCATCCGGCTCAGGTAGTGCATTTCGATCCAGCTTGCCATTTGGTGTGAGCGGCAATTTCTCCAATCTAATATAGTAGGAAGGCAGCATATACTCCGGCAGTTCTTTCAAAAGGTGTTCTTTTATTGTGTTCACCTGTAACTCTTCATTTGTTACTAAATAGGCACATAGGTACATATTGCCGCTTCTGTCCTTTTTGGTTATAACCACTGCTTCTTTAATCTGCTCATGTTTCAATAACTGGGACTCTATTTCTCCCAGCTCTATTCTGAAACCGCGTATTTTTACCTGCTGGTCGATTCTGCCTAAGAATTCTATATTCCCATCCGGCAGCCATCTCGCCAAATCTCCTGATCGGTACATTATCTTGCCCGGTGCATAAGGGTTTGGAACAAACTTCTCTTTTGTCAGCTCAGGCAGGTTCAAATATCCTCTTGCCAGTCCGTCACCCGATATGCACAATTCACCCTGTACATCTGACGGCAGCAACTTATTATGACGATCCAATATGTATACCTGACAGTTACTTATAGGTTTACCGATTGGGATTCTCTCATGGTTTTCATTAACGCGACAACTTGTTGTCACAACTGTGTTTTCTGTTGGGCCATAGTTATTGATCAAATCATAGTTCCTTTTTTCATGGTACTTCAGATAATCTCCACCAGTGAGAAGCTTTCTCAGAGACTTGTTATCCAGCTTCACAAACTGCTCACATATATGGGTTGGAATAAAGCTAACCGTTATTTCATTTTTCTCCATGTAGCTGTTCAGTTCTTTTACATCCATTCTTACTTCCTTAGAAATAATGTGGATTGCCGCACCCGATATAAGGTACGGGAATATCTCCCACACTGATGCATCAAAGCCAAACCCGGCATATTTGGTACTGCGGTCCGCACTTGTGATACTAAAGCTGCCGATGTGCCAATAACACAGGTTTACCAATGCCTTGTGCTCCACCATGACCCCTTTGGGCTTGCCTGTTGAACCTGATGTATAAATGATATATGCCAAATCTTCAGGCCGGGTATCTGTATTGAACCCGGAACTGTCCCCGGTATAAATTTGCTCATCATCAAGTCGAATGCATTCCCTATCCTCTTCAAAAGCAGCTATCAGACTCCCGGTACCTAGCATAAGTTTACTCCTGCTGTCCTTAAGCATATACCTTATCCTGTCTTCGGGATAATCAGGATCAATAGGCAGATAGGCAGCTCCGGCTTTCAATATGCCCAAAATACCTATGAACATCTCAAAAGACGGGTCGGCAATCACCGCTGCAATGTCTCCAAGTTGAACACCTTTCTCTCTGAGAACCCGTGCAACACAATTCGATTTTTCATTTAACTCTCGGTAACTCATGTCGTAATTTTCAAAAACCAGGGCAGTATTATCAGGTGTTTTCCCACACTGCTCCTCGAATAATTCGTGGATGGGCTTGCAGGTCGGAAGCTGCATATGAGTATTGTTGAATTCAGTGAGTATCTGCTGCTTTTCTTTATCGGTTGCAAGCTCAATGTCATACAGCTTTACGTCCGGGTTCTCTGTAAGCTGCATGAGGATGTGTACAAACCGGGAGGCCATTCTTTCGATTGTCTCTCTTTTAAACAACCCGGTACTGTATTCCATACGAAAACTTATACTGCCGCGCTCTTCAGCCGCATAAAGTGTTAAGTCAAACTTGGATACTTTGTATTCAAATTCGTAAGGGGTAAAATTCAAACCTTCAATAGCTATGTTCCCGGTATCCATATTCTGCATGGAGAATACCGTATCGAATAAAGGATTCCTGCTCAAGTCCCTTCTAAGATTCAAACGGTCTACCAGTTCTTCGAACTGGAAATCCTGGTTTTCATATGCTTCTAATGATACTTGTTTGACATCCTCAAGAAATTGTCGGAATGTCAATTCCGCCTTTGGGTAATTTCTCATGGCAAGCACGTTGACGAACATACCCACGATATTTTGCGTGTCTGCATGTTGCCGTCCTGCAATGGAAGAACCTACGATGATATCCTCCTGGCATGTATACTTTGACAAAAGGATGTTGTATGCCGCATTCAGAACCATGTATAAAGTGGCTTCAGATGACGACGCCAGTTGATTCAGCTTAGACGACAAGTCTTTTGGTGCGGTAAACAGCACGGTATCCCCTGCAAAGCTTTGAACCGATGGTCTGGCATAATCCGTGGGCATATTCAGAACAGGTATTTCTCCCGAAAACCTGTTTATCCAATATTCTTCCTGCTTCTTTATGGCTTCTGTTTCTAAAAGGTTGTTTTGCCATGCGGCAAAATCCTTGTACTGAATCTTTAACGGCGGCATTTCCTTTTCTTCATACAAGCTGACAAATTCACGAACAAGTATTCCGAGTGAAGTGCCGTCGGAAATAATGTGATGCATATCAAACATCAGTAGGTTTGTGCTTTTGCCCAATTCTATCAGACCGACCCTCAGCAAAGGAGCCTTCGTTAAGTCAAAAGGCTTTATAAAGTCCTGAATCACCTCAGATACCTTTTCCTTATCACAGCGGAAATACTCTACCGATATGTCAGCAGTAAGGCTTACTTTTTGCACAGGCTCTCCAGCAACTGTTTCAAAAACGGTCCTGAAAACTTCATGCCTTTGGACTATTGATTTCAAGCATTCTTCTATACGCTTCTTATCAACCTCGCCATCAATCTTCATTGCTACAGGTATGTTGTAGCCTAGCCCCATGGGATTCATCTGGCATAAAACATATATTCTCTTCTGGGCGGAGGACAAACCGTAATATTCCTTTTCCTCCGTCTTTTCAATGGACACAAACTGTTTTTTTCTGCTTTTCTCTATCAAAGCCGCCAGCTCTTTGACGGTTTGGTTTTGGAATACGCCGGAAAGCGGAATTTCAACATCAAATTCCTTATGAATCATAGCAATAAGCGTCGTGGCTTTTAAAGAATGTCCCCCTAATTCAAAGAAATTGTCCATGATTCCTACTTTACTTACCTTCAATACTGTCTTCCATATGTCAACTAATTTCTTCTCTGTTTCACTTGATGCTTCAAGGTACTCAACTCCTGTTTGTATGCTGTCCAGAGGGTTCGGCAGTGCCTTTTTGTTGACTTTGCCATTGGAGGTCATAGGGATTTCCTCTATCTGGACAAAATATGAGGGTATGGCATACTCAGGCAGCTTTTGGGAGAGATATACCCTGAGATCGGACACCGTAAGCGGTATACTGGAAACCAGATATGCACAAAGATACTTGTCCCCACCATCGTCCAATTTGTCGATGACAATTGCATCGCTTACCGCATCATGCCTCAGCAGTGCACTTTCAACCTCTCTCAATTCAATCCTGTGACCTCTGATTTTCACCTGCTGGTCAATCCTTCCCAAATACTGCATGTCTCCGTTGGGAAGAAGCTTTACCAGGTCACCTGATCGGTACAATCTTTCACCGGGCTTGTAGGGGTTTTCAACAAACTTTTCCTTTGTCAGCTCCGCCCTGTTCAAATACCCTCTGCATACGCCGTCCCCACCCACACAAAGTTCTCCGGCTGCACCGAAAGGCAGCAGCCTCATGGTCTCACTCATTACATATGTTCTGAGCGTCGGTATGGGTTTTCCGATATTACTTGCATTCCGTTCAATTTCCTGCTGCCCGATTTCTTTATAGGTTACATGAACCGTTGTCTCAGTGATGCCATACATGTTGACCAGCTTCGTTTCACCGTACTTATCATACCAAGCCGCCAGTTTGCCGGGTTTTAACGCTTCACCGCCGAATATGACATACCGCAGGCAAAGGTCTTTCGTATCGGATATAAGCTCTTCGTCCACCAACCTGTAAAATGCAGAAGGAGTTTGGTTTAAAACAGTCACCTTATTGAGCTTTAGCAGTTCAAGATAAGAAGCCGTATCCTGTGCAGTTGTTTTTGGAATAACAATCAGCTTGCCACCATAAAGCAAGGCACCGTACATTTCCCAAACAGAAAAGTCAAAGCAGTATGAATGAAACATTGTCCACACGTCTTTATGATTAAAATCGAATGGCATCTTGCTGTTCACCATAAGCCTTACCACGTTTCTATGCTCTATCATGGCACCCTTTGGCTTACCCGTAGTTCCTGATGTATATATGACATAGGCAAGGCTGTCCGCCTTTGCTTTAGATTGAACACGCCCGGTGCCGCATTTTCTTAGCTCTTCAAGTCCGTGTTGGAGCTTATGCTTCGTTATTTCAGAACTCTTACGTGGTACAGACTTGTCAATGTGCAAAATTGTATCGTACCTGAATTGAGTCAATTCATTTTCTATCGTATGTATTTTTTCAGAAAAGTTAACGCTGCATATATCCTCAAAATCGACCCTCAGGTCTTCAAAGAAGCCCTTTGACAAAAACAATTCCACTGACCAGTCTGTCTTTGTCCTATAATTTTTATCACTATTATTTTGCTTAAAAGTTGTTAAGGACTCAATTAAATCGGATTTTAATTCCTGATCCATAACGTCGCCCACAAAAACTATACCTTTTTCATTCAATAAATGAATACACTTTGCAATAACCTGCCTTAAATAATTGTGTCCGTGGAAACATTGAACAACACTGTTCAATATAATTATGTCAAACCCCTTTTCATCAATCTGATCTATGCCATGTGCAGGGAGACACGATAGCTTTATATTCCGGATATTCTCGTCCTTAATTCTTTGCCTGTTTCTCTCGATAATGACCTCAGATAAATCTGTTCCGTAATAAAGTCCCACATGGGGTGCTATTTTGTACATGCTAAGTCCCGAAGCACATCCGATTTCTAAAACCCTCACCTTTTCCCCGAGGTAGGGTCTGAGCTTTTCAACTACATTATCCGAGTACTCTCCCATATCTCGTTCTGAAAGGTTTTCGCCGGTATAGCTGCTTACCCATGCGCCCCCCTCAATATCATCCTTCGCATTCGAGCCTACGTATTTCCATACATCCTCTCCCATCAGTTCACTTTTTTCGCTTTCTTCTTCGTTCAGAACGTCTGAGGAGTCCACGCACAAAAATGTTTGAAGGCTGTTACACTCCCATTGCAGTTTATTAAGAGTTTTTATATGTTCCTTGCAGGATACAACTATATTGATCCCGGAATCATCAATAATAGTCCTGATACGCTCTTCAGGATACCCGGGGTCTATAGGCACATATGCTCCCCCGGCCTTTAGGATACCTAACGTGACAGCAATCATTTCATCCGATTTATCGAGCATGACCCCAACCAGGGAATCAGCTTTCAGGTTATGGTATTTGAGCAGATAATTCGCATATGTATTTGCTTTGTCATCCAACTCCTTATAAGTAACTGTATTATTATTAAATTGTACAGCAATATTATCAGGTGTCCTGTCAACCTGCTCTTCAAACAACTTATGCACGGTTTTTTCCCTGCAATAGTCAGCAGCTGTATTATTAAAATCAAATAATATCTTATTCTTTTCTTCATCAGACATGAAATCTATTTCAGAAAGCTTCGTTTCAGGGGATTTTACTGTTTTCCCCAACAGGTTAAATATATGTTCAAAAATCCGGGATACAGTCTCCTCTTCAAATAAAGAGTTCTTATACTCTGCACTCACTCCGATACTGCTCTCGTTTATTTTAAGGGATATGACCATTTCCGCCCCGCAAGCCTCAATATCCGTAGTATCATGAATTCCTTCAGATAATACAACTGTTCTGAAATCGGGGAGCATGCCTTCGTTTGTCTGAATACCCAAAAGCTCTGCAACCCCGTCCATAGGGAAATTTTTATGGGCATCTGCCTCAAGTACTGTGGATTTGATATCGTTTAATAAATCTTTAAAAGATGCATCTGATTTAACAATGGTTCTTAGTGGCAGCAAGCTGTTAATCTCATTCTTTTCAGCAGTTCTAATTACAGGCATGCCGACGATAATGTCTTCATACCTGTTGTATATATACAGGAGACTTTTGATAGCAGTAACCAAAATAATATAGATACCCAGCTCAGACTTGTTTGAAATTTGCATAATCCTCTCAAACACTTCACCTGATAGCTCTTTCCCAAAGTGCGAGGTTTGGGTCGTATTATTTATATTATAGCCGTTATCTGTCGGAAACCCTGTCGGCACGTACTCCCCTTGCAGTTTGTCCATCCAGTATATCCTTTCGGTCTTATACTTTTCGCTGGACATCATTATATTCACCGTGTATTTATCCATTTGTTCTATGCTCCTTATTCCTAGAAATTAAACTGTATATCTTGTTTCAAAGCTGTTGACGTTTTAAGGATTGCATCCCCTATCTCAATTTGAGAAAGCTTAATGTTTTGGTTTTCAATCACACAGGATAATATTTTAAGGTAGTCCTTTGACATCCTTTTCACAGTATCTTCTTTGAATAATTTATTACAGTAATAAAAGTTGAAGTATATGCTGCCATGCTCCTCATATGCCTCCAGTAATATGTCAAACAAGGCGGATCTCCCCTTGTAGTCAAATTCCTTAATTTCTATATTCTTATACTGTAATAACGAGTTGTACATGTTCTGAAGAACAAACGCAGTGTCAAACAAGGGGTTATGGCTTGCATCCCTCTTTACTCCCAGCTTAATTACAAGTTCTTCAAACTGGAATCCTTGATTATCGAAGGCGTTTATGGTAGTTTGCTTTACCTCTTCCAGAAATTCAGAGAAAAGTTTTTCTCCTGAGGGATAACTTCTTAATGCCAACATGTTTGAAAACATTCCTATAGTATCCTCGAAATCACTGTGAAGCCGTCCGGCTATAGGAGTTCCAACCACAATATCCTCCTGAGCAGAATATTTGGAAAGTAAAATATAATACGCTGTAAGCAGGACCATATAAAGCGTGGAACCTTTTTTCGAAGCTATTTCCTTGAGCTTTCTCGTGGTTATTTCATCAACACTGAATTTCACAACACTTCCGTCAAAACTTTGAATATCCGGTCTTGGAAAATCCGTAGGTATATTGAGTACAGGTGTGCTTTCAGAGAATATATCCAACCAATATTTTTCCTGCAATTTAATAATATCCGATTTCAGGAACTGATTATGCCAGGCGGTATAATCCTTATACTGGACTTTAAGTTCGGGCAAAGTGGCTCCCGAATACAGAGTAATGAAGTCCTTGATAAGGATACCTGCTGAAGTTCCATCGGAGATAATATGATGCATGTCCAAAAACAGCATATATCTGTCATTGCCGATTAAGGCTATTGAAACCCTGAATAATGGAGCCTTGGATAAGTCAAAAGGTTTAATCAATGACTTTGCCAATAAATCCAGGTCTTGACCTTGAGCATCAACATAGTCCACCCGGAAGTCAGCATTCTCCCATACCCTTTGCATAGGTTCACCCTCAACAAACTCAAAGGATGTCCGTAAGGATTCATGTCTTTTGATTAACTTTTTGAATACAGCTTCAATCCTGGCTATATCAAGCTTTCCTTCGATAATTTTTACGTCCTGTATGTTGTAACCTGTACTTTGCGGTTGTAACAGCTGCAGTAAAAACAGGCGTTTCTGAGCTGAGGATACAGGATAGCACTCTTGCTGACTTAATCCGGGCGTTGTCACCGATATATTAGACTCAGAAAAATCATTTGTCATCACGCTATTCTGTTTTTCTCCAATATCCGTTCCGTAATATTCAGGCTTTAAGCCCCCTTCAATGGCATGGATAAAGGCTTGATTTTCATTTAAATTGAAATAAGTCTCTATTTTCTTGTAATCCATATCACCAATTGAGCATAGTCCAATATTTACCAACCCAGCTGACTGTGTCAAAGAGGATACCATTATACCTGAGTCAATACATCCAAAGAAATACCCCATTGAACCGTACTTTGGCATATTTGCCCTTGCATCATAAATCAGAAATACAGAGAAAGCAGAAGATTTATATATTGCCTTATTACTGTGATAATGTGCTTCCTCAGTCAGTTCAGCAGAGTCATTTACAATCTGGAGGCTGTTATATACAGGGCTGTAGTAGTACAAACCCTTTTTCAAGCCCTCAACCCTATTTTCTTTAACGTATACAAAAACATCGACAGAGTAAAGTCCTCCGGCACTCGGATAGTAATATCTGGTTGTGCCGTCTTCCTCGTGTTGCTTGAATACAGACAGCATTTGAGAAAAGTCCGCAAACGGTATTTCCTTACTTTCATCAAAAGTTCTATAGGAACGCCTGTCTTTTATATACTCTGGAAAATCTCTGTTGGCTTCAAGAATAATCTTTTCTTCCCTAGCCTTTTCAAAGTTCCTGTTTAGTTGTATCTTTTTAAAATCATTATATGCTGCCGGGTCATAAAGCAGCTCTTCTCCGTATGGATTATTGAAGAATTTCCCTTGAGGGTACGATACCTCATGATAAGTGAGCATCCTGTCCACAAGAACCCTGTCATTAATTAGATCATTTATAAAGCTCTTCACTTTGCTTTCATCAAACTCAGAAAACTCTTTTACAAGGTCGTTAAGCTTAATACCTTTCTGAGTGATAAAATAAAGTTTTGGGAACAGTTCCAACGCAATGCCGCTGTAGGAATACATCTCTATATGTATGGCATTTTCACTTTGGCTCCAATGGGCTATAGGAGACCAGTAGTATCTGGCTTCTTTTGTTGGTTCGGATTCCTGCTTTGCAATGTCTGTTGTGCTTTGTTTCAAAATATATTCACTGATTTTTTCTATTGTAGGTTCCCTGAAAATCTGGACAATAGGAACTTTTACATCAAGTTTTTTATCAATCCTGTTTATGAATGTCTGGGCCTTTAGAGAATCTCCTCCCAGCTCAAAAAAGTTATCGTTAATTCCTACCCTGGACACTCCCAATAAATCAACTAATATTTCTGCCAATGCCTTTTCTGTGGAGTTTCCGGGAGCTACATAGTTGTCATCGTTTTCTGTGAACATATCAGGCTCCGGAAGGGATTTCCTATCAACCTTTCCGTTAGATGTCAACGGAATTTTGTCCAGATGGACAAAATATGAAGGTATCATGTAATCAGGCAGCTCTTTTGCAAGGTGTTCGCGCAGCTCAGATGTTCCAAGAGACATGTCCGAAGAATAGTATGCGCATAAGTATTTTTTACCGTTTGCATCCGTGCGGTCTATTACAGCAGTATTTTTTATGGCTTGATGTTTTATAAGGCAGTTCTCAATTTCATTTAATTCTATTCTATACCCTTTAATTTTTACCTGATGGTCCCTCCTGCCAAGGAATTCAATATACCCTCCACTGTGAAGAATTCCAAAATCTCCCGTGCTATATAGATTCCCCAGTTCAGGATGAACAATAAACGCATTTTCAGTTTTTTCTTTATCATTGCAATATCCTTTGGCAAGCCCGACGCCTCCTATATAGAGCTCCCCGGGTGTGCCCACGGGACATAATCCCTTTTCATAGTTCAGTACGTAAAATGTCTGATTTGCCAGAGGCATTCCATAAGGTATGCTCTTCCATTCACTCCTTACTTCTGTAATAGGATAGTAAATAGACCATATAGAAGCTTCAGTTGCCCCTCCAAGGCTGATAATCTCAGAACCTTCAAAGAATCTTTTGATTCTCTCGGGCAGGTTTACGGGAATCCAGTCACCGCTAAGAAGTACAAGCCTTAAAGACGAATTTTTAAAATTGTCCTCCAGATTGTCAACCAGCATATCCATTATTGCCGGTACTGAATTCCAAATAGTAATATTATGTTCATTAACAGTTTTTCGTAATAAATTCACATCTCTCTGGTCTGAAACCATTACCAAAGCCGCTCCGCTGCACAACGCACCGAATATGTCATAAACAGAGAGGTCAAAACACATTGAAGACAGTCCGATTATCCTATCATTTTCATTGACCTTGAATTTACGATTTATGTCAATTATGGTATTTGATACGGCATCATGAGTAATAACAACCCCTTTGGGTCTGCCTGTGCTTCCCGAAGTGTATATTACATACGCAATATCATATATATTGCCAATGGATTCAAACTCTTTGCTTTCAGCAGATAAGTTCATGTCTTGGTAAAGTTCGGGATATAAAATCATCTTGCAGTCGCTGTTGGACAGTATATAGTCCTTGCGCTCCTGTGGATACTCAGGGTCGACAGGTACATAAGCCGCACCTGCTTTCAGGATTCCGAGCATGTTCACAATAGTATCCATGCAACGCTTTGCTGATAAGCCTACCAGTTCATTCCTCTGAACACCTTGACTTCTAAGATAATTTGCAACCTGATTACTCTTTGTGTTTAATTCCTCATATGTCATAGTCCCTTCTTCTGAAATCAAGGCAATATTATCAGGTGTCAACGCTGCCTGGCCTGCAAACATACCCTGTAGAGTGTTAGGGCGTATATCTTCCTGCGTCCTATTATATTTTTCAATAGCATTCATATCGTTCTGACATGGGATCAGTTTTTCATCGCTGTCAGTATCAATCAGACTTCTCAAAGTTCCGGTATACTGATTGAATATGGATTCAATAATGTCTCTTTCAAAAAGCTCATCAACAAACTCAAACCATATTTCAAGGTTACCGTCGATCTCGGTGGCCTGATTATCTATATAGACCTGAGATGTCTGCCCCAGTCCCATCTTTATTTCTCCAAGCTGTTTGAAATGGTTCACGTTTTCATTGGCATCCCCGAATAACAAACTGGTAAATACGATAGGCATCGCTGCTTTTGTACCAAGATTGTTATACTTGGATATTTCTCTGATATATTCAACTCCGTCATAATGCCTATGATCCAAAGCCTCCATTAATACGGACTGCACATTTCTGGCGGACTCCCAGAAAGAGCTATTGGGTTCCAGCTCGATACCAAGCAGCGCTACCGATGTGAAATCTCCCACGATTTCATTTACATCTTTATGTACGGGATAACGATTGAATACAGTTAAATTTATAGCCAAATCTGACTGGTTGCTCCAATATGACAACACCCTTGCATATGCAGTACAAACCAGTGCAGAAGGGGTTATATTATTTTGCCTTGCCTTATGTTTCAGTTTCTCCCAGTCCGCTTTTTCTATAATTGTACTAAATCTCTTAAAGTGGGGTGTAAAGCCCTGTTCCATTTTTCTCAGTGGAAGTGCGGGAGCTTGCGGGAAACAATCCAACTTGTCTAACCAATACTTTTTATCTGAATTGTAAAGGTCTGTTTGTTTAAAATCATTGTAAGCCAGGATATAGTCCCTGAATGTAAACTCCAATTCCCGAATGTCCTTATCAGGGTTAATATAGAAGTCAATCAGGTCTTTACCAATGATTTGCATGCTTGCTCCGTCGGCTATCAGTAAGTCACGCCCAAAGAATAAATAGTGCGTGTCTTCAGAAAGCTTAAAAGCTTTTAACTCGAATAAAGGCCACTCTTCTGTGTTGAATATGAAGTGGGACATCCTCTGTCTTTCTTCCACAATGTATTTCATCTGGCTTTGTGTATCAAGTCCGCTTACATCCATTATTTTTATTTCATAATACGGCACATCCTCAAGAATCTGCTGCTGCCCATTTGCATAAACAACTGCCCGCATCATGGGATGCCTTCTAATCACCTTATTAAGGCTGTTTTCGAATAATTTCATATCCAGCTTTGTTTCTATTTCCATGTATGAGTGTGTAGAAACCCCACCCATTTCAAATAAGTTGTCTCTTCCCATCAAATATGCCATCTGTACATCGGTAAGCGGGAACGGAATGCCGATTTCTTCCGGCTTAGGCATAGCCTTAGGGTATACTGAGCCGGATTTGTCAACTAACGGCTCACTTGTAACAGTACCGGTTGTATCTATTTCAGCACAGTGACTTGCAATATCCCTAAGGTACTTAATAAAGCTGTTTGCAAACTTTTCAATTGTCTCACTCTTGTATTCATGCTTGTTATAATTGACCATAAACTGCAGTTCGCCTTCTGTTATAATGCAGTTTATATCAAGTATATAGCGCCTCTCACAATCCGGAGAAACCATATCTCCCGCAGGTAAATTCGATATGGAGAATTCACTTGCACTCAGTTCCTTGTCAAGCTGCCCAAAGAAGTTGAAACAAATATTGGGACGTATATCAAAATCGAATTCACTTTTGTACTCCTCCGGTGTCAGATACTTCAATATTCCATAACCCACACCTTTGTTCGGAACGGCCTTCAAAGTATCCCTAATTGACATAAGGCTATCATAAACAGACCCGCTTTCAGAAACATTCAAAGCAACAGGGAAAATTGATGTAAACCACCCTACAGTTCTGGATATTTCAACTGAACCGTCAACTTTTTCTCTTCCATGACCTTCAACATTAATCAAAGTATTGGTTTTCCCTGTCCATTTGCCAAGAGCAAGCCCGAGGGCAGTAAGCAGTACCTCATTATATTCAAGCTTGTAAGCCCGATAGGAAGACTTGAAAAGTGCATCAGTATCTTTTTCAGGCAAAGATACTGTTATCATGCTGCTATCAATATATTTATTGCTTTTAGCTGTTCCATCCGTAGGCAACAACTCTTTGCTATAATTCCCCAAATGTCTCCAATAATCTATTTCATCAAGTAACTCTTTGCTTTTTGAATACTCCTCCAGAACGGATGCCCATTGCTGGAATGATTCTGTTTTATTAGACAATTTAATTTCTTTATTTTCGCATGCCTGCATATAGCCGGAAACAAAATCGTCAAGTATTATTCTCCAAGATACACCATCTACTACCAAGTGGTGTATTGCAATTAACAAATAATCGCCTTCAACGGTTTTAAATAACCCCAGTTTGACCAGCGGGCCTTTACCGATATCCATACTGCTCTGGATTATATTGCCCTCTTCCTTCAGCCTTTGTTTATAATCAGCCTTATCAGTCAGGTCAATTGTCTCTAAAGTAAACAAATCCCCATCTGTGCTTCGGGTAAACTGTATCCATTTTCCGTCTTCCTGATTGAAAACAGTGCGGAGTATGTCATGGTGCTCAACGATTTTGCTTAATACTTTCTTAATCACAGCCTCATCAAGTCCTGTTTTTTTATAAAGCAAAATCGATTGATTAAAATGATTTATGTTTTGGGATTCTCCTGAGAAAAACCATCTCTGAATGGGGGTAAGTATGACCTCTCCCTCTACAGCCCCCTGATTAATCTGCTTTGTAAATGCACCCACATATTCGCTGAGTTCCCTTATTGTAGGATATTGAAACAAATCTTTAATCTCCAGCTTGAGATCATAATTATTTAAAATAGGCATCATCTTCATAGCTTTAATAGAGTCTCCTCCCAAAGCTAAGAAACTGTCGTTTATACCTATCTTCTCAATTCCCAGAACTTCTGCCCATGCCTTTGCAAGCTTTTCTTCAACATCGTTCCTGGGAGCCTCATATTTTTCTCCCGTGGATATATTTCCTGCAGGTTGTGGCAGAGATTTCTTGTCAATTTTACCGTTGGAATTCATAGGCAGCTTATCTAACTGTATGAAATATGCAGGTATCATATACTGAGGCAACATACCCGTGAGGTAGTTCCTTATTTCGGCTATGGTCAAATTCTCATCTGCAACGAAATAAGCGCAGATAAACTTTTCCGAATCCTTATCTTCGTTCACTAACGCAACGGCTTCTTTTATTTTTGAATAGCTTAAAAGCTGAACTTCTATTTCACTAAGTTCTATTCTATGTCCCCTGATTTTTACCTGATGATCTATCCTCCCAAGATACTCAATTTCACCGTTGGGTAGTTGTCTTCCAAGATCCCCGGATCTGTATATCCTTTCTCCCTTTTTGTAGGGATTATTAACAAATTTCTGTTCGGTTAAGTCCAGCCTGTTGAGGTACCCTTTCCCTACCCCGTCACCGCCCACACATATCTCACCGGGTGCGCCGATTGGTAATAGCTTGCAATTGCTATCCATGATATAAGTAGTTGTTGTAGGAATGGGCTTTCCTATATTGCTAATATTGGATTCGATTTCTTCCACGGTTATTTCTTTATATGTAACGTGAACGGTCGTTTCAGTTATCCCGTACATATTTATAAACTTGATATTGGAAAACTTCGTCCTCCAAGGCTTTAGTTTAACAGGTTTTAAGGCCTCCCCGCCAAAAATGACATATCTGATACTCAAGTCGCTTTCGTTTTGCTCCTCCTCTATATCCGAGAGGTTATAAAAAGCCGTAGGTGTTTGGTTTAAAACAGTTACTCTTTCCCGTTTTAAAAGGCTTAAAAACTCCTTTGTGTCCTGTGCAACATGTTTCGGTACAATAACAAGCTTACCGCCGTATAATAAAGCTCCATACATCTCCCAAACTGAGAAATCGAAGCAGAATGAATGGAACATTGTCCAAATATCATTTTGGCTGAAATCAAACTGCAGCTTGTCATTGGATAAAAGCCTAACAACATTTCTATGCTCAATCATAGAACCTTTGGGTTTTCCGGTTGTGCCGGAAGTATAAATTATATATGCCAAATCATCCGGTGAATTTGCTGATTCAATGTTAGAAATGTCACCTTTGTATATGCTCTCATCACTTAAATCAAGTATCTCTCCCTTAAAGCCCAAGTCATATACAAGCTCATTCCGGGTCAGCAAAACTTTTGTTTCAGAATCTTCTAACGTATACCTGATTCTCTCTTGAGGATATGCCGGATCAATAGGCAGGTATACACCTCCTGCCTTCAATACGCCTAATGCCCCGATTATCATTTCAGGGGAACGTTCCAGAACTATGGCAACAATACTGTTGCGCACTATCCCCTTCTCCTTCAGAAGCCTTGCCACTTGATTTGATTTCTGATTCAGTTCCGTATATGTTATATTTCTGTCGCCAAAGGAAATAGCAATGTTGTCAGGAGTTTTTTCAACCTGCTCCTCAAACATCCTGTGTATTGTCATATCCTTTTGATAATTTGCATCGGTATCATTAAACTCAAAAAGAATCTTGTTAATTTCTTCAGGTGATAAAATATCTGTATCTGATATTTTTATGTTTATGTCTTCCGAAATCAACTTAAGTAAATTCTTCATATGACCTATCATATGTTGTATGGTTGAACTTAGATAAAGCTTAGTATTGTACTCCAAACGCCCCTTGATTACTCCGTCAGCTTCTATAAATGAAAAAATCAGTGAAGGCATGACACTATCTAAATAGGATCTGTCATGAATATTAAGCAGTAGAACGGCAGAATCAAACAATTTCGTTGCATTTTCGTTTGAATCGTCCAATAAACACTCTAAAGGGTAATTCGCATTTTCATAGGCTCTATTCACTGATTCTCTGACCATTAGAAGCATATCTTTAAAGGTCGTGCCCTCGTGTATGGAATCCCTGATTAAGAGTATATTATTAACATAATCTGCTTCTTCTTGCTGTTTATACACCGATGTACCAATAGCGGTATCCTTTGAGCCTGTGTACTTATAATGTAGACACTTAACTGCCGCCATAAGTATAAGAAAAAGTCTCTTATGTGAGTTATTACTGATACTAACCAGTTTGGATGAAATTTTACCGTCAAACTCAAATTCGCATATACTATACTCCGGTTCATCCGTATCCTGTTCCCTAAAATCATATGGAAAACTTCCGTTTACAAAATCACCGGATAATCTGTCTTCCCAGAACTTTTTTTCTTCAGAAAAACTATCGCTGGAAGCCAATACCTTACGTAATACACTCATTTCAAATCCTCCTTGTTTAATTACATGTCTGATTCATCAATCAAGTATAAAATCTCCCTCATCTTCTGCTTCGTACTTTATTACGGCTATATCATTTTTCAATAAAATATCGTTTAAACTGATGTTAATATCGTCTTTAATTACTTCCAGTATCTCAATGTAATACTTGATAAAGTTTTCTATCGTATTCCTTTGGAACAGGCATGTCCTGTACTCCATGAACATCTCAACCTTATTTCCTGATAAAGATGCACTAAGAGTGATATCAAATTTTGCAGTCTTATTTTCAAAATCTACAGGCTTTATAACAAGTCCCTGCAATGAAATTTCCTTTTTAGAATCAATGCTGTCAGGAATGTTCATCATATTGAAGCAAACGTCAAACAGCGGGTTTCTGTTTTGGATTCTCTTAAAATCAAGTTTCTCCAGAAGAACATCAATCGGATAGTTTTGATTGTCATATGCTAACAGACAGCTGTTCTTAACATTATCCAAATATGTTTTAAACGGCATATTGCCATTAATACAACTTCTTACAGGAATAGTATTTACATACATCCCCATCGTGTTCTGAATATCCTCATGGGTTCTCCCCATTACATTACAGCCTATAACTATGTCCTCCTGAGATGTTAGCTTATTAAGCAGAATATAGAATGCGGAAGTCAAGATCATATTAATAGTTGTATTAGCAGTTGACGCTATGCAGTTAAGAGAGTCACACAACTTCTCATCCAATGAAAATTTAACACTTTCGCCTTCATAAGATAGTATCGGAGGTCTTTTATAATCTGTAGGAATATCTAACAGTGGGATTTCTCCCTTGAAAACATCAAGCCAATACTCTTCAGTCTTTTTTATTGCTTCCGAATTGTAATAGCTGTATTGCCATTCGGCATAGTCTTTATACTGGGCAGCAATCTCAGTCAATGGATTACTTTTAAGCAAATTGAAAAAGTCATTGAGCATAATCCCTACCGAAGTTCTATCTGCGATTATATGGTGAACATCTAACATAAGAAGGTAGTTCTCATGACCTGTCTTAACAATCTCTACTCTCGGTAAAGTAGGTTCTTCCAGGCAATATGGCCGTATAAAGGAATTTATTATCTCCTCAACAGCTGTGCCCACAGCCTCGGAATATTTAATGTCAAATGTTACGTCATCATGGACTTTAAATACGGGTACTCCCTTATGCATATGGAAGGATGTCCTTAAACATTCATGTCTAAGAACCAACTGCCTGAATATTTGTTCAAATTGGCCTATATCCGGGTTCCCTTCGATATTAATTATTATAGGGGTGTTATAACTAATGTTCTCAGGCAACCTCTGGTATAAAAGATAAATAGCCTTTTGCTGCGATGTTACAGGATAAAACTCTTTATCGTCAGCATGCTTTAAAACAGCTACATCATTTAATTCAATCGTACTATCATTACTGAGCCCTTTTTCATCAAGGTAAGCCCCCAAGTCATTCACACTTTGATAATTAAGCACGTCTACAATACTTAGGTTTATATTTAAATGCTTGTTTAAACTATTTACTAATTTCATTGCAAAGACGGAGTCTCCGCCCAAATCGTAGAAATTGTCAAATATATTGACTTCCTGCAGTCCGAATATATTTCCCCATATCTTTGCAACCTTGATTTCTGCCTGAGTATAATCGTTATCTTTACGTCCTTTAAGAACAACATCAGCCAAAGTGCCAATGTTTTTTTGGTTTGAGATTAAACTGTTTTTGTGTTTGTTGATTATACCTCTGATACTTTTAGATAAACCGATTTGAAGCTTTTCAAACATAGAGCTTTCATAATCCAATTCACCTATTATTGCTCTATCGACAGATTTATGAATTATCTTTCCAAATGCATTTATGGCATCCTCGGTAGATATTGGCTTAAACATCATATCAATATTTACACCGTGACTTACTGCCATACCTGTTTCACTCCACGCAGGCCAGTTAATTGAAAGCATTTTTCTTCCTTTTTTGGTGCAATAGGTGGAAAATGCATCCAAAAATGAGTTAGCTGCCGTATAGTCTCCTTGTCCCGGGTATGCAACAAATGACGCAATAGAAGAGAACAGAACGAACATATCAAGCTGTTCATTTTCAGTCAATTTATCCAGAATCCACGCACCGTACACCTTTGGCTTAATTACGTTTTTGAAGGTACATAAGTCTTTATTCATCAACAGACCCTGACCCGCGATACCGGCACTATGTACTATTCCTCTGATTCGTCCGAACTTTCTTCTTAAATCCTCCAGTACAGCTTTCATTTGCTCATATTCACTTACGTCAGCGCTGTAGCAAATAATTTGAGAGCCCAGTAATTCAATGGCTCTAAGCTTCTCTAATATATTGCATAGCCGTGAGTCCTCATTCTTTTGGAGTATTTCATCCCACAGTTCACGTTCAGGCAAAGAAGACCTGTTTACCAGTGCAAGGTTCACCTTACAACAGGTAGCAAGATATCTGCATATTTCCAGACCTATTCCCCCGGTACCTCCGGTAATTACATATACACCATCGGAACTGATTTCCACCCTTTCCTCAGGTATAGCATCCGTTCTCATTGGCCGAATCTCTTCTGTGTAGAAAGCCCTATCTCTGAATGCAACTTGAGCTTCAATATCGGAACACCCGATTATTGATGTAATGTCCTTAGCCGATATGCTGCCGTCACTATCAATGCTTTTACATCTGAAATCAGGATACTCATTATTAATAACCTTAGCTAAGCCGAATATACATGCATACTGCGGTTGCAGGAATTTTTCATTTCCCGTTACCGGGTTGACATTTTTAGAAATTATGTATATATCCAGCTTCTTTTTCTGTGCATTGACAATTAAATGCTTTGTGAGTGAAAACAAGCTGTAAACACTCTTTTCGAGGTTATATGTAAGAGTGACAGTATCTTCAACCTCCTGGATATCGTTTGCCGTAAATAAGTGGAATACATGTGTAAGACCATCAAGATTAGCTTCGTTTAAAAAGGCTATATGATCGCTTTCGTCTACAGATATTTCATATCTGTTATTATCAGTTTTTGTATATTGAGTGCCGAGTCCGACCTCAATAACCTGCCACCCGCTGTTTTTCAGCTCTTGTACCAAATCGTCACCAAGTCCATGGTTGTCCTTAAATACAATAGCTTTCCCGGGTGTTACGGGAGCTTCATTCAAAACAAAGTCTTTTTGCACCCACTTTGTATTGTAAAACATAGGGGTATCAGCTTCCATATTTGCAATATTATTAGCCTTTTTGATGGTATACTCTTCAATTTCAGCAAAAACGTTACCTTGGCTATCGATAAAGTCAATATTGTAGGACTTCATTTCCTGCCGCTGATCACTATCCTTAAAGTTATGAATATAGCTGTAGAATTTGGAAGGTGTAGGCCCATAAATATTAATATTCTTATACGCAAAAGGAAGATACCTTTCCTTTACAGTCAAAGCCAAAGCATTTAAGGCCATATCAAGTAATGCAGGATGGAGGTAGTATTCCTCTAAGTCTTCAGCAAATTTCTCAGGTAAAGCTAACTCCACAGTTGCAGATGTTTTGCCCGTGCTCAGTGCAACACAATCAGTCCATCTACTCCCAAACTGAATAAATCCTTGTGTATAGTTATTAGGATTGATTTTACCCAATTTGTTCATTCCCTCTGTCAGTAAAACAATATCCAGTTTCTTCTCAGCCTTTTGTTCCAGAGGATATATCTTTCCTTGAACATACTCAATGAAGCCGTTACTGTTATCAGCATCTTCTGTTTCCCCAACAACAGCAAACTCCAGATAACCGTTCAGCCTATTTACTATTGTTTGTACCCTCTTAGTTTCCCCTTCCCTAAGCATGAGCGGGAATATGACTGCCATATCAGCTAATCGGATATACTTTGTGTCAAAGTATTTTCTTCCTATGCATAATGCCATCTCAATAAAGGAAACACCGGGCATTGCAAAATTCCCTGCAACTTTATGTTCTCCAATTACCCATTTCAAAGAAGGATTAAGGTCATTTATGTATATGTCTTGGTTCAAAGTTCTAAGATAGAGTCTTCCCAGCAACGGGTGTATCTCATCGCTTTCCCAATGAACCATCCCTGTGCCGGGAGTACTCTTTGTATACTTTGCCTCTATTACAGAATTGCCCCTGTTTTCAGGCCAGCACCTTTTGAGTTCAAATTGATATTTGGGCAAACTTATCTTTCTTGCTTCAGACTCTGCAAACAAGTTGTCCCATGGAATATCTGCACCGCTGACGTATAAATCGCATAAATCGTTTAAAAGGCTACTTTCATTCTTCCCGCAATCAACATATTCCAAAGTTTTGCTTTTGGACAGCTCATCAAGTTTCTTCTTGTCAGACTTTGTAATAAGCCCATCTGTTTTTTCCCTTTTTGTATCTGAAACCAGCCTGAAATCACCACAATATATGTTCTCGCTTGGGACACTTCTCAGGTCGCCCTTGTTTAAAATAGCAAGTTTGCCTTTCAATTCAGCAATGCTGTTTCCTACTATTGCAACTCTGTGATTGTGGTGAACTCTGCCTATATTCACAGTAAAACAAACATCCTCTAAATCATAGCCTGTCTCATCCTTAAGAAAATCAACATATTTACTTATTAGGTTTTTTAATGATGTACTGCTTTTAGCGGATAAAGTGAATATCAAATCCTTACTAACCGCTATATTGCTCTTCCCCTGAGGTTTGGGAGGTTCTTCAACAATTACATAACTGTTTGTACCGCTAATTCCAAATGAACTTACGCTTGCTCTTAATGGCCTTTCGTCATCTTTCCACTCAATTGTCCTGTCATTAAAGTAAACAGGAGACTCTATGAAATTTATATAGGCATTCGGTTCATTAAAATTGATTGTGGGAGGTATTTTTTTATGCTTCATTGCCATCAATACCTTAATTAAACCTGCCAGTCCCGATGAAGCTACCAAGTGTCCGATATTACCCTTAGCAGTTCCGATAGCACATATCTGCTTCTTGTTGGTATACCTTCTGAATGCGTTTGTAATCCCTTTTATTTCGATTGGATCGCCCAAAGCAGTTCCCGTACCGTGAGCTTCAATATAGGATATGCTTTCGGGATTGATTTTTTTCTTCTCCCATAAATCCGCAATCAGTTTTTCCTGAGCATAGGCATTGGGTGCCGAAATCCCATTTGACGCACCATCGTTGTTACATGCGCTGCCTTTTATTACAGCATATATATTGTCCCTATCCTTAATTGCTTTTGACAATGGTTTTAAGACAACAGCACTTACACCTTCACCCCAAACGGTTCCATTTGCTTCGTTGTCAAAGGGTCTTAATTTGCAATCAGGAGATTCAAGAGCTTCAAGCTTGTTATCCTTAACAGGCAGAAGCATTACCCTTACTCCACCGGCTATAGCTACTTCGCAGTCATTATTTATCAAAGACTGGCAAGCAGTATGCAATGCCACCAGACTGGATGAGCACGCTGTATCAATCACAAGACTTGGGCCATTCAGATTCAGTAAGTATGATATTCGACTGGATAAGATCCCCGTAGCCGAGCCGTTAAATGCTATCATATCAAAATCATCGATAAAGTCCTTATAAAGCGGTTCATTCAAATGAGCCTTTCCTACAAAGACACCCGTTTTTGACCCGCTTATTTTTGAAAAATTTATTCCAGCATCTTCTAAAGCACCCCACACAACCATTAAAAACAATCTCTGAACAGGGTCCATCATATTTGCCTCTGCAGGAGAAATATTGAAAAATGCAGGGTCAAAACCTGATATATCATTTATATATCCTTGTTTAATAAAATCCTCACTTGTAAAGTTACCCTTGTTTTTAAAATAACTTTCAATGTCTTCTCTTCGGTTTTCTGGAATATCTCCAATACAATCTATACCGTTGATCAAGTTGTCCCAGAATTCATTGGCGTTATTTGCTTTTGGAAGCCTGCAATCCATACCTATAACAGCTATATCCTTATTGTTGTCCCCTTGGTTTTCATATAGCTCCTTTAACATCAATGCAGCTTCATTTTTTGATATCTTCTGAGATATTACCTGCTCATATATATATTTCTTAATTTTTTCCACTTTATGCTTTACCTCCGGTTTTGATAACTTCATCAGCTTCACTCATGGAAATTTCGCCTTTTACCAACTTGTCCAGAATATCTTCTATATCACTTTCTTCGGTTTCTGTCGAATTTACATTTTCGTTACCGTCAGCATTATCTATACGCTTGCTGCCTGTTTTGCCTTTAATATATGTTGCGAGCTGGCTTACTGACGAATATGAGAATATGTCAGCAATATCTATAACCCCCGGAAACTCCTTGTCAATTTCTTTGAACATTTGTGTTGCCAGGATTGAGTCTCCTCCCATTTCATAGAAACTCTCATAGATATCAATTTCATTCATGCCTAAAACCTTTCCCCATATCCCCGACAAAAGAACTTCAATATCATCGAGCTCTTCAACATTTTTATCCTTAATTTGAACACTTAGGGACTTGTTCTTTTCAATTTCTTTCGGTGCATTATGTTTCTTTTTCCTCGTAATTGCTGACATAAGATTATTTGCCAGAACACTGCTCTCGCCAAATTTGGTGAAGTAATCTGAATCCAATTCTCCAATAATAATTTCAGATAACTTCTTATTTATTACCTCATCAAAAGCGTATAGTGCTTCAGTTGTGGATATGGCCTTAAATGCGGTATCAGTATTAACACCATGGTCTACTGCCATTCCTGTTTCCTTCCATGCCGGCCAGTTTATTGATATGGTCTTTTTGCCCAATCTGTTTCTATATGCCGCATAGGAGTTTAAGAATAAACTTGCTGCAGTGTAATCGCCTTGACCCGGATATGCCAAAAAGGATGCAATTGACGAGAACAGAATCATGAAGTCAAGTTTATCCTCCCTTGACAATCCGTCCAAGTTCACCGTACCATGAATTTTGGGGCCTATAACCTTCTGAAGTTCGCCTTCTTGTTTCATAAACACAAAACCGCTTCCGGCCACTCCGGCTGCATGAATAATTCCATTTATAGGGCCAAATTCCTTCCTTATATCATTCAGTGCTTTTTCTGCTTGCGCATATATTGAAATATCAGCACTGCAATAAATAACCTTTGAACCCTGTGATTCAATATCAAGGATTGTTCTAATCAGCCTTTCTGTCTTGCTGTCACACCCGTTTTCAAGAATATTCTCCCACTCTTCACGGAGTGGAAAGACAGAACGCCCTAAAAGAGCTATTTTGACCTTCTTTCCTTTTGCAGCTATGTGCTTTGCAAATTCAAGTCCCAGCCCTCCTGAGCCTCCGGTTATAAGGTATACTCCATGTTCTCTTATATCCGTAACATTATCAGGTACCTCTTCAATATTCATTCTCTCTATTCTGTTCAGATACTTGGAATTATTTCTGAAAGCGATATTCTCAGGGTCTTTGTTAAGGACAGCTTCTCTGATAATCGTTTCGTATCCGGATTTACTGTCAATATCAACAAATTTGCATCTTATCCCCTGATGCTCTTTGGATATTACCTTTGACAATCCGAATAACGCTGCATTTTCAGGATTTATACTTATTTCTTCACCTGTAATCTCGTTTGCATTTTTGGATATCACTATCAATTCCAAATTATCTTTTAATCCGTATTTCACCATACTTTGGGTCAGGTAAAACAGGCTGTATAACCCTTTACTCAAGTTTTTATCTGTCGCCTCACATGACGATGTACTGTTATTGTCATCAGCAGTCAGCATATGTAATATCCCGGACAACTTTTTGTCCTTCAAATCTTTTATAAGCTCATCGTAGTCTTCCTTGGCCCCGCCTATCTTGTACATACGATCACTAAGCTTCTCATAGGCCGGTCCGGGTACTACTTCTAATATGTCTACTCCAATAGCTTTAATTTCTTCAGTTATTTTTTTGCCAACACCGTCTGTGTCTCTGAAAACTACAGTAAGCCCTTTATTTAGCACGGCATCACTTGAAGAAGTATCTGCAGGTATCCATTTTGAATATGTAAAGATATTATCTCTGACCAGAGTTTTAAACTCATGAACCTTTTTAAGAGAAAACTCAGTTATCTCGATAAATACTTTACCGTCGGCATCAATTAAATCTATATCAAAACTTACAACTTCTTCATTTGCCCCTGTATTTATGCTTTTAATATAACTGTAAAACTTATGAGGCATTTTTCCGTAAACCTTCAGTCTCTTGTAAGATAACGGAAGGTATCGTTTCTCAAAAGTAAAGCAAAATGCGGCAGCAGCCATGTCAAGCATACATGGATGGATGTAATAGGTCTCCAGGTCATGTACAAATTCATCCGGCAGGGATAATTCGGCAAGTGCCGTTTCACTGCCAACCCACAGCTTATGGATATTCAGCCATCTTGGCCCGAACTCAATAAAGCCTTTCGTAAGTTCATTTTGTTTAATATCAAGTATGTCTGAAGAACATCTTTCTTTAATCTGATTAATGTCATGGCATGTAAATGAGCTGTCCTCATGAAAGCTAAATTTACCCTCTGCATGTTTTATCCACTTTTTAAGTGTGCCGTTGTTACTGTCAGCAGTATTGCTTACAATAGTAAATTCAAAGCTTCTATCTTTAAATTTAACAATTGTCTGAACTTCTCTTGTATCAGATTCGCTTAGTACCACAGGGGTATAGAAGGTTATATCGTTTATCTGTATCTGACCATCATCGGATAACCTTCTGCCCGCTTGATATATCATTTCTATGTATGTAGTCCCGGGTATTACATAGCTTCCCATAATTATGTGATCTGATAGAACAAAATGCTTTTTAGGGCTGAACTCAGTAGAAAAAATGATCTGGTCTACAGATTCAACCATTTGCTTTTCCAATAATGGGTGTATAACTCTGATATTATCACTAATGTTGCGTTTTTCAGCTGAGTCTATATTTATCCAACACCTGTGTTTTTCAAAGGGGTAGGAAGGCAAACTTACTTTCTTCCCTGCTCTATTTCCCCCATAAAGAATATCCCAGTCAACGTCAGCTCCCTTGACATATAGCTCACATAAACGCTCCAATAAGCTGTTATCAAATATATTCTGCTCTGCCAATTCCTCAGTGAGTAATCCCGCCTGAGTCGTAAGCTCAAATTTCTCCTTCTGTCTTAACTCGCCCTGCTGAAGAAATTCTTTGTCGGACATGATGACAAAATGTTTTCCGTAGAATCCTATCTTCCTGTCTAATCCGCTAAACTTGTTTTCCAGTATAAAATTAAGCTTACGCAAAAGTTCGTTTTTATCTTTAGCAACTATAGCCAGTCTGAAATTATGATGGGTTCTTCCCGTATTTGCAGTGCTGCATATATCTTTTAAACATATTTGTTCAGAATTCTCGAGAGATGTCTTATATCTCCTCACCAATTCATGTAATGCGGCTTCACTCTTTGCAGTCAAGCCTAATATTTCTGCTCTGCTGTCACCGGATATTGATTCATATTTTATTTCAGGAGCTTCTTCAAGGACAACATGGCAATTGGTGCCACTAAAGCCGAAAGAACTTACTCCACACCTTCTGGTAGTGGTACTTGCATCCCATTTAGTCAACCTGTCATTTACATAAAGAGCAGTATCGATAAAATCTATCTTATCGTTTGGCTTCACAAAATGAATGGACGGGGCCAGTTCTTTGTGTTTTAAGGATAAAACTGCTTTTAATAATCCTGCCATACCTGAAGCTTCATAAAGGTGCCCCATATTTGACTTTACTGTACTTATGGCACAGAAATTTCTTTTTTTCGTATGCTTCTTAAAAGCTTCATTCAGTCCTTCTATTTCAATAGGATCTCCTAGTTTTGTACCTGTTCCGTGGGCTTCAATATAGGAGAGTGTCCCAGGATCAATCTTTGAATCTTTCCACGCTTCGAGGATAACATCCGTTTGTGCGTTAACATTTGGTGCAGTAATGCCAACAGATGTTCCATCCTGATTTACAGCACTTCCTTTTATTGTCGCATAAATGTTGTCCTTATCCTCGATTGCCCTCTTTAAAGGTTTTAGTAAAAAGCTTATTACTCCTTCTCCTATACCAGTCCCGTCAGAATCATCATCAAATGCCCTTGTTCGGCCTGTAGATGATTCAATACCAATTTTTATTTCATTGTCCAAAGGCATTATGTTTATTTTTACTCCACCTGCTATTGCAGTATCACACTCTCCGCTCTTTAAACTTCTACATGCCGTGTGTACTGCAGTCAAGGACGAAGAACATGCAGTATCTATGAGCATACTGGGTCCCTTAAGGTCAAGGAGATATGAAATTCTGCTGGGGATTATGGATGTGAGGTTTCCGGTCAATGAAACTGGAAGTTCCCCGGGTTCTACATCTGAAATTAT
Organism: Bacillota bacterium; assembly: GCA_023436485.1. GTDB lineage: Bacteria > Bacillota > Clostridia > Acetivibrionales > DSM-1351 > Ruminiclostridium. The sequence goes on along the minus strand of JAEZIU010000142.1, from coordinate 46,818 downwards.
ATCCAGATAGTTATTAAGCGGGTTATTGGAAAACCCTACAAATACACCTGTTTTTGTCCCCTTTAACTTGTTTCCTCCATAGCCTCCATCCTCAATAGCTGCCCAGGCTGTCTCAAGGAATTTTCTTTGGTTCGGATCCATTAATGATGCTTCCTTTGGAGATAATTTGAAGAATTTATAGTCGAATCCGTCAATTTCCTCCAAATATGCTGCTTCTAAGAATTTAAGATTACGTGTATCCTCGCCTTTAAATGAAAGGTATTTTTCAACATCCTTTTTTCTAGCTTCCGGTATATTGCTAATCAGGTCTTTACCATTTCGTATGCTATTCCAGAATTCATCCAAATTATAGCCTGTTGGTAAGTATGAACCTATGCCGATTATGGCAATACTGTCGTTTTCATTAAATTCCGATTCTTGCTCAAGCATGAGATTATCATGAGAACCCTCGGAATCAGCTGATTCGCCCAGTTGTTCACTCAGGTACTTTGCTAAAGCTGAAATGCTCGGATACGCAAACACCTTTGTCAGGCTTAGCACATTCGGGAAATGTTTATCCAACTCTTTAAACATATGCGAAAGTGCAATGGAGTCTGCACCCAAGTCAAAGAAATTGTCATATATGTCAATTTCTTTGAACCCGAGAATAGACATACATACTTCAGCAATTTGCTGCTCAATCTTGCTGTATTGGTTTGGTTCTTTCCCCTTCAGCCTGACATTCGGCCTATTATTTGAGACTTTCTGTTCTTTCAGAAATGCACGCTGCTTTGCAGATTCCTTTAATTTGTGTTTTATATCATCAGAAAGGTCAAAAGGCGCTTTCTCCAATAAAGCTGCCATATTACTCTCAAAATTCAGCTCACCAATCAATACTCTTGAGATATCTTTATGAAACACCTTATCAAAGCAATCCATGGCTTTTTTTGTAGTTATTGCCTTAAAAGTGGTATCGGCAGTAAATCCCTTTTCTACAGCCATGCCGATTTCTTTCCATGCAACCCAGTTAATGGTCGTGGCTTTTTTCCCATTGACCCTTCTATAGTCGGAAAAGGAATCCAGATATGCATTTGCAGCAGAATAATCACTTTGCCCGGGAGCAGCCAATATCGATGATACTGATGAAAACATTATAAAAAAATCAAGGTTTTCTGCATTTGTAAAGTGATTTAGTAACCAAGTACCATAAACTTTGGGTCGGATGATAGCGTCAAAATCCTCTTTATTTTTTTCGTTAATGAGTCTGTCATCAGTAACACCGGCACTATGAATAATCCCATGGATATTACCATACTTTTCTTTTATACTATTGAGGAGATTTCGTACATGAATCTCGTCGGAAACATCCGCACTGTAGTATTCAACAGTTGAACCTGTTTTTTCAAGACTCTTAATAGCTGATATCTTCTCCAAAAGCTTCTTATTTTCGTTGTTAGCCGAAATAGTATCCCATGTGTCACGTTGGGGTATTTTCGAACGATTAACCAAAATAATATTAACCTTGGCTTCATTCACCAGGTATTTGGCAACTTCATAACCTATTCCTCTGATTCCACCGGTTATTAAATAAACTCCATTCTCCCGTACTTTTACTTCTGAGTTGCCGGAATTTTCAGTATCAAACTGTGTGAAGCTTTCAGCATACCTGTTACCTTTTCTATAGGCAACCTGCTGTTCACCACTCCTTAAATGAAGTTCACCAACCAAATCATCCTCACTAAACCCGGCATCAATATCTATTAGCCTACAAGAGATATTGGTAAACTCACGGTTTATGACTTTAGCCAATCCTGAAATGGTTGCATTTTCCGGAATAATTATATTGTCATTGTCAACAATTTTGTTTATATTCCCGGCAGCTATAAGAATACTAGTGCTATCAATACTTTCATAACCTTTAAATGCTTTTGCAATATAGAAAAGGCTATATAATCCATGCTCCAGATTTCTCTGTAATTCATCTGTGGTTTTCGCACCCTCATTTATTTCAGCAGCCAATAAATGCACTATTTGTATAGATTTTGACTCTTTTATCTTGTCAAATAAAAGGTTAAAGCTATTTTCCGATATATCTGTAATGTATTTGTTGTTATTTATCTGTTTGAAACTGTCCCCTAATGTTACCGAAACTATTCTGGCAGAACTATTTCTAAGCTTATCCTCAAAATTTGTGTAACTGTTTTCAGAACTCCTCAGAATTACTATAGTTTGTGGGGCATCACCCTTTTCCTCATTCAACAGAGGCTTTTGTTTCCATACAATGTTATAGAAGCTTTTTTGACTATCATATTTGCCGTTCTGAGCAGCAACCTCCTGTATCTCGCACCAGCACCGCTCCTTGTCAAAAACATATGTAGGCAGACTTATTGTTCGAGGACGTTCTTTTTCATATAAAAAGCTCCAATCAATATCTGCTCCGCTTGAGTATAAACTGCAAATTTCACTTAATAATGCCTTATCGGATTTATTGGTTCTGACAAATTCCTCAAGTTTAAAATGTGCAAGTCTATTCATACCTTCCAGTTTTTCTTCAGTTAGACCCACATCCGATTCAGTGCTTCTCACACCACGTATAACTTTGAAGGTATTGAAAAAAACATTTCCATAGTTTGATTTGCTAACACCGTTACTGCAAAGCTCACTTATTGATTCTTTCAACGATAACAAATCCTGTGCAATTATAGCAACACGGTGATTATGGTGTTCTCTTCCTAAACTGGCCGTGTAGCATAAATCTCTGATATCTATGTTGGGATTTTTGTCCAAAAAGCTATTGTAAGCAGCAAGGAGCTTGTCCAAAGCCCCTTCAGATTTAGCAGAAATGGTCATCGCAAACAATCCTGAACTTTTTACTTCATTAGCATGTCTGATTGCAGGGGCTTCTTCCAGAACCACGTGACAGTTGGTTCCGCTAAAACCAAACGAGCTTATCCCACCCCTTCTGAGTTCCCCATTTGCATCCCATTTTGCTAATCTGTCATTTACATAAACAGGTGATTCTTCAAAATCAATCTTCCTGTTAGGCAGGTTAAAATGAATACTCGGTGGGATTTCACCATACTTTAAGCATAAAACAAGCTTAATTAACCCGGCGATACCTGCAGCTTCATTCAAATGTCCGATATTGGTTTTAACTGAACCGATAGCACAAAATTGTTTCTTCTTTGTAAAACGTGAAAATGCCCTTTTTATTCCTTCAATTTCAATAGGGTCCCCTATATTGGTTCCTGTTCCATGGGCCTCTATGTAAGATATAGTCTCAGGATTTATTCTTGCATTTTTCCAAGCCTTTGCTATAACATTTGCTTGTTCTGCCACATTGGGAGCAGTAATACCTATCGAATTCCCATCCTGGTTTATGGCACTCCCCTTTATTACCGCATATATGTTGTCTCTGTCCCTTAAAGCTTTGCTTAGAGGTTTCAGCATTACTGCTGCCGAACCTTCTCCTACACCTATACCGTCAGAACTATCGTCAAAAGCCTTTGAACGATAGTTGGACGAATTAATTGCAAGCTTAATTCTATTTTTTACCGGAACCAGGAAAAGCTTTATGCCTCCGGCTAAGGCCATATCACATTCTCCGTTTCTTATTGCCTGGCATGCCAGATGTATCGCAACAAGCGAAGATGAACATGCTGTATCTACAACCATGCTAGGCCCTTTTAAATCAAGGAAATAAGAAATCCTGCTGGGAATCATTGATGTCAGATTTCCGGTGAAAGCGCTGGGATTCTGGGCACTATCACTCTGTGATAATATGTCTGCATAAGTATCTTCTTCAGCATCACCAATACAACCCACAAACACCCCTGTCTTACTTCCGATAATCTTGCTTCCACCGTACCCCGCATCCTCTATAGTCTTATAGGTGGTTTCAAGAAAAAGCCTTTGGACCGGACTCATCAGGCTAGCTTCACTTGGAGTAAGCCTAAAGAATCTATAGTCAAATTTATCTATCTCATTGAGAAATGCAGCTTGAAAAAATTCTACGTCCCCGGTATCACTGCCTAATGAATTCAGATATTTTTCTATGTCAACCTGACGAGCTTCCGGAAACTCAATTATATTATCTTTTCCGTCTCTTAAGTTATTCCAGTATTCGCTTACATCATTTGCTTCAGGAAGATTTGCTGAAATACCGATAATTGCTATGTCTGTACCTATCGAGTCATCATATGTTAGACTCTTTTGCTCGATTTCGTTATTTACTTTATCTAAATCAAAGGAACTCAATTCTGAAAGATTAACTCCCATAATACCACCTTTATAAATTTTCTAATTAAAAATCTATAGACTAAAGAATACTGAAATCAAAAAACAATTCTGCCGTTCCCGTTTCTTTGAAAATCTGTTCAAACCTTTCCGTTTGCTCAATTGAAGGAACTTTCTTTGTCTTGAAAACAGATTTCAGCATGTTTAAAGCACTCATCATTTCATCATAGGTTGGCTCTCTATTCTCACTCTCAATCTTCTCTTTCATTGACTGAATCTGTTTATATGGAACAATTACCCCGGCTGTGTACTCCTCGTCATCCCAGTTCTGATTCCTTGTACAAACTGCGATTGAAAGGCACCTCTCGACAACAGTAGATTTATTGCTTGTTTTATTATTTTTTTCTTTATTCTTAAGTAGAATAAATTCCTTAAGGGACTGCACATCATCGTTTCTGTCAAATGAATATGTCTTAATCTCGGGAGCATTTTTTCTCATTAAGTTTTTCAATATAGTTTTGGGCTGCATCTCCACAGCAACTTCTACACCTTTGTCACGTAAATATTCCATGGACTGTTTCCACATAACGGGACTTATAATCTGAAGTTTAAGCTTACTTATAATTTCTCTTTCTGACTCGTACGGAAGTGCAGTTACGTTGGAAATAACAGTTCTCTTCATCGGGTTGTAGTTATATTTCACAAGTTCTTCACTAAAATCGGAAGATGCCTGATTCATAAGAGGGCTGTGAAAAGCAGCACTAACCTTTAAAAAAGTAGCAGTTCCCCCTTCACTCACCAACAAGTCACAAGTTTTTTCTACAGTCTCTTTATGTCCGGAAATAACTATCTGATCTTTTGAATTAATATTAGATAAAACAACAATTTTTCCATCCTGCGATGCCTTCCTGCATATTTCCTGGAGTGCCTCCTGCGACACACCACTTACTGCAGCCATAGTGCCGGGAGCTTTAACTCCTGCTTCCTTCATTAAATATCCTCTTTTTCTGATAATTTTTAAACCGTCAGAAAAACTGATGGCATCACTTGCCACCAACGCTGATATCTCACCCAGGCTATGTCCGGCAAGATAAGCTGGTTCAAGCCCAATTTCCTGCATATATGTACGAAAAGCGGCAATGCTGACAGTAAGAATAGCCGGCTGTGCATTTTGTGTCTCTGTCAGTTCCTCTATGTTCCCCTCGAAGCATAACCCTTTAATATCAAAGCCAAGTACATCGTTCGCTTCCTCAAATGTCTGTCTTGCGATGCTTGACCTCTGGTACAAGGTGGATCCCATACCAACACATTGTGAACCTTGACCCGGAAATAATATTGCTGTCTTAATCATATTTTATTCTCCTTAATTAATACTTGTTAATTAATGAATTAATTATATGTATATACTGGTTTACTATTTGCTCAATTCCTTCTTTTTTCAACCTCATAGCGTTGTACTCGCAAAAGACGTTGATAGAATCTTCGTAATCTTCTATCCTGACAACCATATCAAACACTTCCATTAAATCAACATTTGCCTTAAGACTACTCTTAGAATATATTAGAGGGAATATTGAATGCTGGGTTTTATTTATACAAGCTTGTACCATATCTTCAAATTTCACACCGCTGACGGAACTATCGCTTCGTGCCCGATTTACCTCTCTGAGCAAATCGGAAAGTTCGAAAGAATTTGTAAAGTCAACTCTGACATTATTTATGACCTGATTTTTATTAAGCAAAGATTGGATATCCAGCAATCGGACTCCTGAAACCTGAGATATGGCAAAAGCGTACAACAATAGCAATATATCCTCTGTTTGAACACCTTCTCTTTCACATATATTTCTCATTTTGTAACAAGACTCTTCGTTTAAAGTGAAGCTGAATTCCTGCTGTGCATTCCGCGGATAGTTTTCTGCTGTGTTAACAAAGAATCTTTCCGGAAGCTCCAACGTTTTTATAGACGATGTTGACTCTTGCTTAAATACAGTTTTATATATATGCTGAGCCAACCCTCTTACTGTAGGAGTTTCGAACGGATCTGTAACGTTTATCGCACCGGGATAATCAGCTTCGATTTGTGATAGCATTTGAACCATCAGAGAAGAGTTCCCCCCGATTTCAAAAAAGTTGTCATTGACACCTATGCTTTCCAACTTTAATACACCAGACCATATTTTAATCAGATTTTCTTCAATTTCATTTACAGGCACATCTACCTTTACATCTTTAATAGCTTTATCTACAAGCTGTTTCAACTGGCTTATGACAGCTTCGAAGCACCCATCTGTATATTCTTTTGAAAGCTTATATCTTTGAATTTTTCCACTGGTAGTCTTTGGTAATTTTCTTATAGGTATAACATTTCTCACTTCTATACCTATCTGTCTGCCTATCAACTTCTTAACATTTAATAAAATTTCAACAAAATCTTCATTTTTCCCCTTAAACACTGTAAAAATAACTACATCTTCTTTTTGCTGCTCTTCATTGTAAATGCCGCATGCAGCTACTCCTCCGAATTCTACCCCTTCTACCTTTTCTGCTATTCTTTCTATATCATGAGGATAATAATTCTGTCCATTTATAAAAATTATGTCCTTTATTCTTCCTGTTACCACCAGGCGTCCGTCATTCAAAAAGCCTAAGTCACCTGTTTTCAACCATCCATCCCTTGTTAATGCATTATCGGTAGCTACTTGATTTCTGTAGTATCCGGCAGTAACATTTTTCCCCTTGATTTGAATCTGTCCTACGCTGCACTCTTGAAGCACATTGTCTTCCTCGTCACAAATCCTTAAATTGCAATCATCCACAGGGAAACCGACACTTACTAATGTTACACAGTTAATATCACTTTTATCTGCTTTAATAATTTTGTCACCAATATTTAGATATCTGCGGTCGATGTTTACTTCAATGAATTCTTCACCGGGTATCGAAAATGTAGCAGCCACCGATGCTTCAGCAAGACCATACACTGGGAAAATAGCTGTTTTCTGAAGTCCGTGTTCGTTCATTTTCTCAAGAAATTCTCTGCATAATTCTGCAGATATAGGCTCTGCCCCGTTATATATGATTTTTATATGAGATAAGTCCCAATCCTTAAAATTATCAGGTTTATAAAATGAGAGCAAATATCTGTATCCGAAATTAGGAGATGAAAGTATATTAATTTTATGCTCATAGGACTTTTTCAGCCAAAGTGAAGGACGCCTAATGAATAGAGATGTAGGTATAATATATTGATTAATTCCTGCAACCAAAGGTAGCAGATGAAAACCTATCATGCCCATATCGTGAGTAAGTGGCATCCACGATAACATAGAATCTTCCGGCCCTGTGCCGGAACATCTGATAGAAGCGTAGATATTTGATAACAAATTACTATGTGTAAGCACAACACCCTTGGGGTCACCGGTTGACCCGGATGAAAACTGTATAAAAGCTATATCGTTTTCTTGAGGTCTGAGAACATTTCCGGACGCTATACTTTGCAATTCATCGGTGAATAAAGCTTTGTTCTTAATTGAAAGCATACTCTCACTCAACTCGTTCTGTTGTGCAAAGCTTTCCAAAGCATTGAATGTTTTTTTAGTTGTTACAATATACGGGTTACATAAAATATCGATTATCCTGAAAAGCTTCCGTCTGTGTTCTTCATTGTTGCCTACAGTAACGGGAACGGGTATTATTTTCCCAAGAAGACATGCCCAAAACATAAAAATATAATCTTTGTTATCATCAATTTGAAGAATAAGTTCGTCGCCGGCCTTTAGGCCTCTTAAATTGAGGTAACCTAAAATACCTACAGCTTTTTCATAAAGTTCTTTATACGTTACGAAAATTTCTTCAGCATCACTTGATATGAATGTCACACCTTTATTGTTATCATTGCTCCTTGTTTGTATAGCTTGAACCAAATCAGTAAATCTAGTCATTCTCTTCCCCCTAATCAACGAAAAAATTTACATAACCTAAACATATGAACTACAATTACATACACAAATTAATTACCGTCTTCATATACTTTTTTTCAAATTGTTTAAAGTTCCTTTGGCTTATTCAATTATTAAGGCTGTACTGATGTTTGTAAGGATTCCCTTTAACGGCATATACCCGCAAAAGACTCAAGAATTATTAATTTTTAATTTGTTATCCAGCTCTTCGCGTAATGTTTCATTTATTACTTTTGTAACATTATACATGTCACCGTAAATAAAAAAGTGGCCTCCTTCAAATGTATGAACTCTGTACTTTCCACTTACATGTTTTGTCCAGGAATCAATATCACCATAAGTAAAGCCGTCTTCTTCTCCATACATTACTGTTACATTAGCATTAAGTGTTCTATCTTTTCGAATATATTTGTATGTCTCAACAATTTTAAAATCGGCCCTTAGCAAAGGGATAAATAAATCTGCTAATTCCTTATTATCTAACACACCTTTTGGGGTCCCCCCATATTTAAGTATCTTTTCAATAAATTTATCTTGGGGGAGATTATATGTTATTTCATTATTATTATATATATCAGGAGCCTTTCTTCCTGATATGAATAAATGTATGGGCAGGTTATAATTTAGTTCCATTATTTTAAAATATAATTCATATAAGATAATGCTGCCCATACTATGTCCAAAAATAGCGTAGGTTGTATTACCGATGTCGTCTTTTATCTGCTTATACACATCATCTACTACGTCGTCTATATTTGCATAAAAAGGCTCATTAAAACGTTTACCTCGTCCGGCCAGTTCGATGGGACACAACTCAATAAAATCTGCAAGGCCTTCCTTCCATTTTAAATAAGAATATGCTGTCCCTCCAGCGTAGGGTAAACAAAACAACTTAATTTTTCTCATTGCTTCAACTCCATAATTTCACACTTTAATACAAATCTACTTATTATTGAAGATCATTAGTTTTGCATAACAAATTCAGCGAAAATTAATAGTAATAATGCCTAATTTATGACTCTTTTTTGGGCATACTTTTCTGTTAAGAATTTTTGTGATATATCTTGTCATAAACTGCATTTATGTCATCCATTTCAACCAAATGATTAATTTGGTGGCGCTCCAGTAATATGCTCATAATTTTATCTATACTGATACCATGTCTGAGTGCAATATCTCTTGCATAGCTTAATCCAATAGGTGGTCCTTGGGTTATCTTGTAAGTTCTCTTAGCTGAATCATCACTAGACTTTTCTTTATCAACTCTTGAAACCAAACTGACTATAGTGCTGTCCCCGGGTATTGATGAATTTATGATATCAAGGTTCATTGCTAGTTCATGGATGTGTGTTGTAATAATAGCACGTGTACCAAGTACTTTTAGCCCTAATATCACTTCCCTGGTTATAAAAAGTGCTTCAGTAGAACTGGTACTGGAAAAAGACTCATTCAACAGTATCATACTATATCTAGTAGCCTGGCAGAATATTTGATTGAGCCTGTTGCATTCTTCCGCCATACGTCCCATATTTGAATCAAAGCTCTCCTCTACAGGAAAATGTGTAAACAAACTATCCACCGGGCTTATTTCCGCCTGTATTCCCGGAACAAAAATGCCTAACTGAAATAGAATCTGAACCAATCCTATAGATTGAATATAAGTAGTCTTACCGCCCTGATTTGGTCCGGTTAGCACAAATATCCTTCCTTGATCACCAAAAGATATATCATTTGATACTACGGTGCCTCCCAGATCTGCTTCAGGGTTTCTATCATGTGTATTTAAAGCGAGAATAACATTATAACTGCTCTTAACTGTACATATACGTCTTTCAATTTCAACAACTTTTGGTTTGCAAACCGATAATCCACTAGACTTTAGTTTTCTTATTAGTTTAACCGCTCCCAGCAAGTAGCAAAACTCTGGTAATAACTTGGTAAGGAATTTAGTGTTTGTATTGAGATATTTGTTTACTACCGGAACCATAGGACGAACCACTGACTTTATAAGACTTTCAAGATTGTTGTTTAAAGCCTTTAAGAAATAATCATATTTTTTGTCTCCTGCCATTAATGTATCCGACATTATTCTGTCCGAATTAGAATTTTTATTTATCTTATATAGTGGGGTGATACCGGTTAACTTATCTTCGCTTGTAAATTTACCTGAAATACGGTCAAAAAAGCTTTGCTCCCTATATGGCTGGTCATTTAATGATACTAAGACAGCTTCTTTTGGATAAAGCATTGAATCAAGGTTGATACCGATTGTAACACTGGAAATGTTACTTACTCCAAGTCGCAGCTTTGGAAGTTCAGTGCATAATGAAAGAAAAGACTCCTCATTTGTAATATCATCGATTAAATCAAGGAGCCCTTTCAGCCCCTCGGATGTTATGTTACTCTTGAAGTTTAACAACAGATTTTTCAACTCGTCGATACATTGGACAAATATACCTAATTCAGAAATTCTTTTAACTGTCTGAAGCAAATTCATCTCTTCGAATTGATTTCGTGCGATGATACTAGTCAATTCATCTATCATTGGTATTAAGCCTTTTATCCCGTCCGCAAGACCAGGATTGTTTACTAAATCTTCAATTATATCTAAACGGTATTGTATAGTTAAAGGATCAGAAGTAAAATTTGATAGCAATGCATCAATACTTAACTTATGGTAATTATCAATACTCATCTCCGAAGCGATTCTCTCAATGTCTAAATCGTTTATAATGTTTGTGTTCTCTTTATTAAAATAATTGTCTTCACACTTATCTGCCCATAATAAACTTATACTCTCCTTATTACTAATCAAAACGTATCTCTCCCCTCATCAATCAGCCTTCAGTTTCTATCCATCTATTCATAAATAATATTTTTTAACATTTTGTTAACATATATCATGTTTATGACATATGTTAAAATAACAAATTAAGAAAATCTTTTATAATTTGTTTTGCTCTTGTTAAAAAACGCACATATTCTCTTTTATGTAAATATTATGTGAATTATTATAGCTAAATATATATTAAATGTCAAATTTTTCTTCATATTTTGTTGGAAAATGTCGTTATGTATCTTTAAATGTATTGTTGTGTTGGAAAGCCCGACTTATTATCACAAGGATGCCTAATTCCAAATTCTTCAGCTATTTTCATTGTTATCTCAAGTTCTAACAGAAATTGCTCTCGAATATCTGTTACAATGTCAGACCATTCTAAAATATAAAAATATCCGAGTTCACTTATTGACATAAAATGGTACACCCGGTTGGATTTCCAACCGGGTGCTCTTGATATAAAACCATTAGAAGGGAAGTCATGCACAGTAATCCATGGCAAATAATCCTTACCTGTACCTTGTCCGTAGCCTTCTTTTATCCATTTATTATATTTTTCTTCGTTCCAATAGTACTTATATTTACTCAATAAAACCACCAACCCTTTATCATAAAGTATTTCTGAATTAAGTGGTATTTTATGTATTACTCCGAAAATATTTTGAACAATTATATTTGTTTTTGTACAACTCTATTGTATTTTGAACAACTTTATTGTATGTGGACATTTTTGAGGAATCATAAAAAAGATGTGGAATTCTCACATGCGAAATACACATATAATTTTAATTCCAGCATGTGTTATACAAATAAAGTTGTAGAATTATTAGCAGAATTATTGCTTCTATTAACTATTTATGCTTAACTGCTAATAAAAATATTGTAGAATTCATTAAATAAATGTATTATTGTATTTCTTATTACATTAATCACTTTCAAATAAGTATATAAATAGATCATTATATTCGTCTAAGTAAGTACCTTCTTTATACGCCTCATCAATGGTTTCCTCATCACACTCATAAATTAAGTATAAAGCATTTAGTCGTCTTTCAATCGGCTCTGATTTATCTGTGGCAACTCTTTCAAATATCGGAATAGCTTTATCATGACAACAAGAAATTATATCAAAAAACCGTTCCCCTAAAGCATCTGGTCCATGAAACGCTTCATTATCTATTAAACGTAATAATTTAATTAGTTCTTCCTCAGTAATTGTTTCACAAATATCATATGCATAGCTACTTATTTTTCGTTCATCATCATTATTAGGATTCCATGACCATCTGTTTCTACCGACACCATATCCTAAAATGAATAGTGCTGTTTTTAAAAGTTCAGTATTATTTGATTTTAATAAGTATTTTGCTAAAAAAGTGGTTATTCTATTTCCTCTCGAATAAGGATGGTTTGCTAAAATCATAAAGCAATCAAAAACCTCTTGTTCACTATCACTTAAGCATCTGTCAACACACTCAAATAGTTTTTTAGAGTCGAAATACATTTTCCCGTAATCTCTGAGGTCAGAGAAGTTATCACCTCTTAGCTCATAATTATTAAGTGAAGTGGTTATTTTTTTAATCGGAATTTTTCCATGATATTGCTGATATTTAATAAAATCACTTACAGAAACCCATGCACCTCTTTTTTTACTCGGAGAGTAAAAAAAGAGAATTACAGGTAACATATAATTCTGCCAATAATTTAACATATCATTGTCAAGATTAAGTTCAAATTCGTTTGTTTTTACATTATAATAGGAATCCCCTGTTTTTACTTGCACTGCAATCAGTTCACCTGTCACATTTTCAGAATCAACAAATTCGATAAACCCATCTATCCCGGTATCCTTATCCCCTGGTATAGGTCTGTAAATTGAGCCATTCTCATTTATAACACTTTCTAAGAATATAATACCTTGGTTCTCTGTCTTTTTAGTACTCTTCCATTTAGGCATATCTCTCCTTAAATATGTAATTCATAATAAATATATAATTATTTTTATATTCACTTTATTACTACGGTAGACTAGCACATATTTATTTCTTATCATTTAAACGAAAATCAACTTCACCATAGAATCTTAATACATCTAAGGTACAATTATCAAAATTTTTCACTTTCAGAATCTTTCTATCAAAAATTGTGTCAAATGTACGCAAAATGATATGCTTTATTTTTTCAAATGAATCCTTTGAAGAATCAAATAACGATGGATTCCACTCAATACGGAGTTCAATTACTTTTTCGCCAAATCCAGTTTCAAATTCTTCAACTGAGGTTATTACATTTGATCCATCCCCAAGGATGCATTGCGCTTCATTTTTAAGTAATTCTAGTTGGTCTTTAGCAAATTTAAGATTATAAGTATAATCAATTCTATATCTATGTATTGAGATCCATCTATCTTTTAAATTGATAGGTATGACATCGCAATAATCTTTTTGGGTAATCAGGTGTTCTGTAGCCTCTATTGAATCTTCATTTATTAGTCTTACTATTTTTTCTACTATATCTATTGATGGCTGTCTACCAGGAATAATAAAATTATTTTTGCTGTCTTGAACTAATCCTAAAACCCCCTTTTCAAACTCATTCCAATCCATGAAGGTAGGTGTAAGACCTAAAAACGGTTCAAACATATGTTTACAAACGATCCCTATATATTTCTCTTCATTTGAAAACTCCGGTATTATTCTGTAAACCAATTCAGTATCCAAAAGTAACTTTTCCAAATCATCAATTTCGTCCGAACTACACTCCCAAACAATATATTGTCTTTTAATGCTTTCTTCTAGAGATCTGTTAAAATTTATATATGACGGACTTATTCCAACAGAACCAAACAATTGAATCGCTAAGTCCAAGTCTGGACTTACATGATGAAAATACTCCCAACTACGAGCCCTTCGAGTAGATTGATGGAAAAAATCTTTAGGAATTTGAAATGTATAATCAGGTTCTGATATAACATTGGAGTTAATTACAGAAAATCCCCACCAGCCAGTAAGTTCTTTTTTCAATATTTGATACTCATCATTTTGTTCAGCTTCACATGCCATTTCAATAGAAGAGCATACAAAACTTATCCATTCATCTTTTTCAAGCTTATACTTGAAACATGACATAACACTTTTAATACTACTAACAAATATGCCTAAATCACTCCCTGAATATTTCACTTCATAGCAACTAAGAAAGTTAGTCGGCTCAAGTGTTTTAATAAGTGTCATCCATGCGGGTAATGTATTAGTATATCTAAAAGACGAATCGACCGTTACTAAATCTGTATCCCTTAAGATATTCAAGTTATTGTAGAAATCTTTATATGGAATAAGCTTATAGCCTGGCATGATTACTGGAAAAACAGTGCATCTAATATAATTAGTTTGAAGTTTTAGCAGCTTAGCATAATATTCCCTTACAAGGTTTTCAATTTCCACCCTATCACTTTTTAACTTATTTTCCTTGTTAAGATGTATAGTTATGCTTTCCTGAGACAACATTTGTAATCTGTCTTTAATTTGACTAACAGGATCTGCCCAAAATAACTCTTCGATGTTATCATCATATATTATTAGTAAAATCGGAAAATAACTAAATAACCATGCTTTTAAAGTCTTGGAATCAATACTAACGCTATAGTTTCCAGACTTTAATTTTCTTATATAGCTTTTGTGATTTGGATTGCATGTTGATTTCACTTGACACCTAAAATACAGGTTAGTTCTTAAGGTATCAATAAATATATTACAGCTTAAATCTTCACCAAAATCACTTTTTATTATATCTGCAGTCCATTTCCATTTTTTAAACCTGAGAGCGGCTTCTGTTTCTCCAATATCACCAATAGTCTGCTGAATAGAGTTTTTTGGGAGTAATGGCATACTTTCCTCCGTAATATAGCTAAAATTGGTAAATAATTGCCTATAAAAACAATATAATTTATAAAACAAAATTATTCGTCTTCAAAGAATAAATCATAATATTCACAGAATACAACACAAAGTTGTTTATAAAGTTGATCTAGGTCAGCAAAATCCTCGTTCTTTAGTTCTTTTTCAGCAATTTTCGCTTTTAGATCATTTTTTTTTACTCTTACTTTTTCAATGTTGTATAAAATGGAATGTCTTTTTAAGTACAGTTTTAATTCCTCATACATATATTTTCCTATTTCCGATGTATAGATTATATTACCATCTTGATCTCTCTTCAAATGTTCATAATATTCATCTGTACAAGGGTCTATGAATCCTTTATTCCCAACAATACTTTCATCTGCAGAGTTTCCGACCCACTTATCAGATTTTGATATATTACAATATGGACAGCTATATAGTAAATTATCATATGTAAATTCAAGCTCACTAAACTTTTCTTTCGGTGCAAAATGCTCTACATGGTATACATTATATCCGCCACTATACTTATCATAATCATCACAATAAGCACATTTATTATCAAAATCTTTAGCCAATCTAAACTTATTTGAACCATTCGTTCTCCACATTTCTCCAGTAAATGACCTTATGGGTTTTTTATTTTTTACTTTTTGCAAAATATTACCCCTTTTCTAGTAATCTATCAATTTTATCTAATAGCTCATTTAATTTATTGGCACATAAATCTTTCTTAACTTTATCAGGTATAGAAAAAGCTCCATTAATTGATCGTTCCAATTTATTATCTAGATCTAATAATTTAGAATCAATTTCTTCTGATTTACCGGCTAAAGGCAGAAGTCTTTTTATCTCTTTTTCCCATTGCTCTTTTTGTTTTTTAGTTTTTAGAATCTGTTCTATTATTTTGTAATTTAATTCTATTCTTTCTGATGTTTCATTTAAATATCTCGAAAAATCAAAAACTTGATAAGAATTGAATATTTCATTTGAAAATAAAGCGTCTTCATAAGAAGTGAGTATAAAAATTGGGAAATCATATAAAATTTGGCTTAGTGCTTTAGCAAAATCTACTCCAGAATAATTTACATTTTCAAATGATGATAACTTATAGTCAACTAAAACACAATCAATATTTAGTTCAACAACTTGCTTTAACATATCATTTAGTTCTTTTTTTAATTTAATTTCAATAGGCTCAAGACTATATTTTAAATATTTTTCTTGTTTCTCTGATGATGCTTCACTAATTCCTTGCATCAATCGTATCATAATTTGTGTTTTTTTACTCGAATCGTCGTCTATAATACCAATCTTGAAAACACGTTCCATTTTTTATACTCCTTATAGCGGAAAATTTAACTTCAAGCCAAAACCATTTGTATACTTAGTTATTTCATACTGAGCATTATATTCTCTGGCGGTTGAAGCTACAATATACATACCTAATCCAGAACCTATTGGTTCACCATTTTTATCATACTTACTTGTAATACCATATTTAAAAATATCATAAGGACTTTTAAAAATTTCCGATAAACCTTCGCCATTATCTTCATAATGTAAAACAAATTGCGATCCAGTTAACATCTTGATAGTAATAATCCTCTCTGCAATTTTACTTTTTTCGAAGGATTCTACAGAATTAATAATTAGATTATATAAAATACTTTCAAAATCAGATATAAATATTTTCTTCAATATTTGTTTATTATCATCAGCTACATTAATCACAATATTTTTTTGCTTTAAAATAGGTTCTAAAATATTAACTGTATCTTTAATAACCTCATATAAATCTCTTTTCGTTCTCGTCCTTTTATCTTTCTTTTGATTAGTAATAACTGTTATCCATGACTTTAAAAAAACATCATTTTTTCTCAAATCATCTAAACAACGATTTGTTAAAACATCATTTTGTTTTTCGATTGCAAATTTAAATGAGTCAACCCTATTGACCAATAGAGCATTTATACTTTTTAGATCGTGCACTATTGAGGTCGTAATTAATCCATTTGTAGCTAATGAGCGTAGTAGCTTTACCTCAGATATTAATTCTTCCCTTTCTTCTTCATAATACTGTACTGCTTTTGCCAAAGTTTCAACTTGTTCAGTTGCTGGTAATGCCCTACCCTTTTTCCTATTTTTTCTAGTTTTATTTAGAAGTGTTTTAGCTAATTCTTTTCCAGTCTCTTTTGTCTTTTCCTTTTCATTTACTATATCTGAATATAATTTCATTGTTCGTCCAATATAGGCTCTGTCTTTTTCGAAAATGGAAATAATATTTGTAAGTACATCTTTAAACAATTTGTAATACTCGTTTTCAATAATACCTTCACGACTTGATTTATCTAGTATACACTCATTATCTATTCTTGATATTAATACAGATCCTTGCCCTTGTGCATTCCTAACATGCCAATTTTCCGATTGATGTGATATTGCAGCTGGATTTGTAGCTCTTCTAGCATCTAAACCTATCCAGTCAAAAGAATCTGACTCAGGATCTCCATATGGTCTAACCCAAAAGTTATCTCTATAGATTTTTATTCCACCATATTGATCCATCCAAATTTTTCTACCTTTACTTATTTCCTTATAAAAAAAGGTTTCTTTAGAATCATCTTGAAGTAATAATTTCATGAAAATATAACTAAATTTAAATTTACCTATTTTTTTAATTGATTCAATATAATCATTATCTTTGTTTCCCATTAACTCGGCTATCGTAAATTTATAATTAAAAATTTTTGTTTCAAAATCTTGATATCTGTAAGGAAAATCTTTAAATCTATCCATTTTGAAAATATCAGTAGAAATTTTTTTTAAATCAAACTCATTTCTATCAAGAATTATGTGAAATAACTCTCCATCAAATTCTGCTGATACTTTATAGTCATATTCATCTTTTATTTCATTTTCAATAATAAGATAGGATGCCACTGGTGACTTTTGAACACATATTATGTAATCTTTATCCTCAGATGGAGGTATTAAAAATCCCATTGTATTAAAAATATTCTCAATGTCTTTATCTTTCCACTCATCACGGAGGCCGCTTATTTTTAGCAGTGTTCCACTTACAAGCTCGATATTTAAATCTAATCTTTTACTTTTTATGTCATTTATATTATTTAATATATAAGATGGTATTATATCCTCATAGGTTACATCGAGTTTTTCATAGTCTGCTTCTATCTCATCGATAGTTTTTCCAGTCTGTTCAAAATTTGACCAATCATTCCTCCATAGTATTAACTGTTCACTAAACTTACTCTTTGTGTACATATCACACTTACTACCTAATCGATCAAGTGCAAATCTCCCTATCCCTTTTTCTCCAGCCTTTATTCTATTTTTTTCGGACCTAAAGTTTGCTTTTTTATTGTCAGTGCCTATCATCATCCAACAATTTTCAATAACATCTTTGGTCATTCCAATTCCGTTATCCAATATATAGATGCAATCATTTTCAACATCAAAACAAATAAAGCATAGAACTGCATCTGCATCATATGTATTTTTTACTAATTCAACAACTGCTCCATCAACTTTAGAGACACTTTCTCGTCCTAATAAAATCGTTGCACGTGATGAAATTCTATACTTCATTTTAGACATAATTATAGTACCTCCTCATCCCTAAATTCATAATTATTAATATCTCCCGCAGTAATTCTAATCGAATCCCCACTTGCGTTTATACCTATAGATTTAACATATTCATAAAAATTAAGACTTTGAAGTATCTTTTTAGCTTTATCAAGGCAAAATTCTCCTTTAGATGTAATATATATACCGGAATATGGTATGCACTCCTCAGTTAAAGTGTAAACTTTTACATTTTTTGTTACAAGTGTTGATGTTAGCAACTTCTTTTGATTTAGGTGAGCTAGAGCCTGACTTCTTCCGTACTCATACCAATAAACATTTTTATCAGAGTCACGTTTTGATAACTTCTCGGTATACTTTTTTAAGTGATTCACTGCCCCTGGAAATTTATCTTCAAATTTTTTAGGGGCATATCTTATCAACGAATTATTATCGTAATAATATGGAAATATAATCTTTTCACTTTTTTTATAATTTAATGATCTTGGACTAGCTGCATCCCTTATTATTTCCTTTTCTATCATTAACCCATCAACTAAAAGATACTCTTCAGTTATTTCAAAGTTATTAATTATAAATGCTTCATTTAAAAGAGTAGCTATACTTAAAGAAGCATTAAATAAGTCACCGAACCTATACTTATTCCCAACGCTCTGAGATGTAAAATGCGAAAACACCCATTTACCGTTAAGATCTTTCTTAGATATTTCATTGCGTTTAGATTTTACTACATCAAAATACTCGATTTTATTGTAAGATTTTCCCTTATTTAATATCATTATTGCAGATGATGTAAGCTTTTTATCAAATAATTTGAATGTCGTATAATCATAAATGGCTGCTAAATATGGAATCATCATTTCTCTTAATTTTTGAGCGAAAACATTCTTAAATATATTGCTAGGAATAAGATAAGCCATCTTACCGTTTTCGTTCAAACATTTTAAACTAGCCTCAATAAAGGCATAACAATAGTCAAATTTACCTTGGGCACATGATTCATAGTTCTCTTTTACATATTGTCTTGTCTCCTCATCTAAGTCTCTATATTTAATGTAAGGTGGATTTCCAATAACAAAGTCAAACTCAACGCCTAGCTTTTCCTTTAAAATATCCTTATTTAAAATATTCCATTTAACATTGTGAATTTTATATATACTAGCAACACTATCTAAATTTTTGAGGCACTTCTTAAAATGCTTTTTATCAATTTCAGCTCCATAAATATCTCTTTGCAATCCATTTTTTATATTTATTAATGAAATATTATTTTTTAAGCAATCTTCTATATATCGTTTTACAATTTCTTTCAGTATATTACCATCACCACAAGCGTTTTCAATTACTTTTCTTCCATATAGTTCTCTGCAATATCCTACTCTGTCTAAAATTTCAATTACATTATTATGTGGAGTAAATACTTGGCACTTCTTATTCATAAATTCCCACCTTAATTAGTTAGATGTATATTCAAAACAGGAAAACCAACAGTGTATAAATAGTTAAACAAATTTAATTGTACCATAAAACCAATTTTTGTTATATAGTAAGACATCAAATTTTTTCAATTATCCTCTCAGCCCACCTTATAACAGGCTGCCCGGAGATATGTTTTGCTGCTTCAATGACATAGTTATTTTCCTTTCGGAAAAACTCCCGGTCCCAATGCCCATTGTTATTTACTATATCTATTAAAAGTCGTTGCGTAAAGTCTCCAAAGGTTTGTACATCAGAATGTTCGGTTTTCACAGGGTTAACAACCAGAGTTGAGATTGACCATTCGTCTGCTCGACCCACTTCAATTAAGTAACAAGGAATATGCCCGTTCTGAGTTATTTGTACCACAGCACATGAACGCAAACCACCATCCTCGTAATAAGAAAAACTTTTTAGCGGTGGTAGTGAGATTATACTAAGGGATAAACTTAAATTCTTATAATACGTTTGGATGTGCTCAATTAGCCTCAGAAATTCCTCAAGTCCTTTACTGAGGCTCACATCAACCATTTTCAATCCTGAAAATTCAATTTGAGGTATATTTCCTCCAAGCACCCAATCCTGTGTAGTCCCGACATTATCACTCTCACCGTCTTTTCCAGTCCCTATTACAATAATATCTCCAGTGTGAATCCTTCTTGTTTTGTTACTTTTTCTAAATATTCTCGTTTTATACTTAAAGCTGAATATTACCGGCGGTTGTTCAATAATTGTATTATTGGTATGCTTTTCAGATGCCTGACCGGTAGTATCAAGTTCAATTGACTCACCATCAAGCAGTTTCTTTGTTGAATCCTTTACATACCTGGGCTTCCCATCGGCTTCCTGCCTTTCAAGCTTAGGATGGAAGCACTCAATATTGGTAAACGAGATTTCCAAGTCAGACCTGTGAAGTAATTCAAGTATAAGACAATGATTTTTATATTTGAGTCCCCGGAAAGTCCATGTTGAAAATCCTACATGCGGAGGAATAACTCTTATGGGCACACCTTTTTTGAATTCAACTGCTATATCACCGGACCTTTTTGAGGCATCAAGCAACATATTCTTATAAACTGAATTCCATGATTTTCGAGCATACATATTGAAGCGGAGCCAAATGAAGTATGAAATTGAATCATAATTAAGCAATTTTCTATTATACTCCTCACTAAAGGTAATCGAAAGGCTGCTATTATACTCATTGTAGCTTTCAAAAAAGTAATCCAATCCTTCAGGTCTGAGTATTTGATTTACAAGCATTTTATAGGGCGTAAGAATACTTCTGACTACTTCTGTACATGGAATGTAATAAATAATACCACCGATTTCAAATTTGCAAATAGGAAGATTACCATATGTCGGAGCTGGCTTTCTATCAAAAGCATATAAGCTTTTGGGGAAATCAAAAGCTTTACAAATATCAAAATGAACATAGCTTGGTAACTTTATTTCAAATAAAGAACCTTTTCCCGGTTTATCTGAAAAATCCCCATTTATGTATGATTGTCCGATCCTAAGATAGGGAAGAGTACCAAATGGAATTGCTTGTTCCTGATAGCTTCCATCAATTCTTTTAAACAAGCACTTTATCATCCATAAGCCTTCAGTATTCTGGAACGGTAC
Source organism: Bacillota bacterium (assembly GCA_023436485.1). Classification (GTDB taxonomy): domain Bacteria; phylum Bacillota; class Clostridia; order Acetivibrionales; family DSM-1351; genus Ruminiclostridium. Next base: position 25,189 of record JAEZIU010000142.1, on the reverse strand, counting down.
TCCATGCCAATATAATTCAACTTCTTCGTCTTCTCCAAATGACGAAGACTTTATTTTTAATTTGCTCATTGATATTAACCCCACACAAAACTAATAAAAATCAATTATTTATACTTACAATCTGCCAAGCATTCCTCAGCCTGTTTCTCGTACTCTTTCCGAATGCCCGCCATTCTCATAACCTTCCATAACTTCAGTTCTTCCCCTGAATTGGTCAACTCTTGTACGGCCCAAACTATTCTCCTTCTTCTAAAACTGTCATCAGTTTCTGCGACCTTGTCTATATAACGCTTTGTCTGAGGCATTTTATCCAGATGTTTCTCCAATAACCCCTGCAAGCCACAAATTATTCCTATTCGGCCAAGAGAAATCTTTACTGGCTTTTCCTTTGAATCTCGTATTGCTTCAACAGCTTTTTTCACCTCTTGTAAAACCTCTGAATCCCTTTTAACCCAATCAACTCTGCCATTAGTACACTGTAGTTTCTGATGCTCTGGAGAATTAATATCCAACCATTCTCTGTCATGTCTATAAAGCCATATAAAATGCGATTTTGCTATCTTTCTGAGCTCGGTCTTTGATTTATCAGGGTAAGCTGCTTTTACCTCAATCCAAGCATTTCTGTGATATTCCTGTAAGTTACAATAATTTGGATTCTCGTTTTTTTCTTGATTTTTTTCGCAATCAGTGTAAGTCCATTGTGTTTTTAGCCCTAGCTTAGGGGCTTGAAGCTTAATTGTTTTTGAATCAACCTTCATAATCCGGGCAGTTTCTCTTAAACCCATTTTATTCGTTAGTAGTTGAATGAGCTTCTTTTCCCACACTGATCCAAAGCTCTTAATCCTGCCAACCTTAAACTTATCGTTTGGAGAAGTATCCGGTCCACGTCTGGAGTAAACAAAGCCACAGTTGCATTCAAATGTTCCTACTGGACGCTTTGTGTCATAACAATGAGTGACCTTGACCTTATTTATTACAAGGCCTTTATTGTGATCTGATGCTGTATTCAGGCATGGCCACGGTCCCGTCCCGAACGGTGCGTATTTTTCATCGTTTTTGATAAATGCGTCAGCTGAAGCATATAAAAATCTGATGATCAGTAAATGCATTAGTAAGTGAAAGGCTTTTCTGTGCTTTCTTACAATGCCGGAAAGCCAGTTATCATCACTCTCAAGGTTTATTTGACATTGGATAGTGTCAAGAAAATCGTTTCCATAGAAACCTATAAAATCATGCACTAAATCCTTTTGGTAAACCCTGCCTTTTGATGTGGCATAGCCTTTGTTTTGTAGTCCTGAAATATAGCATTCTCTCGTACCTTCGTGGTTTTTTATATAATTCCTTACAAGCTCGTAGTTTCGTACAATCCACTCGATATCCCTGGAAAGTAACAAAAGGCTGTAAATATCTTTATCCGAAAATTCTATATGTGGTGGATTGCTGGCACAGTTATTTCGATTTGCTGCTATAAATTCATGTCTGTTCTGTAAATCAAGCTTAACTGTACTATCTTGGATTAATGTAGTATGAGTGGGACAGATTATTGCTCCCGGCATTTGATGAAGCCTGTGCCAGTAATGCTCTCCGTATTTTTGTTCATCTTCAAAATTACACTGGGGACAAAACCTCAGATATTGTGGTGTACTGATAGTGCTAGCCATTATCCCGGTCATTGTGTGAATTCTTCCTCCACAGTCTTCTCTCATAGCAGCTTTAATAGCTAATACCCTTGGTTCAGGTAAAAAAGCTGTATAATAGGGAAACAGTGTGTTTCTTCATTATTAAAGCCTCGGCAACTAACTTCTTCTCTTTAGGAAGTCGACATATTAACGCGTCGATATCACTTGGCATATCCACTACAGCGGTAATAGTATTTATTCCGAATAATTCCTTTAAAGTGGTTTTAGCACTTGTATTACCGCTTCTGACATTGTATCTTGCCAAAATACTATATAACAATTCATCCGGATACGGAGTAGGGAAGTGGTTCAAGCATAATCATCCCGTTAAAGTAAATTCCTCAACCGGTTTTATTATGATCCCCTCGGCATCTAATGCCTCATATGCAGATTTACTGTCTTTTCTGCCTTTTTCTATAATTACTCTCAAATCATTATTATCTTTATTAATGCTTTTAGCCGTTACCTTTCTTGTAACAGTCTTATTATCTGCAGTTTGCTGCAAAATAATCAGCATTGCCTCCTTAAAAATATTATCAGCATTTTGTGTACCCTGAAAGGATTTTATAACATTCCTTGTAATATTTTTAGCCCTATCAGGCTCAATATTGAAGTCTACAAGCTTCAGTACAACCTCCTCAAAAATCCTGTCCTTTTCATTTTCCAGTTGTACAGTTTTATTTTGCTTCTGCTTAATAAGCATATTCAGATTTAATTCCTTTAGTTGCTTGCTACAGAATTGTTCAAGGTCTATAGGTCTTATATCTTCGTACCTATTTATTTCTTGCTGATTCCCGGACCGTAATGCATCAAGCATTGGCTTAACCAGTTTAAGATTATCCTTGGCTACCTGCCTAATCAGGTCAGGTGTTATTGCTTCTTCACCTGTGGCTATGGCTCGCATTTGCACCATAGCATAAAGCTTTACGGCTATATCGACAATCCCCTGACTTTCTTCATGCAGAGTGTCCTTAAGCTCCTTTGTCAAATTGCACTTATACAGGGTCCACTGATATCTCCACATTCCTTCTACAAGCAAATCTCATATTTCATCCTTTTCAAGGTTCTCCCAAACAAGGTCTCCCTGATGTCCGCTTCCGCGTCTGGCTTGTCTGAATTCACTCTGCAATACTGACATTGCCTTGGTAGTTCCAATTAGGATTACCGGAATTCCAATGGTATTCACTAAGTTCACGAAAAAATTGAGCATCTTTTCCTGACCGCCACTTTTTGCCACACTGAGATGCTGTATTTCATCAATAATAAGCAATCCCAAGCTGTGCCGTCTTGCTATCTGAGCCATTCGTGGAATCATTGTGGCAGTCGTTGTATTTCTACCGGCTGCAAACTTACTGTATGTACAGTCTCCCATTAACTTATCAAATTCCATAAAAAAGTCAGCACACAGTCCCTTTACTCCACCATCATGGGGACAGTCCAGCTTCAGCCATACAAGTTGCTTATGATCAAACTCCAAATCATTATATTTTTCGTGAAGAATAATCTGAGGATACCTGTTTAATATATTTTCTACCGCTGAAGATTTACCCATACCTGAAAAACCTATTATTGTGAAACCTGATGCTGAAGGCCTTGAAAGCTCGGAATTTTTAAATTCATAATTGCCATCCTTTATCATCTGGTATATTTTTTGTAAATCCCCTGCATAATTCTGTTTAAGCGGGTTCCGTGAAATATATCCCTGCCTTATTACCCTTGAAATCCTCTGTTCAATATCAAAGTGGGTACTCCAAGGCTGAAAATAGCTGAACAGACGTTGGACAAAATGGAACCTGATATGAGGCTCCATGTACCGTTCATCATCTGTATGCTCGGGATAAAAATGCATAAGCTCTTCAACCTGTTCAAAACTCCATATTGGAGGTAACGCCTCAATTAAAGGATTATTTGAATATTCCTTCAGTACTTGCTCGGAATATTTTGCTTCTACTATCTCGCCAGTGTTTGGATCTTTACTCATCTCTTTTTTCCATTCTTTCCTTTTGCTTTTTTCTCAAATATTCAATATTACTGGGATATTTATATCTCTCACCCTGTACTCCATTTATTGGTATAACCTTTTGAGAAGTATCTTCTTTTGGGAGTTCATTTTCAACAGCCAATATAAATGCATTTTTTGTTTTTTCGTCATTTCTTTCTAAATGTCTCTTTTGTCTGATATTCTTTGTTCTCGAAGCATTACTTACTGTCTTGTCCCTCTGCTCAGTCGTCATTTTATCAGCTTCATTTACTATGGTTTCTATTTTAGTAAAGAAGTCTACCTCCGACTGCAGGATGCTTTCCTGATTTCTGTCCAATTTAAGCTTCTGATATGCATTTAGGTAATCTATTTCATCCAGAGTTTTATTATCGTACAATCTCTTGTCAAGCATTTCACACTTGATAAAGCCTTTGTTGTTATCTGTTTTAATATAAACAAAGTTCATATTCCGTGGGTCATATGCTATGTTTTCCTTCCAGCTTCTCTTATTCCTTGCTATTTCGAACCATCGGTCCGTGATAAGGGTTTGGCTGCTATACAGCATATTTTTAAATTTTAAGCCCTTTTCTGTTACTGTCGCCACATCCGCAGGCATAAGATTCAATTTTACTATATCTTCCGGATAAGTCCTCAGTTTACCTGACCTATTGCTAATACCCCATTCCCAGAGATTTTTGGGAATAGGATCTATATCATCCTCAATCATCATTTCACCCATGCTGTATTTTTTCATCCAGTGCTGATTATTGTGATGCAAAACACAGTTAATAATAATTTGCGTAAACTGATAGATATCAAGCTTCGCATCCAGCCTGTAATCTATCCCTCCTCGTTCTCTGAAGGAGATATCAATGTGCCCGGGTTCAAGAGGCTTAACCTTTTCATCAAGCAAATTAAAATATTGCTCAATAATACCCTTCCAGTCAGCTCTATAGGATGGAGTATTCTCTATTCGTATTCCAAGGCCATTTACCAAGGTATCCGCATGTCTGCTCTCCATTTCACCCCTATCACCTAGTATGGCAAGGGGAATATGGTTGCATGGCCAATCTTCCTGAGAAATATTAATCCCATATTCCCGGCAGTAGTTCACCTTATCTGTAAAGGCGTTGGCGAGTGCCATCATGGCTCCGATCCACGATGGACCCTCCAACCCGACATATATACCTACTACCATCCTTGAAAAACAATCTATTATTGCATAAATTACAGGTCGTCCGATAATCCATGTTCTGTTAAACCTGGAAACCAGATAAACATCAGCAATAGTAGCATCAATCTGATACTTTGATCCTGGACCGATAACCTCAGCATCCGACTTTCCAAGAACAGCTCTATGCTTTAATGCATACTTCTTTTTGCCCTTTTTCTTTTCTAAGGATTTTTTAATATCCTGCTCAACCTCATACCAATACCTGAATTGTGTAATAGTAGGGATCTGACCAAGGGGTATTATGGTCGGTTTGCGGATACCATCCTCAAAGCGGTAATCCTCCTTGTAAAATTCCTTTACCATAAGATTATAGGCAGTAGTTAAAAAATTCTCTTTATGTGTATCATAGTATTTGCTAACAGCAATCCTGAATATCCTTTTGGTTGCCTCATCAACGTTAATTCCAGGCCCGTTTACATCAATATTTTTTCTGGGACGTCCGATTTTCTTAGTCCCCAGAGTTTTTCTTTTGCCTCTGCCACCTGAATTATAGTAATCCGGTAAAAGAGCATTTTTACTTTTACCTCTCTGCCAAAACCTTCTAAGATATTTGTAAACAGTAGAATATGTGACACCATGCTTCACAACTGCTTCTGCTACCCACGACCCACGCTTGTCACGGTCATATATATCCGGCTCATTTTCATATTTAACTATATCTGAAATAATACTCCACGCTTTGTCTCTTTTTTGCTTGTCCGATTCCTTTATACTGTCCTCACTTAAAACCCTTATTAACGGATCGTCCTGACGTTTTATCGCATCACCGGTCTCGATGGCATTTAATACATCGCTGATTCTCTTTGATACAGGAAGTCCCTGTTTTGAAAAAGCATCAATCACATAAAGTAAAAAACCACCTGCTTCTATCCAAAGGTATCCTATCAGTATGTTCATTTTCCAGACCAGGATTCCATGTAATCAGCTCATTGACATTTAATATCTCTTTCATATTGCAGCCATCCTATCATCTTTCTTAATAATCTTCACTATACTACTCGTAGCGTTTTCAATGCAGCGTTTTGACCGCATATCCATGATTATCTCTTTTCTTGCCACAAGATGCTTAAAAATGTCCAGTGCCGTACCTGGTGTCAGGTTCATTTCATTATCAAAAGCCCTTGCAGCATGAACTATTTTACCATCATATTTTTCCAGCCTTGCTTTTAATATTTCTCCTAAGTATTGAAGTTCCTTTATTCCCACATCGTTATATGAATCCGGATAATATGAATAATAGGTCCATTCAATATTGGAAACAAAAATCCTCGGTATGTCCTTGTCTGTGACGATTCCCCAACTTATTTCTTTTTCTGACCAATATCTCCGTTCTATTTCAAAGTGTTCGATTACACTTTTCTTTTCAAGGTCCTTTGCCAGTTTAATTGTTCTGGCGATGCTTGTTTCTTTACCATCCTGATTGACAACTGTTATCATAAAATCAGATGTCATTACATAGGGGACATCGTTCTTATTATTCTGCGGATGCTTAATACCAAGCTTGTCCGCAATCCTCATAGTATCCTCCAGATTCATGGGGTATTGCTCTCGAATATCTGTTACATCATCGGCCCATTCAAGTAAATAGAAGTATCTCAACTCGTTATTAGACAAAAAATGGCAGACTCGATTAGATTTCCAACCAGGCTGCCTTGAGCTAAAGCCGCCAGAAGGGAAGTCATGTATAGTAATCCATGGCTTGTAGTCTTTCCCTACACCTTGCCCCCGTCCCTCGCTAATATATTTTTTTAATTTATTTTCATCCCAATTAAGGTTATACTTACTCACTTTAGTACCTCTCCTAATATTAAAATTATCAAAAACTCATATACACTACTAACAAATTTCTACAATAAGATATCTATGTAATAGAGTATCTTGTTTATTGAATTTAATTATAGTCGGTTACTTGACTACATCTGTAACATATTATACCATTTATACCATAGAAATAGTATTTGGAGGTAAAGATGACTAATATTTCAATTATCAAAGAAGTTAAGATTGATTTTATGCACATATACACTTTGCCTTATAATGCGAACTTAAAAAATAATTTCAACCATTTAAATGAAATAGAAATCAAGAAAATATGTGACAAAGAATATATTAAGGACAAATGCGATATAGCAAATAAATACGATTGTGAGTATTTTTGTAAAGATTTGGAACCAGACAAATGTAATATATCAAATTCATATATGTTTTCCATCACAGATGAATTTTATTACCGTAAAAAGGTAAATAATATAAAAAGATTTGAATTAGACTCATTGGAACTTTGCATTAGTGAATTAGGTGAGAAAAAGAAGATTTTTTGCAGCGTGATCCTTTCACAATTTCCTGAAGTTCCTACTTGCTCTCTAATGATTTGTTTTAAATTAAAGGATTTTACCATTGAGAAACTTATATATTTAAGGCAATGCTTCTATAAAGATATTAAAATTGATTTAATTAAATCCAATAAAATAGAAAAATGTAAAATTTCAATCAAAGAAATATTTGAAAGATATTCAAATATTTCAGGAATTTTCTCAAATAAATACGAAACTGTCGACATACCATATACAATTTTAGAGATTAATGACTTTGGTGGTTTAAATGTAGATTTTAATGACATAATGGTTTTGAAACCACTATATGGATTGTTGACTTGCGACGAGGGTTGGGCTTTTATCCCAACGGATAAGGTTAAAAGCAAACTTAATATAGCTTGGACTACAAGAGAATTCTTAAGGGTATTCCCCCATCTGGATAGTTGTATAGTTTTTAACCTTGTAAATTCCCCTGAGGCTAAAAACTACAGGGAGTATCAAAGAAATTTTAGGAAAAATTATTTTGATTATATCGAACAGTATTATATGTATAACCCTAATATCGCTGGATTAAATCATGGTATTTTGTACACTGTAGAAATGGCATTAATATTAAAAAGTAATCTTCAAAAAATAATAAAAGACAATAATAGGGTAAAAAAGAAAGATTACCATAAAAACCGTTTGAAAATTGAAATACTTAATCTAAAAAAAAACAGAGAGGAGATAATAGAAGTCCTTAAGAAACTCGAATTTAAATTTTTATTTAAGGTGGAAGGTTTAGGAGAATTATTATTAGAAAATATGAAATATTACAATGATAAAGAAAAACTTATAAATATACTTCAATTAACAGAGAATGATATTTTGTTTAAATACCAAGAAAAGATTAATAGAATAATTATTATATTTACTGTAATTAGTGCTGTTTTTGCAATAATTAGTACAATTTTTGCTATTGTAAATAGTAAGATTTAATGATTTTCAAAAGTATCATAACGGTAATACTGAGGTAAATGTTATCATTCCTTGATGTATGGCGGTATGTCCTATTTTTCTGGGACGGGACTGTAAATAATTTTTGTACAATATATGCTAGAATGATACCATTGATTTTTGATATTTTTTCATCCTTATTTTGTAAGAAATTATTTACTACGTTAAGAATTTACAGTTGTACCCGTTTTATTTGTTCTAATTTTAGACATTGAGTCTGAAGTCACCATAGTCTACATATTTTTTACCTTTCCATTTATTAAATTTAATCTTATTGAAAATGCCCTCTTTCGAGGGCACATTTGACTTAAATTTTTCTTTTTATATATTATTCATTTACAGCGCAAGATGTAAATTCTCTTTTTATATTATCCCACTAGTATTTTTAGTTATAAAACTTTATTATAAATTCTACAACTTTATTATTAATTCTAAAACTTTTTTATGATTCCTCAACACGAACTGTAAGTTCCCATAAAGTTTGAGAATGGAATGCCCAAAACGCTTATTTTTAATAGCTTAATCTCACTAAAATTGAGAATGCATCTCAAATAGTTTGAGAATACGGCTGTTAATCTCGAAAAGTTTGAGAATAAGTTTCATGCTTCAATGAAGGTTATAATTGAATTAAGAATTCTTCGTCTCCTATTTTTATAATCCTTTTTCCGTCAATTAATTCTCCAACAATAATTTTTTATATTCACTTAAGTTAAAATTTGTCATAACGACCATCCTATTTATTTAATATATATTATACAAATTCTCTTTTATTCGCAGTATTCTAAACTTCTCTTGCTTTCCGAATAAGATTCTTTAACCTCTCTTGTGTTTTTTCACTACTACCATCGGAATTTGATTCATCAATTAATGTCAAATCTTCTTCCTGCTCTTTTTCATCAAACATCTCACTTAATTTAATAAGAAAGTCACAGTCTTGTTGAATTCTTTTATTCTCCATATAAGTAATAAACTTCTCAATCATACGCTTTGCTAAGAAAATCAAAGACATAATTATTATCGCAAGCATTAGTATTGTGATTATCGGTAACGTTTCACTTGATGAATTACTCTGAACTAATTGCCTGCTATTAAATTCATCTGCATAAATTATACTTATCGGCTGTTTGTTATCCTTTATCCAAACTTTGAGTTCAATATATGCATTTTTTGATAATCTTGGAACCTGAATGTTATAAGTTGAATCATCTATCCGTTTATTCTCGGTCACATTTTCCGTACTAAAAAATGATAAATCATAAATCTCTCCACCAACTTTTATTTGAATATTGGCATTTTTTGAAGCTATAAACCCTTTGTTCATTATTGTAATAATTACATAGCTATCTGGAAAATATGATACATTGTTATTTGCAGCATATTCTTTTAATGCTTGGGTCATATCTTTTGGGTAGTTCAAATTAACCTTAGTTGAATTCATAGTAATATTGGGTCCAGTAAATCTATCGACTATGTTATTTCCAAATAATAGCACAACTGTTGACACAATTAAGCTTAATAGCGGTAAAATAAACGAAAACTTAAGCAAAGGCTTCTTTTCCATATAGAAACCCCCTGCCATCTAATTCTAGTACTATCGCATTATTATTAATGCTTTTTTTATCATATCTAAATTCAATATACTGTAATTTTCCAGACTTACATTCCTCAGAAATAATCTTTCTATAACGGTCTTCAAAATAATTATTGCTTATTTCGAAGTGTGGAGTATCGTTAACAAGTAGTCCACATCCATTATGCCAATCGTATTCATCAAAACGACATAAAATAATCAATGCAGCAAGATTTAATAACATAATTTCGCCACCTGAAAAATTCATTAGTTCTTTACCATTAAATATATTACATATATTCACAGTGTGTGCTATACCCAATTCAGTTGTTATTCTATAAAAAAGTGGTTGTATTATCCTTGTTCTTTCAAAAAACAGTTCTTCGTTATGTAAATTCACGCTCTGTAAGGATGCCTCTGCTTCTTCAAGTAACAAATTTTTATGTAGTACCTCATTACATATAGTAAGAAATTGTTTGTTTAATATATTAACAACATATTCAATATCACTAACCTTATCCTTTTCATTTTTTAGGTCTAACACAACTCTATTAATATAGTTCTGTAATGTACGCCTAGTAGCATTTTCAAGTTCAATTTCTTCCTTAAACTTATCAATTTCCTTTTTTATTTGAATAGGTAACATAATATTTATTCCTAAAATCTTTTTAAAAATATTTGTCTCTTTGAATGGACGTGAGGTATTCTCCCCTCCAAATGTTAACTTTAGGATTTCAATTGCTGCCATCCTATCTTCATCTTTATCAATGTTAGGTTGTAATAATTCATTATAAATGTCACCAAGTGATAGTGAAGATGCCTTTATTTTATCTCTAATGTCCCCATCAAAAATAATATTATCTGATCCAATTTGTCTTGTTATATGAATTAGTTTATTTTCAAAACTCACATCAAGTGATAAATTATTAGTAAAAGATGATGTAAGTAATCTAGGCATTGATTTTTTTAGTCCCAAACAATATTGCATTAAATAAAATAATGTTGTCTTTCCAGAAGCATTTGGACCAATTATATAGTTCTCACCTTCATTAAAAACTATATCTTTATTATTAAAATTGAATTTCTTTAATAATACCTTTTTCATAATTTTCACCCTTTAATATTATTAAATTTATTAAATACCACTTAAATATTTAGCTCATTGAAATCCTGTATGGTTGATTATATGGCTCATATATATTTTTGTTTCTTCCTGCTTTAAATATAATAACAGCTTATTTTTACACTATTGTAATACGTTATAAACTATAATAAGTTTTCACTATTAAATTACTGAGTTATTTGGATTTATGTAATTTAGATATATCGATATCATAAAAAGCAACCGGTTTATCTTTATTTCCCCACCGAGCATCAGCTTCCCAGGCACCATCAGTGTTTTCTTTCCTTCTAGTAATAACTCTAATTTTTTTGTTATCTACCCCTAAATTTATAAAATTGTATTGAAGAGGTACACCCAATACATGTTCCTCATCTGGAGCACCAAATGTTCCTGCACCTATAATAGCGATTTCCTTGTCATTTCCATATGAGCAAAAGTCATACTTTGCTTCATGAATATGTCCATGCATACATACTTTAAAATTATGCCTTATTAGAAGCTGTAAAAATTCATCATTCATTGACTCTTTACCTTTTACCGGGTGATGAAACACTGCAATCTTAAGCCAATCATTATAATTTTTGTCCATGGTCTTATCAAGAGGATCATCAAGGGAATTTATGTAAATTGATGAACGATATTTATTTATATGATCTATCTGCCAAGCTGAATTAAGTCCTAAAATAATGATTTTTTCTTTTTCATATTCATATAACAATCCTTGTTTACTATAAATTTGGGGATAGGTTTTCTTACAAATTTTTTTGTAAAAATATTTATTAAAGTTATCAAATCTTAATTTATAGATTTCCTCATCGAAAAGTACACTATCTTCACTTGACGAAATGGCAGATTTTTTAGATATATCCCAGTTTACGTCATGATTTCCTGGCACTATTATTATCTTATTTCTATCTATATTAAATTTTAATATAATGCTTTCAACTAACAGTACTGCTGCATTATATTGTTCTTCGGTAGCACGATGCGATATATCTCCGGAAAGTACTAAGAAGTCAATTTTCTCTATATTTAAGGCTAACGCAAGGTCTGTATTTAACTGTAATCTATACCTTTGTGAATCTTCAAGTGTTCCCAAGTGAATATCAGATAAGTGTATAATGTTTCTTATATTGGTTTTATCATCGGTCTTATTAGTAAACACTTCATCAACTATATTTAAATCATTTATTATCTGTTTACGATTTAGTGTTGAGTGGTTTTTAATAATGTCCAACATATCAGCTTGCTTTGATAATTGAAATACTCTAGTAATAAACTCATCCGCAAGAACTTTATTAGGCATCATTGGGCTAAAATACTCCGTTTCATCAATTTCTAACATTCTACCGATACTACGAATATCAAAAGAAGAATAATATTTTGTTATGCAGTCAATTAATCTCTGCTTGGTTTTAGATGTTAATTGTAGTTCCAAATAATTTGCCCCCATCTCCTGAATTATCTAATGTTAGTCTTACATATTTATCTTTATTATCTAAGACTTTTTTAGATGTATCCAATGTAGTTATAATGTACTGGAATCCCGTACCTAAAGGTAGATATGTTTCTTCTAACGTTATCACATAGTCAAAAACCTTTTTATACATGTCCAAATCTATGTCGTTTCTTTTAGGAGAATCATGTACTAAGAAGTCCATATATGGTAGATATTTATTTTGAGATTTACCCTCTAATGAAAGTGTTAACATAGTCAAATCAAAAGCTATAATTGCAATGCTTTTCATACCAGCACCTGTATCTTTTTGATTATTTTTAAACAGTATTGATGGTTCAAAAGATTTACTATCTATAGTACCTTCACGGGAATTTCTGCTTAAAAACTCAATAATCTCATTATATATTTCTATGATTCTATCTATACTACTACTTGATTTACTCAATTCAGCTTTTTTAATTTTTATATCATTACTCTTAGCATTTTTTTCTTTCTTCAAATTATCTAGATATAAATATTGAGAAATTTGATGTTCAAATGTTTTATTTTCGTATTCCAGCTCTTTAATTTGATCCCTCAAGTAATCACGCATTATTATAACTTTTTTTTCTTTACTCTCAATTTTTAGATTCACATCATGTATATCTTTTATTAAGAGGCTATAACTAGTAGTTGATGCAATTAATTGCTTGTCAAGGTATACTAATGCCCTTTGTAAATCTTTTTTTTCATACTCTAAAAGTTTCTTTCTCGCCTCTATAATTTCATTATTTTTATTTTTTTCTTCATCACTTTCTATAAGTGGGCATACATGGTTAGCGTTAGATTTAAAATTAATATCCTCCATAAAAACAGGACATTTCATGTACTGAAATGGATTTAGCATACTCATTGAAACACTTATATGATTCAATTTGCTTAATTCGTTGTCAATTTCATTTAAAGTACTACTATAATTTTTTATCCTAGATTTAATTGCTGTAATATCGTTTAAAACCATTTTACTTTGGGATTCTAAATTGCTTTTAATACTTTTTTCATTATCCATTATTGTTTCAGAGGTCATAACTTCATCATTATATTTCTCAAGCTCAATCTTTAGTTTATTAATACTTCTTTCATTTTTTTTTATTTCTTTTTTAATTGAAGCAGGCGTATTCTTCAATATTTGTAAAAGATACTTATTTAAAACAGTATATTCATTGCTTAATAATTTCTTATCTGATGTAAGTTTAGAAATTTCATCTTTAAGAGAAAGTTTCTCAGGAGTAGTTAATCCAAACAAAAAGTCTAATCTTGTTCTACTAAATTCAGCTTGTTCCATTTTTAACCCTGAATAATAGTTGGTAAACCCAAAAAACTGGTCTCGAATTATAAAATTCATGATAGCTCTATAACCAACTATTTGTGTATCTTTAAAATAGTTGGTTCCATGATAAATCTCCCATTCAAAAAAACTTATGTATCCTTCAAGGTCAGTTTTTGAATGGATCTTTTGATTGTTCTTGCCATCAATTAACGATTCAGCTACCCAATCTTTATATAAAATAACAATATCGTTATCAAGTATGCTTCGACTAACAGTATACCTATTTCCATTCACACTAAATTCAGCTATCACATATGTACCTTGAAATAAATTTCTATTCTCCTCATATTCATTATCTATAAATGAATCCTTTCCAAATGCGTATTCAACAAGATGGATGAATGTTGTTTTTCCTGTACTATTTCTTAAGTCCATTGATTTATTTTCATTTAAATTCTTATCATTTTGATCAGTTATTTCTTCAGAAATATTAAGGACATCTTCAGATAAAATAACGTTAAGGCCTTGTCTAAAAGTAACGTCACATCTTCCCATTTTAGGATGTACAAGAATTCTATTGATATACAAAGGATTATTCATAGCAACACCTTCCATAAGTTATTAATTTTTGATTCCAGTTCTATTTGAGAGTAATTTCTAATGATTTTATTTGCATAATCGGCCTTATATATTAAGTCTTTTGGAAACCTTTTAAAATTAAGCTTATCAAAGTTCTCTGATTTATATACAAGCGAGGAATTAATGTCATATGTAATAAGATTTTTTCCAAATAAAAAAGATAATGATTCATAAAGCCCATCCGTAAAAATCTTAGAAGTATATTTAATCATCTCACTTTGAATATTATTAAAATCATAGGCGTGTAATTTCTTCTTGAATGAAAGCTTACTTTTACCATCTAATAAGGCCAAAGAAATACTTGGGCTTTTTATTAAATATAATGAAAATAGTATATCTTTAATACTTAAAGTTCTATCCGATTTATATATAGAACACAATATATATATACTATTTAAATAAACATTACTATCTATGTCAAAAAAACGGTTATCCATAGTTTTACTCCTATTGGTTAAAAATTAAACAGTGAGCTATAGTATCATAGATTAAACCTTCAATGTATATATCTAGGTCTTCACAATTTTCCTTAATATCAGATGGGATATTTTCTTGTATAAGTATATATAGTTTTCTAAACCTTTTACTAGAAACTACAGTATCCTCTGGATATATATTACAAATAGTGTTTCTATATATCCTACCAATCCTCTGTAATAGTATCTCATATTGTTTATAATCTAGTGCATTGGCACGTTTTCTTAAAGACACAATATCATTTTTAATAACTAGACCTGATCTAACAATATCCTCATTCAATTTTGCTTTTTCTCTCATCTTATCTTCAAATTCTATAGGTGGAATAAGCTCACTTTCTTCAAAATCTTTTTCTTCCAAATTATCAAGATTCCCTAGTAAAGCAGTAAAAAACTTTCCAAAACTCTCTGCCTTAATATTGTTTAAACTATCTTTTGTATAGTAATCACAAGCAAAATTACTAAAAAAATCAGGTCTTTTAAGAACGGGATCTGCACTGATAATGTCTTTCAGTTCTTCACATTTTGTAAGTTGCCTAATTCTATTAACAAGATTCTCACTTACATTTAAAAGAGGTAAAGATTCTACGTAATAATCACTTTCATTAATTCCTAATTTTCTCCCTATACTTTTTATATCAACTCGATTGTAATAATTAGGAATAGTTCTTATAATATAATCTAATTCAAATGTATCAACGCTCAATTCTTTATACCCCCTAACATATAGCTACACCAATCGAAAACTATCTTACACGTTTTCCATTATAGCTAAAGTGCCTATTATATATATCCATCCCCATTTTACCATATTTCTATATATTTTGTAATATATCTCATAAATTAACATATTCTTTCAAAGAATACCTTTTCAATTATTTTATTAGACAGAATAATGCTCAAATAGAAGCAAATAATTGTATACTTTTAGAAGCATAACTATTTACCTAATTTTAATTTAGAGTGGCAATACTCTTTATTAGAGGTGAAAAGTATTGCCATTATTATTTAGACCGCAACTATTAGAAGGAGAATCTCTGTCAAGTTATATTCATAGAGTTTCAAAAGCAAATTTTGTCTCGGCTCATGAATTATGGAGATTATTATCTCGAAAAGGAGTTCACTACCCACAATCTTCTAAGTCTTCTGCCATAGATGTTTGCCCAATTAACCTTATCGATATGAAGAAACTTGGGCAAATGCTTTTAAGTGATACTCAAGTGTTAGAATCACTTACCTTTATACCTCTATTCGAAAAAATGAGCATATCAAGAGAAATAATGCCATCAACCAGATGTCTGAGCGGATTAATATCGGAACATAGAAGGTTTTGTCCGGAATGCCTTAAGAAAAAGAACTTGTATAAGCTGATATGGCAGGTTAAAGAATTAAGTTTTTGTCCTGAGCATAATGTTAAATTGGAGTGTAAATGTCCGAATTGCAGTACGCTTATACCGACTCTACCTAGCAATAGTGACTTAGGAATGTGTCCCAATTGTAATTTTGAATTGAATAAATGCTATAGTAAGCATTATATACCAAATGATTTTGATTATAGAGTATTTACTGATTGGTCGTTTCTCCTTGATATATTGAAGCCACCAATAGTTGATATCAACGGTCTTTCAGCCCAGCAAAACTTGGCCCTTCGGATCTTGCTCGCCTGTAAAAACAGCGATTTATCTGAAAATGAAATAATTACACTAAAAGGCAACTATCAAGTAGCAAGGGAAACTAAATCTACCCAAACATTTATACACTTAAAAAACATCCTATATTTTGCAAGGAAAAACAACATGTCATTAGAGGATTTCTTTACTTGCCAAATCCCTAACGATTTTATAGATAATATTTTTATGAGGCCTGTTTTACTCAAGAATAACTATCATTGTATAGCACCTTGGTGTAAAAATTATTTAAAAGCCGGTAATTTGAAGAGAACTACTACATCTGTTAAGCACCTGTCATCCGGTCAAACTCTAGGTTATTACATGTACTGCCCCTGCTGCGGTATTGAATATGCTATAGATAATACAACCAAAGAACTGAAAGAACGGGGCTACTTTATAAGTCTTGCATGGGACAAAATTAAAAATTCTTTAGATTCAGGTTTATCCTTGGATAAGCTTGCTACATTATTCAGCACTACTGAAGATAAAATTAAAAGGTGCATTATCTTTTTATCAGCTAATTCATTAATTAACAGGCAAAATCTGCAAATAGAATTACCCAAGGAACATGACGTTGGCATAGATGAAAAAATAATTGAATTAATTAATTTAGGATGGGGAAGTAAAAAAATAAGAGCTTCTTTGGACTTAAGCCATAATTCTTTTTTGTACTATTGGTTTTTACCACAAATCCGAATTGCATATATAAATAGACATATATTAAGACCTGATAAAACCAAAAATGAAAACAATTTATGCAGTGAATTGGATCATGCTATCAAATATTTGGTTGAAAAGAATAGTTTGATTACCGTTAAGAGTATCTGTAGTATTTTAAATACTTGTCCGGAAACTCTCAGAAACTGGGGGCTACTTGATAAAATACAAAAAGCAAAGACCGTACAATCTGGAATAATTCGAAAGAATCAATCAAATTTGTATATAGATTCTTCAAAAAAGTACATCTTACAACAAAACCTCTCTGGCATCCATGTTTATAGTGATCAATTATATCTTCACCTTGGAAAGAAAAGAACCGTAATCGTTCGTACAATGCCCGAGGTTACAAGAAAAATATCAAACTTATTAAAAAACCAATCAGTTTAAGCAAAATCTATTTACAAATGTTAATAGATTTGTTAGTATTATTATGTAAAAAATGGGACTTTTAAGGGGATATATGTATTCTGTTAATGTAGAAGAAATAAAGAATAGCGTTGTTACATCAAGAGAAGTAACCGAGTTACTTGGAATCAGTAGGGCAAGGCTCAGCCAGTTGGTCAAGACCGGAAAACTGACTCCTATAAAAAAGAATCTTTTTCTGATTAATGATATATTGGAGCGAAAAGAACAACAGGTCATATTACGTGAGAAGTATTATAAAATTAATAAATAATTATCAAAGAAGGTTTACAACAATGCCTGTACGAAAGATAACAAATTCTGGTTCACGAAAGAACACAGGGTATGTACCCAGTTTGAAAAACGAAAGACCAATTGCATATGAATCTTTGTTGGAGAGAGATTGCATTTATCTTTTCGAATTTGATGATGCAATTAGCTCTTATTCTGAACAACCCTTTAAAATCACATATCATATCCAAAATAAAGCTTATAACTATACCCCAGATTTCCAAGTAAATTATGAATCTGGCAAAGTAGTAGTATTCGAAGTTAAGCCACAAACTACCTGGGACAAAATTAAAGAAAACGAAACTAAGTATGCAAAATATATTGCTGCAAACAAATACTGTATAGCAAATGATATGAAATTTAGAATACTGACCGATAAAGAGATATACTCAGGAAGATTAATAAAAAATATCAAGTTTCTTTTTGGATACTCAAGAGTTAATGTTCCTGCATCAGTAAAATTAAGTATAAGAAATTTACTGATTGAAAATGGTGCAATGAGCATTTCTCAACTTTTATTATGCCTTAAAACTCAAGATGAAATTGCAAATTTAACTAACTATCAATATATCTTGGCTTTATTATATTCTAAGTATATAAAAACAAATATGGAAAATCCTATTAGTAAATCAAGCTTAATTTTACAATAAATTTGAGAGGTTGGTGAATTAGATGCATGGGGTTAAATTAATTGTTGGCACTAGATTCAAATTGCAAAATAATACT
This sequence comes from Bacillota bacterium, assembly GCA_023436485.1. Lineage (GTDB taxonomy): Bacteria > Bacillota > Clostridia > Acetivibrionales > DSM-1351 > Ruminiclostridium. Next base: position 6,599 of record JAEZIU010000142.1, on the reverse strand, counting down.
TACAAAATAATTAAGCAATTACCCCATTCAACCATCGAAGTAATTGATGAAGACTTCGGTGATACAAAGATATTCACCAATAATGAAATTTACTCTTACTTAAGCATCGGTTTACTTCATTTTGAAGTTTCTGGCAAGAATACAATAAAATCAACTGATAAAATCAATACTTCTTATACGTTTGACGATATAGATGATTTGGCTCATAGAGATGAGGCTATTTTTAGATACGAAGTTATAAAACCGCTTATAAACGGTTATAAAACTATGGCGATGGTTGATGCTCGTGTAGCGGAAGTTAAGGATTGGAAAAACAATCCCAACCTATTAAATAAATCACCCTTTAAAAAAATATATAACGTAAGCAAGCCCAGTTTGTATAGGTGGATTAAATCCTATAATGAGTCAAACGGTGATTTTCGTTCTCTTGTTCCTAGTTACCAAGCATGCGGAGGAAAAGATAGGGCCAGAATTTCGCCAATTATTATGAACTTTATAAGTGAGTCAATTAAATCGGCCTACTTGAAGCAGACTAGAATAACAATAAAAGACCTTCGCTCAATTGTCATGGAAAAAATCTATGATCATAACCAGTATTCTAACGATAATTTAATCTGTCCACCTTTATCTTCATTTTCAAGATATGTAAATAAGATACCTGAATATGAGTTAGTTGCCGGAAGAGTCGGCAAAAGAATTGCTGAAAGATTATTCAATCCTGTTGGCGATGGCGTCAAAGTAACGTATCCTATGGAAAGAGTAGAAATCGACCATACCCCCGTTGATGTCATAATTGTAGACGAAATGGGTGAAGTTATAGGCAGACCATATTTCGTAATGGCAATAGATAAGTTAACCAGATACCCTCTAGGATTCAGTATTGGCATGAGTAACGGTGTAGGTTGGACTGAGGTAATGGAATGTATCCGTCATATATTAACCCATAAATCCTTCGTTAAGGAAGCATACCCATTTATATTAAATGATTGGAATGCCTTTGGTTTACCAAAGACAATCGTTATTGATAATGGCTTAGAGTTTAAGAATAAAGCAATGATTGATGCCAGTTATCAAATAGGATTTGAACTTCAATTTTGTCCGCCAAAGGTACCTCAATGGAAAGGATCTATTGAGAGGTTTTTCAGAAGTGCGAACACGGGCCTCTTTCATACTCTACCGGGCACAACCAGATCAAATCCACAAAAATTAGGTGATGAAAATCCTGTAGAACTGGCAGAGCTGAATTTTTCAACCTTTTTAGCATTGATATATAAATGGATTATTGATGTATATAGTCAGGATCTTAATAAAGGAGCTGGAGGTATTCCTCATAAATTGTGGCAGATAGCTACTGAAGAGTTTCCTATTTGCTTGCCAAATAGTGCCTCAGAAATAGCTGTATTAATGGGTAAGGTAGAATATAGGCAAATAACAAGACGTGGGATAGTTCATCAGAATTTACATTATAATTCTGATGAACTATATAAATTCTTCTTAAAATTTAACAAAGAGAATAATGGCTCACAACAATCATTTAAAATCAAATATAATCCTCTAAACATAGGCCAAATTTATGTTTATGACAATATAATTGATAAAAAATGGATTAAGGCATTATGTACCAACCAGACTTACTCTAATAATCTTACAGAATGGGAGCATAAAGAAATACAAAAATATGCTAGAAATACTTATGCGAAAATAAATGAATTTGAATTAGTAAAATCAAAGGCTCAAATACGGCAAATGATAGAAAACGGGATAAATTATACAAAAGCTCAAATTGCACGTGCCAAAAAAATTAACTCACAGCAAGAAATTGAGAGTAAGAAAAAACAGAATTCTTACTATAATAAAAGTGTATATATTAATCAAAATTGCGATACTGGGTCTAAAGTAAATTTAGCTGACCTCGGTCAAAAGTTGCCTGAAGAAACTAATACAATCATTCCAGAGGTATTTAACAGCATTTCAACTACTTCTCATGAAAAGGTAGTTTGTATCAACAAAGAAAAGAATAAATCTTCAAAAAAGAAGCTAAAAAGCAATGAAGAAACCGATGATCTGGAACTTCTGGACTACTCAGAATTTGAAGTAACAAATAATTATTTAAAGGATTAGCATATTATGATTAACCCAGTAAATCAGCCGCTTGAAACTTCAAGTTGTCAGCCACTAGAAATGGATAAAGAAGCATTGATTAATCTAAGTTTGGTTGAAAAATTGAGATATATTGATGGTATTATTATTCAATCTTCTAAGGCACAATCAGTATTCAAGAAAATTGAAGAGTGTCACAATAGCACCAAATATCTTTCAAAGCCTCAATGCATGACTATAATAGGAAAATCCGGTATAGGGAAAACTACATTTAGCGAAACTTATTTAAAGAGATATCCTGAAAAAGAGTTACCTGAATATACTCAAAAGCCTGTATTTTATTCTATTATCCCTTGTCCTGCTTATATAGGAAGTTTGCCAAATAGTATGCTTCAAAGCTTAGGTGATCCGTTTTATGCAAAGGGAAGGAATATTTTTACTCAAACAAAACGCCTATATAATTTTTTAAAAGTATCCAAAGTAGAAATTATTTTTATAGATGAAGTTCAGCATCTGGTTGATAGAAATAGTCAAAAACTTCTCAGGGATTCGTCTGACTGGTTTAAAGAATTAATCGATGAAGTACGAATACCTATTATTTTTATGGGTATGCCGGATTCAAAGCGTATTTTCGTAGAAAATGAACAACTAGGAACCAGGGTAAGATATAAAGAAGAACTATTGCCATTTGAGTACGATATTTCATTTAGGAAATTCCTACGCCTATATGACAATGAGCTACCTTTTAAAAACTTATCCAATTTAGGCTCTACCGAACTTAGTAAAAAAATTCACATTGCTACAAGTGGAATAATGCGGAATATTAAAGATTTAGTCCTAGAAGCATCAAACATATCTCTTCAATTAAATCTGAATCAGATATCGGTATCTGCACTTGCGGAGGCTTTTGACAGAGTTCTATATGATACTGGGGAAAATGTATTTAACTGTTAGAAATGAGTAGCATCCATTTCATGTTTTTTAAAATCTCTTGCAATAAGTCCTTATATCATAATAATTTAAATTAATTTATATTAATTTGTAAATATAACTTATCAATATGAAAAGCCTTGTATTTTACTGAATATATTTTAATCTTATTACGAATTACACGTTCATACAATTCCGAATAATCAACAGTCCCATGCTGCATCTGCTTAAATTTTCTAAAAGATGTGTACCTTGAGTAACCCACTTCTATATGTACATCACCAACTATTTCAATTAAGTTGGATAAGCTATTAATAAAAAGATACAAATCATGAATATCCATAAAACTATAAATTCTATACTCTTTTATGAGATAACCCTTGAATATTTCGTTTGCTTTAAAGCATCTAAATAATCTTTTCAAGTCAGGCTCAGGAATGCCTAATAAAAAATGTACGTTCTTTGTAGATATATACCTGTCGCAAATAATGATGTCTCCGAACCTTTTCACAAACTGGGTTAACTCCTCCTGATTGTTAAAATAATCAATGACAGCACTAAATATTGATTTATATGTAATACTTTTTTGAAATGCATTAATTTTAAGATCTTTTATTAACATAACTGGATTAAGAATGTAATCTGAAGCATTTGAAAAACTTTTATACTTTATCAATTCTAAAGCTTCATCAAATAGTGAAATTAGTGCAGTCGGTGAATTTTCAATAATTTTTTCCGCACTTGCTGCAGCTTGTAATTCTTCTAAGTAGTTATTAAATTTTATGATATTTATATTTTTACTAATATCGTAAAAATATTTTTTATTCCCAACAATATAGTTATATACAAAATTATACAGATGCAAATAATACTTGAAATCAGGGTCAGTACAATCATATACTTTGTCTGTTTCATCAAAGTACTTTATACCATAAGCTTTATATAAGTGTACTTGATTGCTCGTGATTAAATCTTCAGAACATACTTTCTGTACGGCATTTTCCAAGTTGACACCGCATTTTGAGCAAAAACCTTCAATTACATCCTCGACCTTAATATCCGAACCACAATTCACACAACTTCCAATTAACGCAATATTATGTTCTAAGCAAACTAATATATCTTTCAACTGCCAGTAAATCTTATGATAGTGATTTTTTTTAAGGCATTGAGGACAAAATTTTGTTTTTGTTTCACTTACAAAATTAGATTTATCGATTTGAAAATAATTTTCACTTGCGTACTTCCATACATCATCCCCAAACTGGTCTATCCCCAAGGCTTTTACTTTTTCAACAGTTAAGTTCACAGACTCTTCTACAGCCCTGCAGGTTTGTTCAGTTAAATTACAATTTACTCTTGCCGAGGACCAATGGTTTGGAATTTTCCAAAGCGACCTAATTTGCAATTGACTACAATAATTAGCCTCAGCTATTCTTTTTATGTAGTTTGATAAACTTTCATATCTATAAGGACGTGGACGTGCTAAAAATTTCATTTTTATTTCTCCACCTAAAATCAAATATAAAAGTAATGCATCTTGATTTTCATACCAAGACACATTACTTTTTAAGAATTATTTTTGTAGTTCTAAACTCTATGAGAACTTTCATTCTCAATCTTTTTGAGGTATATTCTCAATCTTTTTGAGATGATTCTCAAACTATTTGAGAACCCACACGAACCTTTCACCCCATCCACTCACTCCACAGTTACACTCTTAGCGAGATTCCTCGGCTTATCAACATCGCAGCCTTTTTCTATTGCCATATAGTAAGCAAATAGTTGTAACGGGGTAACTGCTGAAATTGGAGCAGTTAGTGAGTCCACGTCAGGTATAGTTATTACAGTGTCAGCTGTCTTTCGCAGTTCCTCTGCATGCTTTTCCTGTGTAATAGCGAGAACCACCGCACCTCTGGCTTTAACCTCACGGATATTGCTTACCATTTTGTCAAACAGGGTATCCTGAGTCATTGGGCAAACAACAAGAGTTCCTTTTTCAATAAGTGCTATAGTTCCGTGCTTTAATTCACCACCTGCGTATGCCTCCGAGTGAATGTATGAGATTTCCTTCAGCTTTAACGAGCCTTCCAATGAGAGAGCGTAGTCAAGGCCTCTTCCGATAAAGAATATACTCTTTGCATTGTAATGCTGATGAGCAAATTTCTGTATATCATCCTTATTCTCCAGAATCTTTTCAATATCGTTTGGAATCTCTTTTAGCTGATTTAGAACAGCGTCGGCTTCCTCTTTTGTGATTGTACCCTTTTTAAGCCCAAGCTCAAGAGCCACCATATAAAGAGCAGTCAACTGTGTATTGTATGCTTTTGTTGATGCAACAGCAATTTCAGGCCCTGCCCATGTGTACAGAACATCATCTGAATCACGTGCAATTGAGCTACCAACAACATTAACTATAGACAGAATTCTTGCTCCCCTTTTCTTTGACTCACGGAGTGCAAACAGAGTATCCAGAGTTTCTCCCGACTGACTTATTATTATTGTCATATTCTTATCTGAAATAAGAGGATCACGGTAGCGGAATTCAGACGCAACATCCACTTCTACCGGGATTCTGCAAAGCTTCTCTATAATATATTTTCCTATAACACCTGCATGATAAGCTGTTCCACAGGCAACAATATAGATTTTTTCCAGCTTGTTTATATCTTCCTCGGTAATGGTTACATTATCCAGAACCAGTCCACCGTCCTTTAAACGAGGATTTATAGTATCCCTTATAACCTTTGGTTCTTCAAACATTTCCTTCATCATAAAATGCTCGTAGCCGCCCTTTTCAGCAGCTTCCACATCCCAGTTTACCTTGAAAATCTCTTTATCAACAGGAGCACCAAGACTATTGAAAACCTGTACGCTGTCTCTGGTCAGAATGGCAACTTCCTTATCCTCAAGAATATAAATATCTCTGGTGTATTCAAGAATTGCAGGAATATCCGAAGCAATGAAGTTTTCACCTTCACCAAGACCTATAATCAATGGGCTGTCTTTTCTTGCACAGACAAACATATTTTCATCGTCCTTGCAAAGCACTCCCAGTGCATAGGAACCTTCGATTTCATCAATTGCCTTCATAACAGCATCTACAAGGTCTCCCTCATAGTAATATTCCACAAGGTGTGCAATAACTTCGGTATCAGTCTCTGATTTAAATACGTAACCCTGACCTTTTAAAAACTCTTTTATTTGCATATAGTTTTCAATAATTCCGTTATGGACAACAACTATTTCACCTGACTGACTTATGTGTGGGTGTGAATTAACATCATTAGGCTCGCCGTGAGTAGCCCATCTGGTATGACCGATTCCCATACAACCGTTTAACTTCTCTGATTCCAGCTTTTCTTCCAGACATGCAAGTCTGCCCTTGCACTTAATAACCTTTAAAATTCCGCCTTCATTAACAGAGACACCTGCTGAATCATATCCTCTGTATTCAAGCTTTGACAATCCATTTATAAGAACAGGTACTGCTTTTCTATTTCCAATATATCCAACTATTCCGCACATATTAATTCTCCTTCTATATTTGTTAGTTTACATAATTATTC